>JAICIG010000165.1 GCA_025924495.1 Pirellulales bacterium | reverse complement strand
GGCGTTGCGCTGCCAATACAACATGGAGCGCCGTTGCGGCCGCGGTTCGAAACCAAGCTTGGCTTCAAGATGGTAAAGTACTTGCGCGCGATCGAAATCGTCGACGACTATCGCAGCGTCGGCGACGGCATGGGCGGCGTCCGCGAAGACCTGCAGCATTACGATCTGGGCGCCGAGATCTAAGCTGCGGCGAGCATCCGCAGACGCTGCGACCGATGGCGAGGCTTTCGCTTTACAGTTCGAAGCACACGAGTTCGCCGTTGCGATCCTTCAAATAGAGCCGGCCGCCGGCGAGAACGACGTGGGGCCAGGCGTCCGTTGACGATAAAATCTCGCGTCGAGCACGCACGACGTACGCTGATTTGCCCTTGCCGTTCAAGTCAATCAAAGCCAGCGTGCCGCGGCCGCCCCAGACGATCAACTTGCGATCGCTGGTGAGGATGCACGAGCCGGCGTCGCCAAAGGCGCCGCCCGACCATTGTTCGCTCCCCGTGGAAAAATCAAGGCAGTGAGCTTCGCGCCAGGCCCAGAAGATGCGGTCGCCATCGATCAGCGGACTACAGACCTTCGAAGCCAGCGGTTGCTCCCAGGCTTTCTTCGCCCCATCCAATCCGATATCGAGCCGGCAGATGGCGTTGTGATTGTATTCGGAGGTGATCAGCACCGAATTGCCCGACACTGCGGGCGTGGCGATGTTGTTGGCGAAGTCGGTGGTCCATTCGTAGTCGGCGAGCGTGTGACCTTCGTGGCCGGCATCCAGTCGTGCGACGATCAGGCCTCGATAATTCAGCACGGCGACGCAATCGACGCCTGCCACTTTCATCGGCGCCAGGCCGCCTGTGTGCCCGGCGGGGTCGCGGCACTCGCTGGCCCACGCGCGCCGGCCGCTGCGCTTGTCGAAGGCCATCAGCGAGCCTTCAGTGGCGCCAACCTCCACAATCAGCCAATCGCCATGGACAAGCGGGGCAGTCGTATATCCATAGTCGCGCAAGCCCGAGCGACGGTGGCGCGGCCGCCGTGGAACGTTGTAGGTTGCGTAGAGATTCAAAGTCCAGACGCGCTCGCCCTTGCGCGCAGTGTTCCAGCAATTCAGATCGCCATCGACGCTCAACGTGTAGAGCAGGCCGGTCGCCGCGTCGAACTCGGGCGTCGAGATCGGACCGCCATACAATCCTTCGTCGCCTGTGGCGCGGCGGCCGTATTGCGGACACGCATAGGTCTGCCGCCAGACTTCTTCTCCGCTCGCGGCATCAAGGCAATAGATCGTATCGCGACCGTCGTTCCAGCCCATGACGTAGAGTTTGCCGCCAACGACTAGCGGAGAACTTGCGCCGCGATCACCGTTCACGCGCCAGGTTGGTGTCTCACTCAGCCAACCTTCCGCCGACCAGCCCGAGGCTTCGTCCACGATATCGTTGCGGTTGGGTCCGCGCCAGTGCGGCCAGTCGCCTGCAAATGAAGGCGCCGTCGCGAGCAGCAGGGCGAGCCATGGCGAACAACCTTTGCACAAACTGCGTAATCTTGCCATGGAAATGAAAACCATGAGTTTCCGGCGTCGGACCGAAAAGTGAGGCGCGCCCCGGCTCGTCTGCGCCTCACTCCACCCATTTGGCCCACGCGCCAAACAGCGTCATGCCGACAAAGCTGAAGCTTCGATCCTCATAAACCTGGTAGTGCTCCTGGCGGTCGGCGTCGCTCAGCATGCCCGCAGCGACCAGCTTGTCAGCGATCATGCGGCTGCTCATCTGGAAGAAGCGAGTTCCTGGCTCGCCGCCGCGATGGACGAACATGGCGCCGTCGTGTCCGCATTCGGCCCAGCCCGGTTGCTCGACGAGCTCGCGGACGCGACGGCCGAAATAGCAATCCATCGCGCGCGAAGCATGTACGGCCGCCGTGATCGCATGCGAGATGCGATCGAAC
This sequence comes from Pirellulales bacterium, assembly GCA_025924495.1. The sequence goes on along the minus strand of JAICIG010000165.1, from coordinate 13,472 downwards.
GACGCAGCTCGCGGATGCATCGGTTCCGCTGCGGCGTACGAACTCATGTCCCCTTCTTCAATTGCCAGCCATCCGCCGGGCTTGACGGCCGCAGCCATGCGGGCCAACGCCGACTGAGGGTCGGGCAAGTGCATCAGCAGCGCGCGGCAATGCACCAGGTCGTAGCGGCCGCGCTCCAGTTCGTCGGCGAGAATATTGTGACGCCGCACTTCGAGATTGGGCCGCTGGCAAGCATGCAAAAAGCGAGGATCGAGATCGGCAGCCACGACGCGGCCTTGCGCGCCGACCCGGTCGCTCATCCACTGCGCCATCGACCCGGCGCCGGCTCCGACCTCCAGGCATTGCCACCCATTAGCTATTCCTACCGCTGTGAGCCGCCGTTTTGTGACTGGATCGAAAATGTGGCTGAGAGCTTGCAGGCGCTCTCGTTCCGCAGCATTGGGATTCTCGGCCGCAAAATAACCTTGGCTATTCATCGAAACTCCGCCGTTTGCCGTCCCAACCGCTCAGTCTGCCCTCAGGCAACTCAAGCAAGCCATTGGCCGGAGAATAGCGGCGGAGCGAGACGGTCGCAAGCTTTGGGGGCGCTGGAAATCTTGAACATGTGGCGGCGCAGGTCCGCGCCGTGAGAGTTTTGAGAGAGCTCCGGAATCGGCTGCGAGATTGCGGACTCCATGGAAACGACCGCACCGGCAGTATCCGCCACACGCCGGCACGGCGGTCGCCGGCCAACCGCTCAAGTGGCGGCTCTCACGATCAACCCGCGACCGGCCCAGCTTAAAAGCGAGTGCAAACCAATGCAAGGCAGGCCCCATTGGGTGCGCCAAAAGCGGTTCATTAGCGCCCTGTGCCTCATGCGGAACGTACATAGAACATGCCGCCCAGCACTCGCCCAAAGGCGCCCGCTATTTGTTGCGGGGCGCCATTGAATAACGAACCACTGGGCAATCAAATTGCGCCAAGCAAATTGCGCCAAGCGTCGAATGCTAGAGGGCGTTGTTCATGGCGCCTTCGTCTCCACTCTTGGAACCCATGGCTCCCCAGACCCCATAGGGGCTGGGACCTGCGCTGCTGACTTCAGCCATGCCCAAGTTGCCCGTATTGATTCCTTCGTTGATAAAGCGCACCGAACCGTCGACCATAACTCCATTGACGCCGCCCGGGTGGTTGCTCGACACCGAGAACGTGCCCCCTTGCGCGTCCTGATTACCGCAACCCGAGCAAAACGTGTTGACCACGCTGCAGGAAGGAGCGTTGGGCGGCAAAACCGTGTTGAATCCGCAACGCATCGTCTCGCAATCGGTCCAGTTCGTGCCGAAATATCCGACCGCTTGCGACGGGTTGGCGTAGTAGGGGCCGTTGGCGGTCGTCAGGCAAATGCCCGGGCTCGTATTAACACCCGCGAGTTGAGGAATCAAACCCGTCTTAACGCTGACATTCGTCGCTCCCCCGCTGGCCCCGAAATTCGCGCGCAGCCGCTCGCTGACGATGATCGTGTTGCTCGTGCCATCGGTCACCATGGCGAGCGTGACGCTCCTGCTGTTGGTAAACATTCCGCGGGCCCAGACCTGCGGATCGGTGTTCCACAAATAGATGTTGTTGATCGAGTCGCCATGGCTGAATGCATAGTTGTTTTCCCCGACGGCGCCCGGCGCCGGCTGCGCTCTGGTGTCAGAGGGGCAGAGGATGCCCGGGACCTGGACATTCCAGTTCACCCAACTGCTCCACCCGGCCGGACCATAGGGCGGAGCTCCATTCCCCCCGGCGCGAATCTGATCATATAAGGCGGCTTGTTCCATGTACGGAAGCAGCGGAATGAAAGGGCTGATCCGGCCGCTGTTATTAACCGTGCCGGTCGTCGTTCCGGTGCAACCGGGCGGAAAGGCGCGTTGGACGTCGTGATAGTTCTGCAGGCCGAGGCCCAATTGTTTCAGGTTGTTGACGCATTGCGACCGCCGTGCCGCCTCGCGCGCCGCCTGCACCGCCGGCAACAACAGGGCGATCAGGATGCCAATGATGGCAATCACGACAAGCAACTCGACCAGCGTAAACGCGCTACGAACTCGAGCGGTTGCTGACCGCCCACATTGCATACCTTCAGCGCAAGAATCTGACATTTTGGGGCCTCTTTCCGAATGTTCCATCGCAGAGCTTCCGCCGGTTCAGAAAGTAATAGACCGGCTGTCTGCGTAAGCCTACATTATGCAGATTGTATGTAGTTAAAGTCAACAAAATGGTTACTCCTTACCTGTCTGCTAGCCAGGACTTCGGTGGTAACAGCCGCTGCTATCTGGGGGCCCGGCGCGTCCACAAAAATGCGGAAAATAAATAGAAAATTCCGCGTCGCCTGCTGGCTCGCATGGAGCTCTGCCGTGCGGCGATTTCCGCTATCAGCAGATTGTTGTCCGCACTCAAGAAGAGCATGGTGAGAATTCTGAGCCGCCGAGTTGGTCATCGAATGTCGCTAGGGCTGATCGTGCATTCCAGATGATCACAGCCAAATCCCAGCTCGACGTCACGAAGTCGACGTTTCCTTTCCAGGATCGGGTCGTCGACTCTGGAAGCTCGCCATCGTAACGGCGATAATAAAACCGAGTGAGTCAGCGGTCGGGGCTCAGAGACCGAACTGTGCCAAGCTCTCAGCAACACATCAATGCTTCGACGCCGATGGGAGCGAACCTCACGCTTGCCCGGGATGGTGCTACGTTTCGCGTCTGGGCGCCTGGGGCCAAGGCGGTGTACGCCAGCGGCGACTTCAATCATTGGGCGCAAGACGACGCCAGCCTGCTCGTTAAAGACGCTCACGGTTACTGGAGCGGATTCATGCCTGGAGTGCAGGCGGACGAAGCGTACAAGTTTTATGTCGAGGGCTACGGCTCATCGGGTTACAAACGCGATCCTTATGCTCGCGATCTCGCGCCCACGCCCCCTTATCCGAACAGCAACTGCCTGGTGCGCGATCCAGCGGCCTATCGCTGGCACGACCAAAGCTGGCTGGCGCCCGACTTCAGCGCGTTAGTCGTATACCAATTTCACGTTGGCGCCTATTTCGGCCCGAACCGCGAACACCGGGTGGCGAAATTCCTGGACGTGCTCGACCGAATCGACTACTTGATCGCGCTGGGCGTGAATGCCGTCGAGCCGCTGCCGATTGCCGAGTATGCCTCTCCCCGCAGTCTTGGCTACGACGGCTCCGATCTCTTTTCGCCGGAGATGGAATACTTCGTCGAGGATGCCGAGTTAGACGGCTACCTGGCGAAGGTGAACGCATTATTGGCGCGCCAGGGGCAACCCCCGATGCCGCGAGAGCAACTCGCCATTGGATGTCATCAGCTCAAAGTCCTCATCGACCTCTGTCATTTGTTCGGCCTGGCCGTGATTTTTGACGTGGTCTACAACCATGCAGGCAGCAGTATTGAAGGCCAAGACGAAGGCCTGTTTTTTTTCGATCGCGAGATTCCCGGCGACAAGAACCGCAGCCTCTACTTCACCGATCAGGACAACGCCGGGCCGATCTTCGCTTTCTGGAAACAGGAGGTGCGGCAATTTCTGATCGATAACGCCATTTTCTTCGCGCGCGAATACCACGTGGATGGCTTTCGCTACGATTATGCGAACGTGATCGTCAGCAGTAGTGCAAACGGCTGGGCATTTTGCCAGGATCTGACCGATAGCGTGCGGGAAATGAATGCTCGAGATTTCCAGGTCGCGGAGTACTGGCCTGTCAACGCCGATGCAACGCGCGACCGCGCTTCCGGCGGCGCCGGCTTCGACGCCACTTGGCACGATGGTCTGCGCGAAAGCATCCGCCGCGCCATCGGGCAGGCCGCCGACGGCGCGAGCGCCCGCATTGACATGGATTCGATCGCCAATAATCTTTATCCCTGCGGCTATCCCGCCTGGTGGAAGGCTGTCGCCTATCTCGAGAGCCACGACGAAGTCTACGATGAGCCTGGACGTGGTCAACGCATTCCTGCGCTCGCTGATCCGTCGAATCACTGGTCTTGGCGCGCGCGGAGCCGGTCGCGCGTCGGGCTCGGCCTGGTGCTCACGGGGCCGACCATCCCTATGCTGTTCATGGGCCAAGAGTTCTTCGAAGACAAACCATGGAGCGATAACCCGGAATACTTCCCGGACAGCCTGATCTGGTGGGACGGCCTGATCGCAGGTGAGAAGCCGATGGTCGACTTTCTTCGCTTTACGCAAGAGCTGATTGCCTTGCGACGGCGCCTGCCCGGGCTGCGCGGCGGCGGCTTCCATGCCTACTATGTCCATAACGATCACCGCGTCCTGGCCTTTCAACGCTGGGTCGAGGGCTTCGGCCGCGACGTGGTAGTGGTCGCCAGTCTGAACGAATCTACATACTACGGCTATCCGCTCGGCTTTCCCGGCGCGGGCAGCTGGCTGGAAGTATTCAACAGCGACGTTTACGACAATTGGGTCAACCCGATCGTCGCAGGAAATGGCGGATCGATTGTCGCCGACGGTCCGCCCCTCAATGACCTGCCGAATTCGGCGGCAGTGACGATTCCGGCGAACGGTTTGCTAGTATTTGCACGCGATAACGGCTGAAACGGCAGCGCGCCGAATTGGCCTGGGCAGGACATTTTGAAGAAACCAACTTGGATATTGCACGACCGCCCGAGCGAGCCCGATGAGCGATCCAGCGTCTCTCCCGCCGAGCAGCCCTTCCGAGCCGAAGATCGTCTCACCTCGGCCGCAGCACTCGCTGGCGCTCAACGATGCCACGCTCGCCGACAGAGAGATGCCGGCAGGAACGGGCCAGCCTGGAATGTGCGAATGCATCGGACGGTATCGCGTCGAGCGCGTGCTGGGGCAAGGCCGCTTCGGGTTGGTGTACCTGGCTTACGACGGTCAGTTGGAGCGGCATGTCGCCGTTAAGACGCCGCATCCGAATTTGATTTCCAGCGCCTACGACGCTGCACACTACTTGTCCGAGGCGCGTCTGGTGGCCGGACTTGCTCATCCGAACATTGTGCCCGTCTACGACGTCGGCAGCACCGAGCATTTTCCCTACTACATCGTCTCCAAATTCATTGACGGCCTCACGCTGGCCGAGAAACTCGCGCAGGGGCGCCTGCGCTACTCAGATGCGGCCAAACTGACGGCGACGATCGCCGAGGCTCTGCATTACGCCCATAAGCAATGCATCGTTCATCGCGACGTCAAGCCGGGCAATATTCTCATCGACCGTTCCGGGCAGCCATTTGTCGTCGATTTCGGCGTGGCCTTGCGCGAACAGGAAGCGCACGACGCTGGCCGTTACGCCGGCACGCCCGCATATATGAGTCCCGAGCAGGTGCGCGGCGAAGGGCATCGTGTGGATGGACGCAGCGATGTTTTCAGCCTGGGCGTGGCGTTCTACGAAATGCTGACAGGTTGCCGGCCGTTCCGCGGAGACACGCAGGGTGAACTGCTGGAGAGTATCGCCTCGCGCGAGCCCAAACCGCTGCGTCAGATTGACGATCAGATTCCGAAGGAGCTGGAACGCATCTGCCTCAGGGCCCTTTCCAAGCGGGCCGCCGAGCGCTACACGACCGCCAAGGACCTGGCCGATGATCTGCGGTGCTTCCTCGAGCGCGGATCGGCCGCCGCAGCGGCCGGGCAACCGGCGCCGCCGGAAGGCCCTGCAGCGGCGAACCTGCCCGCCCGTGCATCGGACGCCGCGCCGCCCGTCGAGCACGCTGCCTCAGCGCGGCACCCTCGCATCGTTCCCAAAGGACTGCGGTCGTTCGACGAGCACGATGCCGAGTTCTTCCTCGAGCTCTTGCCCGGACCGCGAGACCGAAACGGCCTGCCTGACAGCATCCGCTTCTGGAAGGCGCAGGTCGAAGAGAGCGATGCGGAAAAGACGTTCTCTGTGGGGTTGGCTTACGGACCGAGCGGATGCGGCAAGTCGTCGCTGGTGAAGGCGGGCTTACTGCCCCGGCTCTCCGAAACAGTGACTGCGATCTACGTCGAGGCGACCGCACAGGACACCGAAACGCGACTGCTCAACGGGCTGCGCAGGAAATGCGCCGACGCACCGCGGACGCTATCGCTGAAGGAAACGCTGCGAGAACTGCGCTGCTCTCACAGCCTGCCTCTGGGGCGCAAGGTGCTGATCGTACTCGACCAATTCGAGCAATGGCTGCACGCCAAGAACGAGGAACAGCAATCTTCACTCGTCGAGGCTTTACGACAATGCGATGGCGAACACCTGCAGTGCATCATCATGGTGCGTGATGATTTCTGGATGGCGGCCACGCGGTTCATGCGCGAATTGGAGGTCCGCGTCGTCGAAGGCCACAATTCGGCGGCCGTCGATTTATTTGACCAGGATCACGCGCGGAAGGTGCTGGCCGCGTTTGGCCGGGCCTTTGGCAAGCTGCCGAGAAAGCCTGACGACAACAGCAAGGATCAGCATCAGTTTCTCGATCAGGCTGTGGCCGGCCTGGCGGAGGACGAAAAAATCATCCCGGTGCGATTGGCTCTGTTTGCAGAAATGATGAAGGATAAGGCGTGGACCACGGAAACGCTCAAGAAAATGGGCGGGACCGAAGGGGTCGGCGTGACTTTCCTCAACGAAACGTTCAGCGCTAAGACCGCCCCGCCGGAACACCGCTATCACAAGAAAGCGGTGCGCGCGGTTTTGAGCGCCTTGTTGCCGGAATCGGGCTGGGCCATCAAGGGACACATGCGGTCATATTTTGATCTGCTCGAAGCCTCAGGCTATGCCGGTCGGCCCGCTGACTTCGATGACCTGCTCCGGATTCTCGACGGTGAGTTGCGACTGATTACGCCGACTGATCCGGCCGGAAGAGACGCCGAGGAGGAGCCCACGGCGCGCGGGCGGCCGGGAGAAAAGTTCTATCAACTGGCGCACGATTATCTCGTGCCCTCGCTCTGGGAATGGCTCACGCGCCAGCTAAAGGAAACGCGCCGAGGACGCGCTGAATTGTTGCTGGCCGACCGAGCGGCCGTGTGGAATGCCCGGCCCGAGCCCCGGCGGCTCCCCTCGCTGATTGAATGGCTGGCAATCTCGTTGCTGACGACCCGCCGCAACTGGTCGCCGATGCAACGCAAGATGATGCGGCAAGCCGGCTGGCGGTTCGCCGTCCGGGGCTCCTGGCTGGCGGTTGGCTCGGCGCTGCTGGCGGGTCTCGGCTGGCAGCAACTGGGGCGAGTGCGATCGGAGCACAAGCTCGAAACCTTGTTGCATTCTCCGACCGAAGACGTGCCCGGCGTCGTGCGGGATATGGCTTCACATCGCCGCTGGCTGAATGCGCCCTTAAGACGCTTGCTGGCCGAGGCCCGCCGGACGAACGACCAGCGCGGCGAATTACATCTGGCGATGGCGCTGTTGCCGGTGGATCCGGGCCAGTCCGACTACCTGCTCGAGCGCTTGTTGAACGCAACTCCGGTGGAAGCCCTGGCAATCCGCACGTCGATGCAAGATCGGCCCGGGCAGGCGGACGGGCGGCTATGGAAACTCGTCGCGGATCGGAATGCCGATTCGCGCGGGCGACTGCGCGCGGCGGTGTTTCTCGCCGGAACCGCCGCCGGCGATCGCCGCTGGAAAGCTGCAGCCGCCGACATCATCGACTGCCTGATGACCGAAAATGCGCTTTATCGATACGAGTGGATCCGAGCGCTGAAGCCCGTCAGCCGCACGCTCATCGAACCGCTGGCGGCATCCGTAGCCAAAGCTTCGGGCGCCGATGAATTGCGGAAATTAGCTGAGGCCTACGCGGAGTTCGCCACGGGCGAGCCGGACGGTTTCCGGCCATTGGAGACCGCGCTGCGAGCAGATGCCGCCGCGGACCAAGCCCAGGCCGGGTTGGCGGCTCGACAGCAGGCGAATATCGCCGCGACGTTGGCTCTGGCCGGACAATGGAGCAAGGTCTGGCCGCTGCTGCGGCAGACCTCCTCGCCGACTTTGCGCACCTACCTGATCGAGCGATTAGGCAGCATGGGAGTCGATACGCGCGCCGTGGAAGAACGGTTGAATCAAGAACCTGATGGCTCGATTCGGCGAGCTTTGGCGCTCGTGCTGGGCGACTTGGGCCGGTCTCGCCTGCGACTGCAAGACCGCCAACGCATCGCACAGGAGTTGCTCGCCTGGCGTCGCGACGCAGACGCCGATGACGGATTCCGCGCCGCCGTGGATTGGGTATTGAAGCATTGGCAGCAACTGCCCGACCGATCCGAGACAGATCCGCAGCCGTCTTCCGTGCGGCTAGTCGTTGTGTCGCCGGGCGAGCTAACGCTGAGCGACGCGTCGGGTGCTTCGCGCACGGTCGGCGTGCCATATCGGTACGCTCTAGGAGCATGCGAAGTGACAATCGCCGAGTTCCTTCGCTTTCGACCCGATCATCCGTTCGATAAACGTTCAGCGCAGACCGACGACTGCCCAGTCAATGAAGTGTCGTGGTACGATGCGGCCGCCTACTGCAACTGGCTCAGCCAGGAAACCGGCATTTCGGAAGATCAATGGTGCTACGCGCCGAATGCAGCGGGCGAGTACGCCCCAGGCATGCGCGTCAATGCCAACTCGCTCTCCTTGACTGGTTATCGACTGCCCACTAGCGCCGAATGGGAATATGCGTGCCGCGCCGGCAGCCGTTCGCAGTTATCCATCGGAGACGCCGCTGAATTGCTCGACCGGTATGCATGGTCGATGTCGAACTCAGGCGTACGATCTCGCCCTGTCGCCTCGCTGCGTCCCAACGATTGGGGACTGTTCGACATGTACGGCAATGTCTGGGAATGGTGCCACAACCGGGTGAGCGGTCAAGGCGCCGAGTTGGCTTTTGAGCCCGGCCGCGACGACGTGGCAACCGACGAGTTTTATCGCCCGTTGCGGGGCGGCACCTATCTCAACGATCCAGAAGTAATCGATTCGACGTCGGTCATCTGGACCTCGCCATCAAGCCACACCGGCGCCGACGGTTTCCGCGTGGCCAGGAGCATGCCCTGATTGGAGCGCGGCGGCCAGCGTGTCGGCCAACCGCAAGGCCAACGCCGCCAATGTCAGCGACGGGTTCGCCGCCGGAATCGAGGGGAACGCCGACACGTCGCAGCAGTACAGGTTGTCGTAGGCCAGGAACTTCAAGTTTTCGTCGAGCACGCCGCTACCGTCGTCGCTCATCCTCAGCGTGCCGCCAGCGTGGTTCACAGTGCCATAAATCCCTTCGCTCCATTCGTCCGCGACCCAACTCGTGCTCAACCCGGTAACGCCCAGCGCGCCGAGCACCTGGTTTCTGGCGACGACCATTTCCTGCTTGTAGGCATCGGCGGATTTGTTCTCCGCTACGTACACGTCGGTCTTCTGGCCCGCTCCATGGGCGACGATTTTATTGGAGTCCATTAAGGGGCTGGAGAAGATGAACTTGACCTCAACCCGCGACGGTTGGCCATTGTCGACCAGATGACGCCAAAGCACGTCGTCCGCATGCCGTGCGTCCCAGTACTTCGAATTGATCAGCATCTCGATGTAATACGCGTGGTTATTCAGATCAGATTCCACAGGACGCACGATAATTTTAGCGTGGCCGCCCGGATCTCCCAGCCAGGCCAACGGGCCAGTCGTCGGAAGCTCGTGATGATTTACATAGAAGTACGCGGGATGATCGGTCAGCCCAATGCCAATTTTGCCGTTGGGATCGACAAGGCCGCTATTGAGCGCTAACTTCGGACTCTCGAGTGAACCGCAGGCGAGCACGACGATTTTCGCCTCATAACGGCGCTCGACATTGCCCGCCAGGTCCTGGCAAACCACCGCCGTAGCCTCGCGCCCTGATGTCTCGATGCTAGTCGCCAGGTGCTGCAAGTTGACTCTTATATTGTTTCTTCCCGCGCTGTCGGAGAACCCAAGCGAGTCGAGCAACAGATCGGTTGTCGAAAACCCGCCCGTTGTTCGCCGCACGACGTTCTGCAGCACGCCGGCATCGTTAATGTCAGGCTGGTCCATCGATCTTGGCAATTCGCTGGCCATAAAACTGCCGGCAAGCTGCATATTCAAGAACGTGCAGACGCTTTCGGCGAAGGGTCCGAGCGTTTTCTGCTTATTCATCAGGTCTTCGGCACGGTCGTAGCCGCTGAGTCCGCTTGGCGGCGCATTGAGCAGATAATCGCACACGACCGTCGGCCAGACATTGCGGAATTCCCAAGGTTGCATCCGCGGAATTACGCCCGACCAATAGACCGACCGTCCGCCCAGATTGAAGTGGACCCCCATTGTAAAGTAAGGATTTCCCCGGTTGTTGTAATGCCCGAGCTGGTCGCGCCCTTCGATATCGACTTCGCTCCGCGACAACTCATTGAAGTGCAGCGGATAGCGGATGCCGCCGGCCTCGAGCACGAGCACTTTCACGCCTTGGTTCGACAGCGCATCGGCCAACGTACCGCCGCCGGTTCCGGAGCCGATAATTAAGACATCGAACTCTTCGTCTTCGCGGCCGACAGAACGCAGCGTCAACGGCTCCATCGGCGTGTCGAGCGGAAGGAAGTTGTCGTAGCCGTGAACAAAAGCATTTGGCGCCGCCGCGAAGTCGGCCGTCTGATCATCGAGCGTGACGTACGGAGCGCTTGACGTCAGCGCCAGATTGGCGCCGTTCATATAGACTGAGCGCTCGGCTACCAGCTTGGCCTGGAAGTTGTCTGGGTAATAGGCTCGGTCGAGCAAGAAGATCCACGAGTCGCCTCGGAAGGTTCCGTAGATGTCGCGGGCCCAGCCATCGACGTCGTTCCGCAACGTGATCAGATTGTTCGGCTTCCAGCGGTTGGTTTTGAATTGAATCTGATAAGCGAACCAGGCGGCGCCGTCATTAAACCAGTGATCCATTTCGCGTTTGTCGATCCAGACGTCGCCTCCGACCATCCAGAACTTGTCATCGAGAATCAGCTTCATGTGAAAGCCAGCCGGAAAATCCGCGCCCGGCAACGTAAACGTCCAGCGTCCGTGGGCGAACCTCCCTGCGATATCGTGGCCCCAGCCGTAAACATTGGTCCGCACCGTGACCGTGGCGGGCGGCTGCCACAGCGCCGTTTCAAAGATGATTTGCCGGTCGATGACGCCGCGGTCGGCCTTGGTCAGCATCCGTTCCGGCGAAAAGACTTTCTTGGTGATGAACCCGCTGTGATATGTCCTGCGAACTTCGTCAGGGGATCGATACGCGCCGTTCATGGGTGTGCTCCACAACCGAGGCTTTTTTGAGTCGACACAAATGTTTGAGCGGAGAAAAGGTGCTGCGAGCGCCGCAGCCCAGCAATCAGGTGGCGGCTGGCGACGAAGACGAAGGCGGCTGGCTCTCGGGGGACATGTCAACCAGCTCTGCTTCCTGTTGCACGATAATCCTGGGTGTGACGCCGCCAAGAATCGCCCGGACTGGCGATCGCAGGTATTTCGAAGCCGGCGGCTCGACTGTGCGCGCCAACGCCACGACCAGCGTGAGCCAGAGCAAACTGCGAATACTGAACTGTGGGCGAGACATGGCCTAGATCACTCCAATGACAGCGCTTTCAAACTGAACTGAGCTGGCCGAGTTATGTAGAACACTGGCGACGCTTTTTGTCGCCGTCTTTCTCACGCCATGTGAAGAATTCTCGCATGTTCAGCGGCTACATGCTAGCTCGGCCGCCGCAATCGGAGCCATGAATCTTGTTGGCCGGACGCAGCGTTATACGCCCATTTCTCAGGCTTGGCCTGCGGCGAGCGCTGCACATTTGCTGGATCGACGCAGACAATTGAGCCACGCCCTGGGGGGCGGTAAGATTTTGGCAACCAAGCTCTCGAGCCTCGTTCGCCCTTAACGCCTGTTGCAAGGAAGTTCTTTATGAAAATCCAGCTGTTTCTCGCGCTGACCGCGTGCCTGTTCTTAGGAGCGGACGCGGACAAGACAAACAAAGCGGAAGACGATATCAAGCAGATGCAAGGCGATTGGAAGATCGACTCGATCGAGGCGGATGGCCAGAATGTAACGAACGATCTGGTCAACGATGTGTTGAGCGACGTGCTGGTGCGCGTCGACAAAGATAAAATGAGTCTGGTCAAAGCGGGCGCGAAGGAAATCGTCGGCACGACGATGACTTTGAGTCCGGAGGCGACCCCGAAGGCCGCCGACTTTAAACCCAATGAAGACGCCTTCGGGGTCTTCAACGGCGAGAGCATGTGGGGCATTTACGAGTTGAGCAAAGAGCAGCTGAAGATCTGCGTCTCGACCAACACCGCCATGAAGCAGCGTCCCGTTGAATTCAAGACGCAGCCCGGCTCGAGCGTCTACCTGGTAGTGCTGAAGCGTCCGTGATCAAACACAATTAGGCGTCGCCGCGATCAATCTGCATTCGCTGGCCGCCTGCTGTGGCTAGCGGCAGGCGAGTCGAAAACTCAGCCGCAATGGTAGGCAAAACAGCGCGGCGATTGGAGCGTCGCTACTTGCCGGCGGCCGCCGCCTGCTTTGGCAAGGGGGCGATGACGCGCGAAGCGTGTTGGCGACTATGGTAGACGCGGTTCTCGGCGATGATGCGGCGCTCGGTCGGTTCGATCGTGGCAGGCGCGTCGGTATTCGACTGCGGCTCGTAGAATGGCGCGCCTGTGCTCGCTACGGTGATGCGAATGCGATGCCCGGGGGCGAAGATCTGGCTCAGCCAGCCGACGTCGAATGCGACGCGATAAACCTCGCCGGGTTGCATGAACACTTCCTTGTCGAAGCCATCGCGGTAGCGCGCCCGGCGAACCATGTCCATAATCAGGATCGATCGCCCGTCGGGATAGACGTCGCTGACGCGGACGATGAAATCGGAGTCGGGCGCCGACGAGGAGACGAACAGCTCGGCTTGCACCAACCCGGTCCACTCGACCGGAGCGGCGAGCGGCTCGCTGGTGAAGGTGCGCACTTCGGCCTGCGCTTCGAACTTGCGAGCGTCGGCCGCGCCGGGAAAGCCCGCGCCGGGAATGCTGGCCGGACGCTCGGGATCGGAACGGAACATGGTCGCCGCTTGCCGTCCGTTGTCCTCCGCCTCGGGCGCTTTGGGCTTCAGCTCGCCGCCCGCATGCAGATAGTACGAAGTCGGCTCGGCAGCGATCGGCCAATCGTCCGCCGTGCGCCACTCGTTGCCGGGCGCGCCAGGTTCATCGACGGCGCCCATCACGTAATAGCGCACGGTCGGTTCGCGTTCGACGCCGTTGTCGATGCCTTTGAGGTAACGATCGAACCAACGAATCATGTGCACTTCCATCGGAAAGCGGGCGTTTTCCGGATACGTCAGTTCGCCCGTGCGATTGGTTTCCTTGAACCTGCCATGCAGCCAAGGTCCTAGCAACAATTGCTGGCTGCCGCGCGATGCAGGGCCGCCCTGGTGCTGTCGGCCGATGTAACTCTGCACCGAGCCGACGCACATGAAGTCGTACCAACTGCCGATCGTAAAGCAGGGGACGTTCATCTTTGCAAACCAGCGCGTACAATCTTCGT
>JAICIG010000164.1 GCA_025924495.1 Pirellulales bacterium | reverse complement strand
GCGACACGTATTTCGAAACTCAGGTCCTCACGGCGACCCCGCAAAAACTGCGCTGGATGGCCATCGACGGCGCGATACGTTATCTCAAGCAGGCGGACGAACACTGGCGGAACGAGCGCTACTACGAAGGCGGAGAAGCAGTCACCGGCTGCCAGCGAATTGTCGTTGAACTGATTACAGGCCTGAAGCCGGAACTGGCCCCCGAACTTGTGTCGCAAGTGGCAAGCTTGTACGCGTATCTTACGCGCGTCCTGTTCGAGGCTCAGCGAGATCGCGATCTCAAGAAACTCGCCGATGCCATGGCCGTCTTGGAAATCGAACGAGAAACCTGGAGGATGGTCTGCGAGCAGTTGGGGAATGGCCCAAACGCGGTCCCTTCGCCTCACGTCGCGGGTTTCACCGACCAGCCGAGTGCGCAGGCTGCGCCCGTTCGCTCCTTGGGCGTTCCAACCTTCCCGTCGCCGGACTTCAATGCCGGAACGTCCGGGTTCACTGCGAGCGCGTAATGACGCGCTGGCAAGCATCTGCAATTCGCGCGCGGCGAGGCCGAGCAAGAATCGCTTAGTATCCTAATCCGGGACCGTTAAGAACCGCGGTCCCCAGCGTTCCATCGCTCACGCGGAACATGCTGGGAAAGCGCTTGTCCCAGCCGCGGTTGCCTGCCGGGCAGTACTGGCGGGCATTGCTTTCGATTGCCGCGACGGTGGGGACCCGAGCGGCCAGGCTTGCCGAATGCAAGAGCGAGGCGCCGGGGCAAGTCAAGTCCTGGACGCAGAGGAACATGCCGTACTTCTGGGCCGCAGCTCCCATCAGCAGTGCATCGGTGTGCCCCTTGCAGGCTTTGAGCGCGACGCCAGAATAGCCCATCTCACGGCATAACATCAGGCTATCGAGGTCAAGCAACGATTCATCGATCACGACAGGTTTAATTTTCGAAGCCGCGTGCATGCGGTTCTCGGGGTTCGCTTTCAGGTCGCGATGCGTCGGCTGCTCGATGTATTGCACCCGCGCCAGCGCCTGGGGCGAACGCTCCTGCACGCGAGCCAGAAACTCGAGCACATAAGCGACGTTGGCGCAACGCTCGTTAAAGTCGAGCGAGTAGTGCCAACTTTTGCAGCCGCGGGCTTGCTGCGCCTGAGACGCCGCGCGCTCGACGTTAACGACTCGATCGACATCCCAGTCGAGATCATCGCCATTGAGCTTGATCTTGAGATGCGTCAGTCCGTCGGCTGTGATCCATTCCGGCAATGTCTCCGGAAGCCCGTCATTTAGACGCGCGGTCACATCGGCATCGAAGAGCGGATCGAGCGCGCCGACGAGGTGGTAAAGCGGCATCCGAGGCTTCGGCTCGCGAAGCGTGTACCGGTCAAGATATTCGCCGGCAAATTCGGCGGTCAGATAAGCCGCCAGGTCGCGGTTGGCGAATTCGGGGCCAAGCGCGTTGTAGGAATTGAGTCCCAGCGCTTTGCCATATCCATCATGAATGGCGGCTTCGAGCGGGCTGGCCGCAACTCGCTGCGCCAGTGCCGGCATCTTTTCCGAAAGGCCTAAGGCCCGCGTCGCAGCGTCCGCCGCCGACGGATACTTGGCGGCCAGGTCGTGGGTAATGTCGAGCGGATGGCCCCAGTCCTGGTATGTATTTGCATCGCGCACGAGGCGCTCGCCCAGCAACACCATGGCCGCCAACGTATCGTCGACGGGCGTGTCTTGCGTTGGCCACGCCCACACATTGCCCATTGGCATCGAACCGAGGCCCTGCCCCCGTCGGCCGTCGCGTGTTTCCACTTCGGCCTTCACGTGCAGCAACGTGGCGGCCGTCACCACGCGCCCGCCGAATTTGATCGGTGCGCGATAAACAATCTTTTCGCTCTCACTGCTGACGCTTAGCAGCCGGATGTCCGTCGATTTGGGCAAGGATATACTCCGCTTCGGGCAGTGATTGGCTGCGTAAAGACTCAGGACGAATCTTACCACGCCGCCCGTCGGATTAAACCAGCCCTTTGCGAACCGCCCAAACCGCTGCCTGCGTTCGATCCGAGACGCCAACTTTGCGCAGCACGTGCTGCACGTGCTCCTTGACCGTTTCGTAGCTGATGCCAAGCGCTTGAGCGATTTCTTTATTCGTTAGCCCAAAAGCCAGTTGACGCAGCACTTCGCTTTCGCGTTGCGTCAGGGGAACTTCGACATCGGCCGCCACGCGCGGAGTCGCCAAGGCGCCGGTTACGCGGCGCAATTCCTCTCGCGTCCAGGCGTCGCCGCCGGCAGCCACGCGGCGGATTGCGGCCAACAGATCGTCGCGCGTCAGCCCTTTGAGCAGATACCCGCAGGCGCCGAGAGCCACGGCTCTGGCCACGTACGTCGGATTATCGTACGTGGATAGCATCAGCACCGGTAAATCTGCTTTGCTAAGCTTGATGCGGCTGAGCGCGTTGAGGCCATCGTTGTCGGGCATGCGGATATCGAGCAGCACGACATCCGGGCGCAGCTCCTCGGCAAGACGGACCGATTCGTCGGCAGTACCTGCTTCGCCGATAACCTCGATCTCCGTGCCCGCCACGAGACTCTTCAGGCCCGAACGAACTACTTCATGATCGTCGGCGATCAGTAATCGGATAGGTTTCTGTTGCTCCATGATTGGCCCTCGAAGGCAGTCGACTCACAAAAATAAATGGAAAATATCGCCGTCCTAAGCCGCCCAGACGATGGGCAGTACTGGTAGGTGGCGAAGCCATTTCGCCTCGAATGGGCTAGCATCGCCTTACCGCTGGCGACCATGCGATTTCGCGCCCAAAAATAAACAGACGATAGGTGGGAAGCTCGCGCCTGCCATAGGCTGAATAACGAGCCGACCCCGCTGGCGAGCGTACGCTCGCCGCCGGTGCAAACCGGTCCAAGACCTCGCCCGTCCGTGAATCGTCCCCCCCACAAGATAATCACTCTGTAGAAATCGACCGATCCCCCTGATGGGGATAAACCCGGGTACCATTCGCGATGCCTGTGGCCACGCCGATCACCGAGCGGCCGTCGACTGAATCCTTAAAGTATTAACATAAGATGATTTGCGCCATTGAATACACTCAATCAATACCGGGATTCTTGCACTGCACGCGGACTATGCCGGAGGCAATTTTTCTGTGAAAACTGTGCAACCGTTGGCAGCAGACGGCCGCTCTAGCTGGCGCGAATGAGCGCACACCTCCCAATGTTTCCGTCTTGAGACTCATTCGCGGCGTTGAGCGGGAACCCCGTCGGGAGCAAACATCCCTGCAGTCGCTGCAAGCATCGCCATCGATGGCAAATATCCAGCATGTCAATGCCAACAGCAGGTCGCATGGCGATTTTAATATGGCGTCAGAACAACTTCGGCGTGGCAATGATGCCCTGAAATTGACCGCCGGCTATACTCGAACGAGAAACCTAATTGCCCCAATGGGTTTTACTCGATCTTCGATATAGGGAGCGTGCTTGATGCGTCGCCGTGTTCTTCCAGGCTCCCTTAACGCCTTCGCATGGTTGGCGCTAGCAACGCTCTTAACTTTCACCCGCTCCCTCGGGGCGGCCGAGCCGCCAATACCCGACGAAAGCCGGGCGACAAGTTCGATTTCCCCACTGCCGAATTCAGCGCCAAACGCATCCGTTGAAAAACTGGTCGAGACTGTCCGCAAGGCGATTGTCGTTATTACCTTTAGCGGCCGTGATGGGAAACGCGAAGGTTTGGGCACGGGGTTCGTCGTTGCAAAAGGCCTGATCGCGACCAACTTGCACGTTATCGGAGATGCCAGGCCGATTTCCGTCGAGGCTCATGATGGAAAGCGATATGAGGTAACGGCCGTACACGCATCAGATCGAGCCGCCGACCTGGCCTTGCTGAGCATCAACGCCGAAGAACTTTCTCCGCTCGAGCTCGCCGATTCCGATACGCTCAAGCAGGGCCAGCCAGTGGTTGCCGTCGGCAATCCTCACGGCTTGACTCACAGCGTGGTCACGGGGGTGGTTTCCGGAGAGCGCGAAATTGACGGCCGCAAGATGATCCAGCTAGCAATTCCGATTGAGCCGGGCAATAGCGGCGGGCCGTTGATGGATATGAATGGCCGCGTGCATGGATTGCTGACCATGAAATCGGCAGTAACCGCGAATCTTGGTTTCGCGGTCCCTAGCAATCGCCTGAAGCCGCTCTTGGAAAAACCCAATCCAATCTCAATGGACCGTTGGCTGCTTATCGGCGCGCTCGACGCGAAACAATGGCAGCCCTTATTCGGCGCCCGTTGGAGACAACGGGGCGGCCGCATCATTGTCGATGGGGTCGGCGCCGGGTTCGGCGGGCGGTCGCTCTGCCTATCGCAACAGGAGATCCCTGAAGCTCCTTACGAACTTGCCGTAGCGGTGAAGTTGGACGATGAATCGGGAGCAGCAGGCCTCGCGTTCGGCAGCGATGGCGCCGACCAACACTTTGGCTTTTATCCTAGCGCGGGCCAGCTGCGATTAAGCCGGTTTCGCGGCCCAGACGTCACTAGTTGGCAGGTGATCGACGAACAACCGAGCGCCCATTACCGCGCGGGGGAGTGGAACCTGCTCAAAGTGCGCGTCGAGCCTGGCAAAGTTCTTTGCTATGTGAATGATCACCTGGCGATTCAGGCCGCACTGGATGAAACGCCCGCCGGACGAGCGGGATTAGCCAAATTCCGCACGACGCAAGCGGAGTTCAAGCGATTCCGCGCAGCCAAGCAACTGGAGTCGTTGCAGCCATCCGGCGAATTCATTGAGAACCTCGGCCAGCTCGTCGCCGATGTGCCGCCGGCCGGTCCTCTCGACGCGCAGCTCGTCGAGCGGCTCTCGCCCCAAGCCGACGCTAACATGCTTGCCCTGCGCGAGCTGGCCCAACGCTTAGAACAGCAATCGGCGCAACTCCGCAAATTGGCGTTGGCCGTGCACGAAACGCGAGTACTCGCCGAGTTGACCAAGGTTCTTGCCGCCGAAAATGAAACGGACGTCGACTTATTCCATGCGGCTCTACTGATCGCCAAGTTGGACCGAGACGAACTCGACGTCGACGTCTATCGCGAGCAGTTCCGCCGATTGGCCGCCGAACTGCAAGCCCAGGCTCCTGCCGCCGCAAGCGACGCCGAAAAGGTGCAAGCGCTTAACAAGTTCCTGTTTGAGAATCACGGCTTTCATGGCAGTCGCGCCGACTATTACAACCGCGCGAACAGTTATGTGAACGAAGTGCTCGATGATCGCGAAGGCTTGCCCATCACGCTGTCGCTGATCTACATCGAGTTGGCGCGGGAAATCGGTCTTAACGTCGCGGGCGTCGGTCTGCCAGGACATTTCATCGTCAAGCACATCGCTGCTGACGGAAAGCAGCTTCTGATCGATGTCTACGAAGCGGGCAAAACGCTGTCGAGCGAACAAGCAAGCGAAATGGTTCAAGCGGCCACAGGTCGCCCGCTGCGCGACGACGATCTCAAGCCCATGACGAAGCGGGCAATTCTCGTACGCATGCTGCATAACCTGCGCGGGATCGCCGGGCGAAGCGAGGATCGCCCGGCGATGCTGCGATATCTAAACGCGATCCTCGCACTTTCTCCCGACTCGGCCGAGGACCGCATGTATCGCGCGTTTTTTCGCTATCAAAGCGGGCAGAGCGAGCAAGCGCTCGAAGACATCGCCTGGCTGCTCGAACATGAACCCGAAAGCATTAACCTCGAGCGCGTGCGAGAACTCCAGCAGGCGATCGAACGAGCCAAGCAGTGAAACGGCGCCTTGGCCGTTTCTGGGGCCTTTTCCGGGCATTAAGTTCGGCGCCAACATCTGAAGCGAGCCGGGGCGACTGCCCTCGAATCACTTCTGCACAGAAGTTTCCTCAGCGGTCGCCGAGGCCTCTTTCCCCGCACTCGCCGGACTTTCTTGATCGCCGGCAGGCAATTTCGCCTCGTGCGGCGGCTGCTCCGATCGAACGGTTGGCGCGCCGTCTTTATGTGACGGCTTTTGCGGACGACCATGATGTCGCCCGGAGTGAGGCGGCGAGGGCCATGCGCGGCGGCGACGTTGATCTAGCCAGGCATGCCACTTGGTCTGCTGGTCCTTCGAGAGCACGCCGTTCACCTGGTCTTCCAAGTGTTTCAATTGCTCTCGAACCTTCGGTCGCATATCCAGCCAGATCTTGCCCATGGCTTTATCGTGGTCGGCCAAGATCGTCTTCACTCGCGCCGACTGGTCATCCGACAATTCCAGTTCTCGCTGCATGGCGGGCAGGACGTGGTCGCAAGAGGAAGGGGGATTCTTCAATTTCGCATCGTACTTGTCATTAACGGCAATCATCGTCAGACCGCTGCCGATAACCGTGCCGGAACTGAACACAAGCACCATGATGGCGAGCGAAACCCACCAGCGTTGCCGGATGGCGGTGGCCACTTCGGGCTCAAGGTCCCATTTCACTGCAGTATCGCTCATTGCCACATGCCTTCTGATTTCATTATTCCAACACAAAACTCAGCGGTCTGAACAAAGCCACCAACGGATCTTGCACCGATTCCCACGCCGGCACGGCCCAAATTGCCACCAGGGCCGCAGCGGCCAATGCAACTCCCGCGAAAACGAGAACCGGAGAATCGACTCGAGCCACGCGATATCGCGATCGATGAATTGCCGCCATCACCTGACTGGTCACATTCACCCGCGGCGCCCGCTCGCGGCGCGCCAGTTGCGCCATTCGTTGGAATTCGGACAAGTTAGTCATGGCGACGCCTCATCCAGTAATTTCTTCAGTTTCTTACGCGCTCGATGAGCTTGAACCTTGACCATGGTTTGGCTCCAGCCCGAGAGCTCAGCCGCTTCGGCGATGGAACAACCCTCTAAATACATCAGTGTCAGCACCAGCCGATCGCGCGGCGGCAACTTAGCCAGCAGCGAGTGCACCAAAGCAGCAGCTTCTTCTGCCGTTTGGCCGACGGTCGGTGAAGCGGTGCTCTTGTGCCAATCTTGCAACGGCACCGCCGCACGTTGGCGTTGGCGAGCTTGCTGCTTCCAATATCTGTAGCCGACGCGAGTCGCAATTTTCCGCAACCAGTGGAGGAACGGCGCCCGTCCTTGGTACTTCTTCAAACTCAGGTAGGCTTCGACGAAAACTTCGTGAACCAATTGTTCGCAGTCGGAGTGCTGCCGACTCAATCGCCACATTTGCGCGGCAATCTGATCTTGATAACGGTTCACCAAACGCGCGAAAGCCTGGCCATCCCCATCCAATGCGCTTTGTATATCGGTCCAATCGGCGGGATAGGCGGCGCCGCCAACCACAATTTTCGGAGACCAGGCGAGATCGCGTTGGTCTTCGGCTGCTAGCGGACGACCGACCGCCAGCGACGCCAATTCATTCCACACCTGTGCGAGCGACAGTTGCTTGCTCGCGATTTCAACAGTTAAAAGCACTGCGACAATCCCGGAACGTTGCGTTCAATGAATCTGTCTCGAAATGCGTTTCAGTGATGAGCAATCATCGCCGGCAAACCGAGTTATGTCCGACCAGCCACGCTGCGAACCTAGTGTACCGCGCGCGATAAACAGTTACAGCTGCGACTTTTGTATTTAAAAGGCCGCTTCCTGGCGGCCTGCCATGACTACCGGGAATAGACGGCAAGGCTCGCCAGGAAGCGACAAATTGACTGCATTCGCCAGAGGGGCATCGACTAACTTCGCCATCTTATCGAACCCAAGCGGCGGTTGATTGCAAGCTTAGTGCCCGCTGCCATAACACGGTTACAGACCTGGTGCCGAAATCACCCTTCCCCACATGGGTGGCCTAACCCATCGGGGGACGGTTGTCCGCGCCATCGAAGCTCGCCGCTCGGCAGGGTTTTCCGGTGCGATAAACCGTAGCGGCCTTTAAATCGTTAAAGCCGCTACATTTTACCAGCCGACGACAGTTACAGCGGCGCGTCGGGTCCGGGAGAGCGGGACGCTGCGGCTCGGCAGCGATGCCATGACCATGAGTGAGAAACATCTGGGCGAGATCACATTACGGATCGTGCAGGGAGGCAACCCGGTGTCTGAAACGTCGCTATGGCGATCCTTACGCTTGTCATTCGGGCTGGCCATGCTGGCTCTCACCGCGTCGGGTTGCACCCGCACATTCTGGCGAGGCAGAGCCGATCGCGAAGTTGCCTACCTTGTCGCCGAGAAGTCCAATAATCCCCGCTGGGCGTTACCGCCGGGATTTAACCTCAATATGGATCCGCGGAGCCGTTACTACGACCCGACGAATCCCGATCGGCCACCGCTGCCGCCCGACGACCCGTATTCGCACGTCTACATGCACCATGTCGACGGCAAACGGCACGCGCCATGGTGGCACCGCAATGGCGAACTGCCTGGGCTGGTCAATCCCGGCTGGCGCCAACGCTTGGGCGAGTACTGCGAGACCACTCCCGACGGCGCCGTCAAGCTCGATTTACCAGGTGCGGTGGCTCTCTCTTACATCCATTCGCCGGTGCACCGCACTCAGCTTGAGACGCTGTACCTTTCCGCACTCGACGTCAGCACGGAGCGGTTCCGGTTCAACACGCAATTGTTCGCAGGCACCGGCGTAACCTGGTTGCGAGCGGGTCCACAAAGCCGGAACGCGCGGATCATTCCCGGTCCCGGCGGCGGCGCGATTAGCCGCAGTCAGTTGACCGTACAGAACAGCGGCACGCCTGGCACAAACACCGTGCTGTCCAAGCAGTTTGCCACAGGCGCCGATCTGTTGGTCGGGTTTGCCAATTCGTTTGTTTGGCAACTGGCGGGGCCCCAGCAAAACACGACCAATTCGATCGTCAATTTCAGCCTCGTTCAGCCCTTACTGCGTGCCGGCGGGCGTATCGTGACGCTCGAACAACTCACAATCGTTGAACGCACCCTGCTTGCCAATCTCCGGGCCTATGAGCGCTGGCGGCATGGCTGGTTCTCCAATGTCGCCGTGGGCTCAACGCAAAACACCCAGCAGCTCTCACGACGCGGTGGCGGCTTCGGCGGCACGGGGTTGTCCGGGTTCAGCGGCCAAGGCATCGGCGGTCTCGGCGGCGTCGCCGCGGCATCGGGCTTCGGCGGCAATCAGCTCGGCGGGCAAGGCGGCGTCGGTGGCGCCCAGGCCGCTGCCGTGGCTGGACTTGCAGGCGGCGGCGCCGGTCAGGTGGGCGGATTCATCGGTCTGTTGCAACAACAGCAACAAATCGCCAATGCCGAGAACGCTCTGAATTTGCAGGTTCGCACTTTGAAGCTTCTGGAAGCGAACCTCGAAGCCGGACTGATCGACATCGCTCAGGTCGACATCTTCCGTCAAAGCATCGAAACTTCGCGAGCTAACCTGCTCAATGCTCGCATCGGGTTTGAAAATGCGCAGGACACGTTCAAGGTTCAGCAACTGGGCTTGCCGCCCGATTTACCGATTGTGTTCGACGATGCGATGATCAGGCCGTTTCAACTCGTCGATCCTGCGCTCAATGTGCTGCAATCCGAATTTGCTCAATTAGTCGACCGCGTGAGTAGCGGCGAACAGGAGCCCACCGAGGAACAACTGGCCGCGGCGATTGCCAACTTGGCTGCGCTTCGCGTGCAGATTGCGCAAGCGATCGCCGGGGCCCGGCAGGATCTCGCTGTGCTCGAAGGCCGCTCAGAAGCCCGTATGGCGCGAATGAGTCCGGATGAACGGCCCCTGTTCCTGACGGAAAGGCGGCGTCTGGCAGATAGTTTGGGCGAGTTCGAGACTCGCTTAGAGCAGACCGCTCCACGGGTGGAAGCGTTGGAATCAGGCCTGGGGCCTGACACTCGCGGCGAAACGGCCAACGCGCTGGTGGCCTTGGCGAGTTCGCTCTCTGGCTTGACGCAAGAAATCTCCCTGGTCAAAGCGCTGGCTCGGCTGGAGTCAGTCACGCTGGAACCGGTTGAGCTTTCGACGGTCGATGCCCTGCAAATTGCCCGCGTCCATCGCCTCGACTGGATGAATGCCCGCGCTGCGCTCGTCGACCAATGGCGGCTGATCGCATTCAATGCCAACGCCCTGCGATCGAATTTGACGGTGACCATCAACGGCGACATGAGCACGATCGGCAACAATCCCTTACGGTTCGAATCGGCGGCGGGCAACTTGACGGCTGGATTGCGGTTCGATGCGCCGATTACTCGGTTGCTGGAACGCAACAACTACCGTCAGGCTTTGATTCAGTACCAACAGCAGCGCCGCGGCCTGATCCAGTTCGAAGATCAGCAGAATCAGGGACTCCGCCAGGACATGCGTGTGCTGAAACAGCTCGAGATCAACATGGAGATCCAGCGCCGAGCGGTGGCGATCGCCGTGCGACGCGTCGATCAGACGCGCGAAGTCTTGAGCGAGCCGCCGGCTCCAGCTCAGCCGGGACAGCCGGCCTCAACGCTCGGTCCGACGTCCGCCCAAAACTTGTTGACCGCGTTGCAGGCCCTCAGCGATTCGCAGAACAATTTCATGAGCGTCTGGCTGCAGTATTACAGCAATCGGCTGGAACTCTACGTCGACCTGGGCATCATGCGTCTCGATGAGCGAGGAATGTGGATTGACGAACCTCTCGACAAGAACTTGGCCCAATTGGAAGACATGTATCCTCTGCCGCCGGAATTGCCCATCGATTGGCTGCGGGACGTGGGGCTCGACCCCGACGCGGCCCCGGTTGGGGTTCCGACCGAAGGCGTGCCGTCCTTAGGCGAACGCGTGCCTGAAAGCCCGGCTGAAGCCGTACAGCCAGGCATGGAACTGCCCAGCCCGGACGACAACCCGGCGCCCGGTCCAGAGCCAGGTTCGGACAATGCCGAATCGCCATTGTTCGGACCGCCGGGAGTCGGTGATTCTGAATCGGTCGGCAAAGAAAACCGAGCGTTTCGCGATATGTTCTTTGGCCGGCGAAAATCGACTAGCGCCGGCAAGCAATCGGGCAAGCCCGTGCAAGTGAGCTCTCGGCGATAACCGCTTGTGGAGGTCAGCTTTTCTCCACAACCGGCCGTATCTCACGGCGTCAACCAGCCAGTTCTTAGCGATCAGATCCGCAATGCCTTAACGAGCGCGTTCGGAATGTCTCGTATCGCTCGAGAATACCAGAGATATTCCACCCCACGTTGATTGATTTACTCCTTGCAGCGGGGGTAAACTAAAACCAGTAGGCATTTAAGCTTCCATTCCGCCCGTCGGCCTTATGACGGGCCGTAAAATCCGGGAGGCCGCATGGGCGAGAAGATGGCTGCCGATGGCGGTTCGGGGTTAGATATTCCTGCATTGCCGAGCAGGAATCCAGTCGAGACATCCCCCAAAACAAAGCCGGCGGCTCCGGCCACAGGCAAGTCTGCATCTGCGCCGAGCGGCGGGGCAAAGCAGCGGGTGCTTAAGGCCAAGCCGCTGGAGGGCGCCGCCCCGGCGGCGCCAACGACGGCCCGCGAGAAAACCGTTTCGAGCGAGTCGCCTTCTCCTGCCAGCAGCGGCAAAGGCTCGAAGGTTGTTGCCATTCCCGCTCCGGAATCCGGCGAAAGCGAGGACACGCCCCACAAATCGCGGAGCGCCCTGTTGCGCGCCTCGGTGGCCGTCTGTTGTTCGACGTTCGTGCATCTTGGTTTGATCATCGCTTTGGGTCTTTGGTTTCTGCCGTCGATCATCAAGCCGCAATTCGGCGAGTTAGAGGCGGTGGTCAATACGCGGCCCGACGAACTCTTGAACCAGGTGCTGGAAACGAAGATCGATCCTTCTAAGACGCTGTCGCTCACCAGCGCCGCTCCGACGATGGGTGGAACTTCAGGGGGGGCGGGATTCGAAGGCATTTCGCAACCGACCTACGATCGTTCGGTGGCTGAAGTGGGAGACGCACCGTCGGTCAGCATTGGAGAACTGAGCGAATTCTCAACTAAAGGCAATCACTTCAATATGGACCTGCCCGAAGGCACGCTGGGCGAGCCTCAGGCCGTGGTCGACAGTTATTCCGAAGCCATGGACCGCATCACGCAGGAGATCCTGCAGATGTTGGCCAAGGGAAAGGTCGTGGTCATTTGGTGCTTCGATCAATCGGAAAGCATGAAGGACGATCAGAAGGAAATTCGCGACCGCATCGAACGCGTCTATGCCGAATTGGGTTTGTCGTCGACGGCCCAGGGAGACGCGTTGTGGACGGCCGTGACGAGTTATGGCGAAGGGTTCGAGGTTCACACGCCTAAACCAACCTCCAATCTCGAGGAAATCCGCGCCGCGATCCTCGACGTGCCGATCGATCATACCGGCAAAGAATTGATGTGCTCGGCGGTCGGCAAATCGATCGCCTCATTCCATAAGTACGCGACATCAGGTCGACGCCAGATGGCATTGATTCTGGTGACCGATGAGAGCGGGGACGAGCAAGACAATTACCAGAACCTCGAACCGGCGATTAAGGAAGCACGGGACACGCGTTGTGCAATCTATGCCTTAGGACGCGAAGCGGTGTTTGGATATCCTTATGTGCACATGCACTGGGTCGATCCTGAGACGCAGATTCCCTTCTGGCTGAGGATTGACCGCGGACCAGAGACGCCGCTGCCCGAACAATTGCAAATCGACGGATTTCATGCACGCTGGGATGCGCACCCGAGCGGCTTTGGACCGTATGAGCAAGTTCGCCTGGCGCAGCAGACGGGCGGAGTATTCTTCATGCTGCCGAGCCCCGAGGTCAATCTCGTAGCTCGCGACGATCGCAAGTATGAGCTGGAAGCGATGCGTCCGTATCTGCCCGACCTGAGCCCGCGCGCCGCCTACGTGAAGGAACGAGACAAAAGCGAATTCCGAAAGACAATGTGGCAAGTGATCACGGATTTGAATCCGTATAACAAGGAAGCTGCCAAGTACTGCACCGTGCAGGTAAGCTTTCTGATCGATCCTCAGGCGTTTGCCCAGGCCGCCGCCGAAAACCAGCAGAAGGCCGCCGTGCTGTTGGATTACTTCAAGCGGGCGGAGAAAACTCTGGAAAAGCTGCGGCCGCTGCGCCGCAAAGAAGAGAGTCCCCGCTGGCGCGCCAACTACGATTTAATGTATGCCCAGATCCTGGCGTACAAAGTGCGTATCCAGGAGTATGGAGTCTACCTGGCTGAATTCGTGAAACGGCCCAAGATTATCAAGAACCCGCACGGTCCGACCAAAAAGACCACCCACTGGGACATCCGTACGCGAGCCGAAATGCTGGTCGCAGACAAGACCAAGGACGACCGCGAACGCGCCACGCTGATGCTCAAAGAAATCATCCAGGAGCACGCCGGCACGCCCTATGCCGCTCGAGCGCAATGGGAATTGAACCGCGGTTTCGGCGTCGAGCTGATCGAAGCGTTCTACGATTCTCGCCGCGGTTCAATTAAGGTTCCGAATCTCTAACGGGCGGCAAACGCTCATGACGCGGCCCGCATGAGCGGCCGCCGGGTTATGTGCATTTGGAATTGCCTGAACGCTGTTGTTCCAGCCGGCGTGTTGGTCGCAGCCGTCTCGAAGCCTCGCCTTCTGACCTTTTACTGAGAGAGCATCATGGATTCGCATCGTTCGATCTTGCCAGAACTCTCCCGCCGCAAAGTGTTGCAAGCCGCGGCGCTGACCGCCGCAAGCTGTGCAGTTTCCGGTCTTGCCGCTCACAGCAAAGGTGACGAGCCTTCCGCCGACAGCCAGCCGAACGCTAAACCCCAGAAGGCCGGGCTGGCCGATCCCCAGATGGGCGCTATCGACGCCCACGTTCACGTTTGGACGCCTGATACGGAGCGTTATGCGCTCGCGCCGGGTTTCCGGCGCGACGAGATGAAGCCTCCCAGCTTCACGCCGGAAGAATTATTCTCGCACGCACGCCCTTGCGGAGTGGCGCGGGTGGTGCTGATTCAGATGAGCTTTTACGGTTTCAATAACGCGTACATGCTCGATACGATGCATCGTTTTTCCGGCGTCTTTTCAGGCGTCGGAGTGATTGACGATAACGCGAAGGAACCGCAACGCGAAATGCGCCGGCTCGCAAAGGAGGGAGTACGCGGATTCCGGATTTATCCGCGCAACAAGCCCGTCGATCGCTGGCTCGACGGCGAAGGGATGCAGGCCATGTGGAAGTGCGGCGGGCAGGACGGTCTGGCGATGTGCCACCTGGTGAATCCCGACGCCTTGCCCGCCATCGCCAACATGGGTCGCAAGTTTCCTGACACGCCGATTGTCATCGATCACTTCGCTCGCATCGGCGTCGACGGCCAGATCCGAGAGGCGGATTTGGATCAACTCTGCCAGTTGGCGAAGAATCCTCGCGCACACGTGAAGATTTCCGCTTTCTACGCGATGGGCAAAAAGCAGGCGCCCTATCTCGATCTGGTTCCCATGATTCGCCGCTTGCTCGACGCGTACAATCCCGAGCGGCTGATGTGGGCTACCGATTGTCCTTACCAGGTTCAGGAAGGACACACATACGAGAATTCAATCGCCTTGGTCCGCGACCGGCTCGAATTCCTTTCGGCGGGCGATCGTGATTGGCTGCTGCGGAAAACGGCCGAGAAGGTGTTCTTCTCTTGAGCCAGGCTGCCGGTACGCTGGAATAACGCTTGGAGCGAGTGATTACAGATAGTCGAGCAAGGTCATCTTGCTGATCATGCCGCTGGCCTGCAGCGCGGCCTGGAAGGCGGCTTGTTTGCCCAGGAAGCCGGAGATGGCGCTCGGCAGGTCGACGTCGACCGCTTGGGAATGGGCGCCCTGGAGTTCCGTTTGTTGATTTTGCAGGCTTCCTAGCACGGCGGTCAACGATTGTTCACGCGCGCCGAGTTCGGCGCGGGTGTAGTTCGTGCTGGTTTCGGCGTTATCCAGCAGTCCTGCCGCCCGGTTGATCGCCGGCACATCGTTGCTTTGCAGCGCCGCCTTTAACCGCTCGAGAGCCGTAAACACGCCTGCGACTTCTTGAGGATTCGTATCGCGACCGTTGAGCATTTCTGGCTGGCCGCCGCTGAGCGTGCCGGTCTTCGACAAGTCGACCAGGCCGGTTCCATCGTTTGGGCTGCCGTCCGTTGGCGCAAGGCTCGCAGTAAATAGCGCGCTCACGGCCGGATTGGCGATAAGAACGCTCATGACTCGATTCGCCGTCGCCGTCGCCGTGTCCATGTCGAAGGTTAAGATCTTCGTCCCCGCGTTGTAGTTCACGGTCTCATTGCCCGGTCCGGCGCCGCTGTCGGTAAATTGCACCTGCACGCCGTTCATGCCTGGACCGCCCTGCACCGCGGCAAAGATCAGGTCGTTGTTCAGACCGGCGCTGCCGATCGTAACATTCGCGGGTACCGCCGATGTGGGCGAGGAAGTTGTCGACGCGTTCGCGGGCAACAGGCCGAGTTGCTGTGCTGCGGCGCTCGGCGAATTGGAAGTCAACGTTAGCGAGCCGGTCGCCGCAGGGTCGTC
>JAICIG010000163.1 GCA_025924495.1 Pirellulales bacterium | reverse complement strand
TGGCCGCGGTCATCGCGCAAGGCACGGGGAGCTCATTTGGGTTTCTCCAAGAGGATGGCGGACTTCACTTCCAGCGCCTGTTTCCCGTCGCCGGGCTCGTGCACTGCGGAAAGACGCTTGATTCGCTCCTGCCGCATCTCGACAACGCCATGCTCATCCCGCCGGCTCAGCCCGAGTTGATCCACCTGGTCTGCGTCAATAACGACGCTCAGGCGGCAACGATCTTCTTTTCGATCGACGCCGTGCTGCGCGGACTACGAGAGGGCTTTGATGCCAGCCTCATCGACCGTCTCTTTGAGCCGGCCTACGTGACGGCGCTTTCAAATTCCTTCGTGGCCGATCCTTCGGCCAAGGCGATTACGACTCGTCCTCGTCCGATTCTATACCCTCGCCCGGAAGAAGGTGGCCCGACGCGTTTTCTAGGCAAGGGCTACGACATGGGAGTTGTACCGGAGCTCGACAATAGCGCCGAGTACGAGCGTGCATTGGCTGCCTATCAGTACGTGCTCAAAGAGCGGCAAGACCTGGCGTGTTTGATCATGGCACGGCCCGGTCAAGCGGTCTCTTTCAATCAGCAAGCGTTGTTGCACGGACGGGGACCGATCATTGAGGGCAAATACCGCGAGATGGTTCGCGCCTACGGCCGATTCGATTTCTCGCAACTCAAGGCGCGTCTGGGCCAGTTGCCGTCCGATTTCGTGTTCGACGGCATCCAACTGGTGGACCGCTAAATCGAACTATTGCGCGTCCGCCTCGGATCGCGCTTCTGATTGCCCTGTTGCGCCGCTGGTTAAGAACTCCGCCGTAAAAGTCTCGGACGCCTTGACGGCGCCGGCTGCGATCAATTCGATTTCGGCCATTTGATCCAGCAGCGTCTGCCAACGCTCGAGCGACATGCAGCCAATGCCCTGTTGTTCGGCGACTTGATCGCGCACCAGCGGCGCGAGCGCTTTGACGCCGTAGTCCAAAGCTTCCAGGCTCATCTCGGGATTCAACTCGTGAATTCTCTCATGAGTTTTCACGGGCTGCGCTAAATAATCTTCCCAGCCGAGCACGCTGGCTTCAACCAGTCTGGCCGCCACGTCCTTATGTTCTTCGAGATAACTCTCGCTCGTGAATAGCACGCTAGTGTAAGGATTGAAGCCGAGATCGGAGACCATCAGCGATTCAGGATCGCCCCCTTGTTGTTCCGCCGTGAACGGCTCGCTGAACACATAGGCCTGCTGGGCGAAGTTCTCATCCGTGAGAAATTGCGCCACACTGCCTTGGTACGGCACGACCGTCACCCCTTCGAGCGAAACCTTCTTGCGGAGGAATCGATAGAACGGCTGCGAATTGCTCATGGCGATCGTCATGTTCTTTAATTCGTCAAAGTTCTTGATGCCCGAACTCTTGTGAACCATGATGCAGCGCGGACTGATCTGAATCGGCGCCATCAACGCCACGACGGGCGCCTCTTCCGCGCGCGCCAAAAGCAGGCCATCGGCGTTGTAAACGCCAAACTCCATCTGCCCGCCCGCCACTTGCTGCATCACCGGCGCCGAGGGGCCCCCTTTGACAATCTCCACGTCGAGCCCGGCATCGCGATAGTACCCGTTCACCAGCGCCGCATAGAAACCGCCATGCTCGGCCTCGGGATACCAGTTCAGGCCTAATTTCACCTTGATCAGTTCAGGTGCGCCGGCCTGCGATTTCGCGTCGGGCGGCGAAGTGGACGGAGAGGAAGAATTACAAGCGGCGGCAAATAGCAAGCAGAACGTGGCAAGTGCGGCGAGGCGCAAGGTAATCTCCTTGAGGCAAAGTAGCGACAATTCGAGCTAGCGGCGTGCATTTTAGAATAAAAGGCGTCCGGGCGGCATGGGAGCTCCGTGCTAACCATTGCAGCGCCATGGCGGTCCCGAGGCCGTTCATCCGAGCAGCTTTTCGCCATACCAGCGCGAGACGATCCAGGCTCCGAGCAGGCTGACCGCGCCAAAGATCACGATGCCGAGCACCGCGGAGGTCAACACTGCGGCGAACAGTCGAGGGGTCTTCAAGAATCCGCTCCATTGCGTGATCAAATAACCGAGCCCCGTCTGATCCGCTCCGGCGCCGGCGAAGATTTCGCCGACAATGGCGCCGACAACCGACAAGCCTGAGGAAATCTTGGCGCCGGTCACAAGATGCGACACGCTGCTCGGCAGCCGTAGCTTCCATAAGGTTTGCCAGCGTGAGGCGCCGGCCAGTTCAAATAACTCCAGCTGATGCGGGTCAATCGCGGTCAGGCCGGTCGTCGCATTGGTGATGATCGGAAACAGGCTGATGATGAATGCCACGACCACGACGCTCAGCAGGCCGTATCCAAACCAATTGACGATCAGCGGAGCGACGGCCACGATCGGGACAGTCTGCAAAAAGATGGCATACGGATAGACGCTGCGCTGGATGGTGCGCGATTGCGAAAACAGGCACGCCGTCAGCAGCCCCGCGGCGAAACTACAAACGAACCCTGCAATGGCCGCCTTGCCCGTCATCATCGCAGCCGAAAACAATGTCGTTCGTTCTTCCCAACCTGCCCCCAGCACTTCTGCAGGCTTAGGTACGACGTAGCGTTTGATTCCAAGCAGCACGACCGAGACATGCCAAAAGATCAGAACGAAGGCCAACAGCGTCACGGGCGGCAGCGCGAAGCGAACGAACCAGCGCATGAATCGCATCACTCAAGTCCCCTTCGCAAGAGTGCGCTCACGTCGCCGACGAAGCGTGCAAACTCGGCTGCGGCGCGCAATTCGGCTCGTCGTGGCCAGGAGAACGGCACGGCGAGGTCAGCGATGATTCTGCCTGGCCGGGCGCTCATCACGATAATCCGCGTACTCAAGAAGGCCGCCTCGGAAATGTTGTGGGTCACGAATGCCGCCGTCCAGCGATGTTGCTGCCAGAGACCGAGCAACTCTTCGTTCAGCGTCTGCCGCGTAATGTCGTCGAGTGCTCCGAATGGTTCATCGAGCAACAGCAACTCGGGATGCGTCACCAAAGCGCGAGCCAAGGAGACTCGCATCCGCATGCCGCCCGACAGCTCGCGCGGACGTCGGCTGGCGAAGTCTGCCAGCCCGACCATTTCAAGATTCTCTTTGGCGCGCCGCTGTTGTTCCAGCTTGGCGACGCCCGCCAATTCCAATGGCAGCCGCACATTATCAGCCGCGGTCCGCCAAGGGAGCAGCGTGGCATCTTGAAACATGAACGACAGCTTGATGCTCTGCCGCCGCGCAAGTTTCGGCGGCAGGCCCGCGACGCTTACCTGTCCGCTCGTCGGCGAGGCGAGACCGGCAATTAATCGCAAGAGCGTCGATTTACCGCATCCCGAAGGACCGACCAGCGATACGAATTCTCCTTGACGTATCGTCAGGTTAATGGCGTCCAAGGCGCGGATCGCGCCGGCGAACGTCACGCCGACCGAATCCGCCTGGACCACGACCGGGGCTGCATCCAATGTCGAGCATCCTGGGAAACTGCAAAGAGCGAACCGAACTCGTCCGAAGTATAGCGGCTGCCCTTGTTCATCGGGAGACGGACGCACGATTACAACGCACGGTGGCGGCTCGGACAAGTTTCGCCGCTTCGCGCGGAGGGCGCAGTTCGCCTTGCGAATCTATTGCAACCGCCGATTCCCTGGCCCGCATCGTCTTGCGGGCGCAGCTCATGCCGATGATGAACGTGCGAACGCGATCCGCTCCTAGCAACCCAGTTCGACGGCTCGGTCCAGAGACGCCGTTCTCGCCGGTGCGGGAACCGAAGCGCCTGGATCGACTCGCCACTTGGCGCCATTGGCCATCGCCAGCCGGTGTTCGGGCTCCAGCCGGCGCACGATCTCTTTCCAAAGCGTCGGCAGCGTGCGACGGTGGTCGCCGGAAAAATAGTAGCTGCGGCCGCCATCCGCCACCGTCCGCACCAGGATCGTCTTCCAGGGACGATAATAATACTGCGGATGGTTCTTCGATGGCGTGCCCGTGCGGTAATCGTCGGGCAGTTCAACCAGATCGAATACGGCGGTGGTGAAATGGCGAATCTCCTTGCCGCGCTGGCGGGCCACGTTGCGGGCCATGGAGAGCGCCTTGAGATACACCTCCGGTCCGGTCACCGCCGAGCCAATGTTGAGAAACACGCCCCCTTCCAGCGATTGCACGCTGCGGGCGAAGATCAAGAAATCGGTGTAGCTGGCGGCGCCAAGCGCGGCACCGTCGCAGTTGGCATGGGCATGGATAATGTCGCTGCCAATCCCAACATGAGCAGTGACGGGCGCCCGCATCCGCCAGCCGGCAGCCGCCAGGCTCAGTTTGCGATGCGGGAAACGTTCTTCTTCAATTACGCGGCCAATCGCTTCGCCCAGGCCTTCGCTGCGACGAGCCGCTTGCGAAATAATGTCGTTAATCCGTCCCGTCTGCCGCCATAGACCGAATTGCCCCAATTGAATCCACTTGGGCACGTCCTCGCTCGTGCCGCCCCCCAGCGCCAGTTCGAAATCGTGGATCAGCACGGCGCCGTTCGCCGCCAGGTGCGTAATCATCCCACGCTCGATCAGATCCACCAAATATCGCGACAGACCCAGCTTCACCGGATGGCCCCCCATCATCACGACGACGGGCTTCTCGTTGCGCCGCGCCGCGACGATCGCCTCGATCAGCTCCACGTATTCGGGATGAACGTACGGCTCAAACGGCGAGTCGAGCTGCAGGCAGTCTTCGGCCCGCAAATCGTGCCCGCGCTCGGACAGCTCCCGCAGAGAAATTTGAGAACGATCAAAACACTCATAGCGGCTCATGCAGCGATCCTTCCCCAGTGCTCTTTGATTGGCGCCAGCAGACGATACGCGGGCCGAACGACATGACCAACAGCAGTTTTACTTAGTTCGCCAATCTTGACGAGCTTTTACGGCTAAAGAGGGGGAAAGGCACATTTATCGTCCCCGTGAATTGCCTAGTTTGACAGCGAGCGAACGAATGACGAAAGAGCCGATGGACGCAAAGGCTGGCAAACTCTCGGCGGCATCGGCCTGTCTTGCCTCGATTTGCCATCCGCTGTAAAACTCGACCCTCGGCCGAGGCCAAGGAAGCGTCTGGGCCGCGCTGCCTTTCGCGCTTAGGACCAGGCGCAGCGTTCTGTAGGCCGGAAAGGAACTGGCCAACGACGTTGCCCTACAAACCTTCACGAAAGCTTCGTTACATCACTGCCTAGTTCTCCACCGTCATGGAAGACGTTGCGCATGACGCCCTCGGACTTGTTGGCCACGCTTGATCGCCTCGGGCATCCGCGCACCCTCGTGCTCGGAGACTTGATTCTCGATAGGTACACATTCGGCGACGCCGAGCGGGTCAGCCAGGAGGCGCCCGTTATTTTGCTACGCGCCGACCAGCGCGAGGCGAGACTGGGCGGCGCCGCCAATGTCTGTCACATGCTGCGCGGGCTCGAGGCCGAGGTCAGTTGCTCGGGCATCGTCGGCGCCGACGCCGATGGCGAATTGATTCGTACGCTGTTAGCCGGCGCCGGTGTCGATCACAAATGCCTGCTCGTCGATCCGACCCGACCTACGACCGTCAAAGAGCGGTTTATTGGCCGAGCCCAGGGCCGGCACCCTCATCAGATGTTGCGTGTCGACAGCGAAGTGCGCGATCCGGTCTGCATGCAACTCGAGGACCAAATCATTGAGCAGGTGCTCGGTCGAATCGTTGATTTCGATGTCGTCCTCATTTCCGACTACGACAAAGGGGTCTGCACGCCGCGCGTATTGCGCGCCGTGATCGACGGCGCTCGCCGTGCCGGCGTGCCAGTGCTGGTCGATCCGATTCGCGCGCACGATTATTCGCGCTATCGCGGCGCCACGAGCATGACGCCCAACCGGCTCGAAGCCGAAATGGCCACCGGCGTGAAGATCTCCACGGTTGAGCACGCTTTTCAGGCCGCGGATCGGCTCCGCAGAGAGCTGAACCTTGAACTTGGCATCGTAACGCTGGACCGCGATGGCATGGCCCTGGTCGATGCGTCGGGGCGCGGCAGCATTTACCCGACGCGTCCGCGGGCGGTCTACGACATCACCGGCGCGGGCGACATGGCGCTCGCCATGATCGGCATCTCGCTCGCTGGCGGGACTTCGCCCGCCGACGCTTTGCGGCTCGGCAATGTCGCCGCAGGATTGGAAGTGGAAAAGGTTGGCGTGGCGGTGATTCCTCGAGCCGAAATCCGCGCCCGCCTGCTCGAGGAGCAGGCCAGCGCCGAACGAGCCGCGCCCCGTTCAACGCCTGCAGCTCCGCGTTTTAAAGTGTTGCCGCTTGACGAACTGGCGCGCCGCGCGGCCGATCATCGCGCCAATGGCGAAAAAATCGTGTTCACCAACGGCTGCTTCGATTTGCTGCATGTCGGTCACGTCAGCTATTTGTCTGAAGCGAGGGCCTTGGGCGACTTGCTCATTGTCGGGCTCAACAGTGACGTTAGCGTCCGCCGCCTGAAAGGACCGTCTCGCCCTGTGATCAACGAGCAGGACCGCGCGGCGATGTTGGCTGCGCTAGCCGCAGTTGACTATGTAATCGTCTTCGACGAGGCGACGCCACACAACTTGCTGCATCATTTGCGGCCCGATGTGTTGGTCAAAGGAGGCACCTACAAACCATCAGAGGTTGTAGGACACGAAGTCGTCGAGGCATATGGCGGCAAAGTTTGCGTCGCGGGGCTGGTGGAAGGGGTGTCGACGACGTCGATCCTGGCCTCGGTCAACCGCGGCGCCTTGAATGGTCCGCACTACGACTCCCCAACCAATCGCAAGACGCCGGGAGCTAATGCAGCATGAATGTCGGCGTCTTTTTACCCAACTGGGTCGGCGACGTCGTGATGGCGACGCCCGCCTTGCGCGCGTTACGAGCGCACTTCGGCAACCGCGCTCGGCTCGTCGGCATCATGCGTCCGTACGTGGCCGACGTGCTGGCCGGCACGGCCTGGCTCGACGAACAAATTTTGTTCGACCCTCGCTCATCCAATCCGCAACAGCGCAGCATCGGTTTCTTCCGGCGCTTGCGGCAGGCCAGACTCGACACGGCCGTCGTGCTGCCCAACTCATGGCGAACGGCATTGTGGGCTCGGGCGAGCGGCGCCAAGGAGCGCGTCGGCTACGTTCGCGGCGGCCGCGGCTGGCTGCTCACTCGCAAGCTCTATCCGCTCAAAGAAAAAGGCCGCTTCAAGCCGGCTCCCGTACTGGATTACTTTCTGGACCTGGCCTATGCCATCGGCGCCCCGCCCGTGTCAAAACATGTGGAACTGGCGACGACGCCGGTCGATGAGCGCGCCGCCGATACGGTGTGGAACAAGTTCCGCTTTCCGCTTGGCAACGAGGTCGTCGCGCTCAATTCGGGCGGCGCCTTCGGTGCGGCAAAGCTGTGGCCGACCGGCTACTTCGCTTCGTTGGCTCGGCGGATCGCCACCGAGGAAAAACGCAGCGTGTTGGTGGTCTGCGGGCCCAAGGAGCGAGAGTTGGCGCAGGAGATTGTCCGCGGCGCCGCACATCCCCGGGTGCAAAGCCTGGCGGACGAACCGCTCAGCATCGGCTTGAGCAAGGCGTGCATCCGCCGCAGCCGGCTGTTAGTGACCACCGATAGCGGACCGCGGCACTTTGCCGCCGCCTTTGATGTGCCGGCGATCACGCTCTTCGGCCCGACCGACATCGCTTGGAGCGAAAACTACCATCCTCACGCAATCCACCTGCAACTCGAGCTGGAGTGCGTGCCATGCCAGCAGCGTACCTGCCCGCTCGGGCATCATCGCTGCATGCGCGATTTGTCGATTGAGGAAGTGTATCGAGCCGTCAGGGCCGAGCTGCGTCAGGCCGCTCCGGCGGCGGCTTGAGCACGGCAACCGGCTGCGGTGAATGAAAACAATCTGAGATAACCGGGCGGCTTACCGTCGCCTCGAGTGCGTGGCCATGCCCTCTTCCAATCCCTACAGTCAGCGTATCGATCCGCCGCACCAGCCGGCCGGCCCCACCCGTTTGATTCCTTTGCAATCAGGGCGGATTTGGGTCAACTGCGAATTCGTCTCGCGCCTGCAGCAAGCGGGCTTGTTGACCTTCGAAGCAATCATGACGACCGGCGCGGGCCGCTTGCTGAGGACCCTGCGCGACCGCGAGAACCGCCGGCTGGAACTCAACGACGGGCGCGGTCCTCGCGGACTATATCTCAAGAAGCACTTCATCCGCTCCTGGCGGCATTGGCTGCGAGCCCGTCTGCGACTGGGCGCCGGCAAATCGCCTGGCCGCATCGAGGCGCTGAATATCGAACAGCTTGAGCGTCTTGGCATTGCGGCCATGCGACTGGTGGCCTATGGCGAAAAGCTGCGAATCGACGGCGTGGCGGAATCCTTCGTGCTGACGGAGGAGCTTACAGGTTACGTGCAGCTCGACCATTTTCTCAGGCAGGGTTTTGCGGAAATCGCCCCGCACCATGCAAGTCCGCGCGATCATCGTCTCCACGATCTGATCAAGGCCGTTGCCGATGTGGCGGGCCGCTTCCATCGGCAGCGGTTCAATCATCGCGACTTGTACTGTTGCCACTTTTTTATTCGTGAGGCGGCAGGCGGCCGGTTCTTAGTCAATCTGATCGATCTGCAACGCGTCGAACGGCGCACCTGGCTCCGCCGGCGTTGGGTGATTAAGGATTTGGCGCAGCTCGCCTATTCCGCTCCGCGCGAACGCCTCACGCAAACTCATCGGCTGGCGTTTATCAAGCATTATTTGGGCGTGCGCAAGCTGTCCAGCGAAGATAAACGATTGATCCGACAGGTGCTGGCCAAACAACGCTCGATGGAACGCCGTCTCGGAGCCCATCCATGAACATCGGCCTGATCATCGAAAGCTTACTGCCCGAGCGCGGCGGCGCGGAACATTGGACCTGGCAATTCGCGCAATGGCTAGTGCGCGCCAGGCATGAGGTGCATGTAGTCGCCGGTCAATTTGCGCCTGAGGTGGAGCGAACGGGCGTCATCACGCACAGGATAGAGAACGTCAAGTCACGAATTCAGTTCGCGCAAGACGCCGAACGCTGCCTTGACGCGCTAGACTTGGACGTGACGCACGACATGGGCTGCGGTTGGCACTGCGACGTGTTCCAGCCCCATGGCGGCTCGCGGCGTGCCGCATTCGAGCATAACCTGCTGCTGCTGCCGGCTTGGCTGCGACCGTTCAAACGCTCTACCACGCGCTGGCTGCCCCGCTATCGTGATTTCCGGCAACTAACCATGGGCCAGTACATGGCCGAAGATCGACTGTTTATCGCACTGTCGAGGATGGTCGCTCGCGACTTTGAACGCTATCACGGCGTCCGCCGGGAACAACTGCGGCTGGTCTACAACGGCGTGGACGTTGAGCGATTCTCGCCAAGCCATCGGTCGCGTTATCGCAGAATCGTCCGCGACGAGTTGGGACTCGCGGATGACGAAACGTTGCTGCTCATCGTGGCGCACAACTTCCGATTGAAAGGCGTGCCGACGCTGCTTTCCGCCGTTGGGCGGCTTGTTTCCGAACAGGAACGCGTGCGCTTGGCCGTAGTGGGCGGCAAGCGCCATCATTCGTATGTCCGCCTGGCCGAGCGACGCGGCGCGGCGGCGGCTACGACCTTCGTAGGGCCCGTCGACGACGCAGTTCCCTACTATGCCGCGGCCGACGTTTACGTGCAGCCAACATTCTACGATCCGTGCAGCCTCGTGGTGCTGGAAGCGCTGGCGAGCGGCCTGCCGGTCATCACCAGTCGTTACAACGGCGCGGGCGAATTGATGACCGAGGGTAATCACGGTTTTCTCGTCAATGATCCCGGCGATGCCGAGGAACTTGTGGAAGCGCTCCGGCCGCTACTTGATGAACATGTCCGAGACCGCATGGGACGCGCCGCACGCCAGCTAGCTCTAAACCACTCGCTCGAACGCAACTGTCGCGAAATCCTCGCCATCTACGAAGAAATCGCCGCGCGAAGAAAACGCAAAGCGGCCTGAGGAATCCGTTTCCACTTGGAGCGTACAAGCCAGAACCCGATTCGGCTCTGGAATAGTGAACTGGGGAATCGTGAACTGGCGCTCTGCCGCCTCCCGCTTATTTCACTTCAATCCGGTTGAAGAGCGGTTGGTCTTCGATGATGACAAGAACGGCCTCTTGCGCGAGTTGCTTGAGGTAAAAGGCCGCACAATGGCCTTCCAGGGTAATGCCCTGCGGGCTGATCCCGACTTGCAACTGCCGAATCATGCCGTTGGTGCGGCGCTGAATATGCCGCGCGAGACGCTCGGCAAATTTTTCAGCCTGCGTCGCCTTACGGGTGGTGGCGGTCGAAGTTCGATCAATGATTGCGGCGGGCATAGCGGCTGAATCAGACGCAGCCTGGCGAAGTTCATGCATTCCTGTTGCTCCTTAATGCCTCGGCTCTGCCGGAGGCCTGCCCATCTCGGAAAAGTTCCTTGTGTGATCGAGGCGCAGCTATTGCTCCTCAACATGAACGGAATTGACCACTTCCATTGCTCCCACCACCGCTCGCACCGCTTCTTGGGCAAGCTGCTTGTGATAAAAGCTGGTCACCGAGCCACTGATCGTAATGGCATCGTCATGAGATTCGACGATCAAATCCCGCAACGGATAAACGGGACTGCCCGTCAGCGCCGATTGCGCCCGCCGTTGAGCTTCATGGGCGGATTTCTTCGACATGACGCCTGACCCCCTCCTTGGTTACATGCCATCATGCACGGCATGTAATTGCCGGCTGCGAGAGCGCAAACCATCGCGAGGCAGCCGACGACACCGAATCCTTCCGCCCAGACGTCTTTCGCAGCGGCAATTCGCTGAGAAAAGCATCAAATTCCTGCGGCGCGATAAACGCGACGCGAACGAATCGGAAGGATTCGATGGAACGACACTGTAGTCCCGTGCGAGCGCAACTGTCAACCCCCGCCGCTGTCGT
The DNA here is from genome assembly GCA_025924495.1 of Pirellulales bacterium. Next base: position 4,487 of record JAICIG010000163.1, on the reverse strand, counting down.
CAGGGACACATTCACCCGCGAATTAGCGACAGGATCAGCTTATTTTGCCGATCTTCTTCAGATGCGCCAGAACCTCGTCTGCCAGCTCCTCGGCCGTTTTTTTGCCGGCATCGAGGACCAGTTCTGGGTTAGCCGGCGCCTCATACGGATCGTCGATACCGGTAAACCCTTTGAGTTCGCCGGCCCGCGCCTTCTTGTACAAACCTTTGGGATCGCGGGCTTCGCAAACTTCGAGGGGAGCGTCGACGAAGATCTCCAGGAAATCGCCCGGTTGCATGCTGGCGCGAACGGCATCGCGGTCACGGCGGTAGGGGCTGATAAACGCGGTCAAAGTAATAATGCCCGCCTCGCTGAACAGCTTGGCCACCGCGCCGATACGGCGGATATTCTCTTCCCGATCCTGAGCCGAAAAGCCCAGGCCAAATCGCTTGGCGAATTCTTCTCCGTGCCGCTCCTTGAGCATGCCGGGGCCGGCGTTCAGGCCGTGACGAACATTGTCGCCGTCGAGCACGTAACTGTGCAGTCCGAGAGAGTGCAGCTTGTGATCGACCAGGTTCGAAACGGTGCTCTTCCCGCAAGCGCTAAGCCCTGTAAACCAGATGACACAGCCCTTGTGCCCATTCAGGCGCTCGCGCTCGGCTCGGGTGACGCTGTGTTCGTGCCAGTGCACATTGGTATCGTTGGGCATCGCGGTCAATCGCTCCTGATAAGCTTTAGCGGTTTGGGAAACCAGCGATAATACCGCGGAAAAACACGCAAGAAAAGGGCAGAAACGTCGAGCAGAGCGACGCAAACGCGGTCAATCGCTCAGGCCGGCCAGTTCGCAAAGGGCCGCTGCCATGACCGGCTGCGGGCAACTCCATACCAGAAAGAACAGCGCTTCACGGCACCACCTGCCGGCTGGATGGCCGACCACGTAACCGCTGCCTTTGGCGGCAGTTAAAGCAGCTTGCGCACTTCGCAACACGAGACTGTTCGCACGCGAACGCAGATCTTCAAGCGAACAATCGCTTTGTCCCTCGACAACGGTGAATAGGTCGTTCTTCAGCGAACGATGCTCAGCGAGCAAGCTTTCTGCGACCTGCACCAGCTCTGGGCGTTTTTCGGCTTCTGCGGCAAAGTACTCCAGCGCCGCGGCCGCCAGACCGAGCGCAAGCGCGGATGTCTGCACTCCGGCGGTTCCCGCCGCTTTCCCCTGCAACAGCACGTTTTCGACGGGACCGGCGAGCAGCCATTCGTCACCGAGTTGCACCTGGTCGCACCGAACTTCGCCCGTGTGCGTCGACGTCAGTCCCGCCAGCCGGGCGGGTTCGAGCGGTTGTACGCCGGGCAAGTTCGTCGGCAATACCGCCAGAATCTGGCGACCGTCCTCGCAAGTGGCGCCGGTCACAATGTAATCGGCGTGATCGCCGCCAGTGACCCAAGGAATCGTCCCTTCCAAGAGAAAGCCGTCATTCGTTTGGCGCGCCGCCAGCATGGGTCGGCTCACGTGCCGCCGGCTGGTCGTCAGATGCGAAATGCCGACGCTGGCAAACGCCCCACCCTGAGCTATCTGCGGCAACACTCGGGCTTTTAATTCGTCGTTGTCGCTGGCAACGATGCGACGACACGCGCCTTGCGGTTGTGTCAGGATGAAGGTGGTCGCCAGGCAAGCGCCGCTCAGCCGCAGGTACGCATGCACCAGGTCTCTTTCTTCCCAGCCTTGGCCGCCAAAAGCAGGCGGCACAAACCATTGAAATACGCCATTTCGGCGACACCAATCGAGTTGTTCGGCAGGCCATCCCCCGCTCGAATCGAGTGCATCGGCGGCGGCGGCCAGGCGGCGACAAAGGTCGCCAAATGCCGCGTCATTGGTGGATTGGATGGTTGTCGGCGGGACCATGGCGTCTGCTACTCCGGCCAAACTCAAAGGGTTTGTGCATCTTACCGCGGAAATGGTGCGACTTGCTGGAAAATCATGACGTTGATAACTGCCCTCATACGGAATCGTTTACAGGCGCGGTACGCATTTGAGGCCCCTTTGCCCCCGCTGCTCAAGCCTTCCATTTCTTACAGGAATTCCCCGTATTTCCCGTGAAACTTCGCCAACACTGGGGTCGCCCCGTTTTACCAAATCGCTATAATGCGACACTTCAGATTGCTAGCGCTTCTCGCGCTCGGTCATGCGCAAGGATACACGGATGAGCCAAACGGAAATTGCCCCAGCCTCTTCACCCCCAAAATGGACTATGGGAGTCGGCTCCGCAACGCCTTACGACAAATGCCTGGCGCTCGCCAATAATCTGTGGTGGAGCTGGCAGCCGGAGGTCGTCAACTTATTTCGAGATTTGGACCCGATTCGCTGGCGGCAACTCGATCATAACCCGATCGCGCTGTTGAGCGAATTCACTCCCGAGCGGCTGGAAATGCGAGCCGCCGAGCTGGTGCTTTATAGCCGCATTAACCACGCTTACCGGTTATTGAAGGAATATCTCAGCAGTAACCAGACGTGGGGCACGACGCATGCGGGCGTGTTGGGCTCGAAGCCCGTGGCCTATTTCTCAGCCGAATTCGGCATGCACGAATCGGTGCCGATTTACTCTGGCGGCCTGGGCGTGCTTTCCGGCGACCACGTCAAAACGGCCAGCGACTTGGGCGTGCCATTCATCGCCATCGGCCTGTTCTACGATCAAGGCTATTTCAAGCAACACCTCGACCACGATGGTTACCAGATGCAAGAGTATCTGGACACCAAGGTCGAAAACGTGCCGATGGTGCCTGCCGTGGGCGTCGACGGCAAGCCGATTCATGTCACCATCGACACGCGTACCGGCCAGCTCGTCGCCAAGGTGTGGCTGATGCGCGTTGGACGAGTCAGCTTGTACCTGCTCGACAGCGACGTCGACGGCAACAGCCCGGAAGATCGAGAATTGACCAGCCGGCTCTATGGCGGCGACCATCGCACTCGCATTCGGCAGGAGCTGGTTTTGGGCGTTGGCGGCGTCAGGGCGCTCAAAGCGCTGGGCATCACGCCGGGCGTGTACCATCTCAACGAAGGACACAGCGCTTTCGCCACGCTGGAAGCCATCCGCGACATGATGCAGTCCGACGGCCTGAGCTTCGACGAAGCGCTGCGCGATATTGCCCAGCACACGGTGTTCACCACCCACACGCCGGTGCCGGCCGGACACGACCGCTTCGATAGCGGACTGATCGAAGAACACTTAGGTCCCCTGCGCGACCAGCTAGGCATCTCGCACGACCAACTCATGGGACTCGGGCGCGTCGAGCCGCACAACGGCGGCGAGACCTTCTGCATGACGGTGCTGGCGCTTAAGCTGTCGCGGCGAGCCAATGCCGTCAGCTCACTGCACGGACACGTCAGCCGCCGCATGTGGGCCCACTTGTGGCCGTGGCGCGTGGAAGAAGAAATCCCCATCGGCCACATTACTAACGGCGTGCACGTGCCGAGTTGGCTCGCCTGGCAGATGCAGCAGCTTTACGATCGCAATTTTCCGGTGAACTGGTTCAAGGACATGTTCGAGCCAGAAGCCTGGCAGGGCATTCACCATGTCGATCCGGGCGAATTGTGGGAAACCCACCACGCGCTAAAGAACCTGCTGCTGGCGTTCGTAAGACGCCGCGTCAGCCGCCAATGCCGCCGCCGCGGCGAAAGCGACGACGTCGTCGAAGCCGCGCGCAACATGCTCGATCCCAATGTGCTGACGATCGGCTTCGCCCGCCGCTTCGCCACCTACAAACGCGCCGATCTGATGCTGACTGACATTGATCGCTTCTATGAGATGATCAGCGATCCCAACCGGCCAATCCAGATCATTTTTGCCGGCAAGGCTCACCCGGCCGATGAACCGGGCAAGCAGTTGATCAAGAGAAACGCCAATTAGCGCCACGATCCGCGCTTTGCCGGCCGCGTGGCATTCATTGAAGACTACGACATCAACGTCTGCCGGCACATGGTGCAAGGCGTCGACGTGTGGCTCAATAATCCGCGCCGCCCGCTCGAGGCCTCGGGCACCAGCGGTCAGAAAGTCGTGCTCAACGGCGGCCTTAACCTATCCGTACTCGACGGTTGGTGGGCCGAAGCCTACGACGGCAGCAATGGCTTTGCCATCGGCCGCGGCACGAGCCACGTTTCCGACGAGGTGAACGACCGCCGCGATGCGGAAGACCTGTACCGCGTGCTCGAGAAGGAAGTCATTCCGCTCTACTACGACCGCGACATTGACGGCCTGCCGCGGCAGTGGATCAAGCGGATGATGAACTCCATCAGTTCGCTGGCCTGGCGATTCAGCGCTCACCGCATGGTGATCGACTACGTCCGCAGCGCTTACCTGCCCGCCGCCGGCGGAGTGAGCAGTGAAATGCGGCTCCGCTAAACGCGACGGCGTTCCTGCTCGACATCTCAGGAGGGGGGGACAGAATTTGCCGCCCAGGCCGGCCAATAAATAAATGGGGGGCAGCAAGTGCGCCCCTAATGTTCAGCCCCC
>JAICIG010000162.1 GCA_025924495.1 Pirellulales bacterium | reverse complement strand
GGGGATGATGGAATCGACCAGGGGGGAGATGCTGAGCACGATCTTGTCTGGAAGATCGCGACAGGGTAGCCGTGCACGAAGCAAGGTGGCAAGGACTTCGCGTGGCCAAGCAGGGCGAAATCGATTATTTGAAGAGCCTCAGCGAGGCGCAAGTTCGTCACGCGGTCAATAAGCCCTTCTCCGACGATGCGTGCGACGCCATGCTCATGGAGATCGGCGCCATCATGAGCTTGCTGCCTCGGCCGCCGGCGCGGATTCTCGACGTCGGCTGCGGGGCCGGCTGGACAAGCCTGTTTCTGGCCCGACGGGGTTATGAAGTCGTCGGACTCGATATCTCCGACGACATGATTGCGCATGCCGAGGACTGCCGTTTGCGCGCCGAGTTGGAAAACGCGGCTTTCGTGGCAGGGGATTACGAAAGCGCCTGCTTCGAACAGGAATTCGATGCGACTTTATTCTTCGATTCGCTGCATCATGCCGTCGATGAAAGCGCTGCACTGGCCATGGCATTTCGCGCTTTGAAGCCCGGCGGCCGTTGCGTGACGTCGGAGCCCGGCGCCGGACACGCGACAACAGAGGTTGCCGTCCAAGCGCGCGAAAAATATGACGTCACCGAGAAGGACATGCCCCCGCATCGGATCATCGAAGTCGGACGGCAAGTCGGATTCCGGTCCTTCCGCACGTATCCTCACAGTCACCAGGTGCGCTGGGCGCTGTTCTCCGACCAGTCAGGCCGCTGGCTGGGCAAACTGGGGCGCCGCTACGATTTCTTTCGCAAGCTCGCCTCGCTTGCTTCGCTCGCCAAGATTCGTTTTTTCTCCGAGCCCAATAACGGCATCGTCGTGCTCTTCAAGGCAGGATAAGCAGACGGTGGTCTCTTTTCTCCCATCGGTTGATCATGCTTTCGCCCGTGTCCTCTCGTAGATTACACTAGATTGATTGTCTCAAAGCGGCGCGGATCGGCCGTAACTTAATTGCGGCAATCGGGATGCCGGCGTGAACTCGATGGAGAGCTTTACCGTGCCAGTTCTGCGGCTCGCAACGATTGTGGCAACCATGTCTCTGCTCGGGGTCGCTCGGGCGCAACCAAAGCCAAACGAGTTCGGCGCCGAAGATGCCAACAAGAACGGTCCTAAATTGGGGGCCCCCCATGTCGAACGTTGGCGCGTGGGCGTCGTGGTGACGGCGGCAGGCGGCGATTGTATTGACGTCGTCGGCGACGTGCAGTTGCCGGTCGATTGGCCGGAGCAACAAGTGAAGGTTGTGGAAGAAGACTTTTCAGCGTTCGCTCGCAATGGGAGCTACCGCATGGTCGACACGGTCAAAGAACTCTTGATTACGATGCCGCAAATTCCCGGGGGACAAGAGTCCAAGGCGCTGATCACGTTTGAGATCACGCGTTATCCGCAATCGCCGCCCGAAGGCACGAGCGTTCTGCAGAAGGCCGAGACTCGCAAGCTTCCCAAAGACATCCGGCGCTATCTTGGGCCTAGTCCGCGCATCGAGAGCCAGAACGGAAAAATTAAAGCGCTGGCCAAGAAGATCGTCAAAGAGGCCGAAGGCAAGAGCGACTGGGAGAAGGTAGAAGCGATCTTCAATTGGGTCCGCGAAAACGTGAAGCACGAAGATGGCGCGAAGCTGCCAGGCGCCGTACAAGCGTTGCGCGACAAGAGCAGCGACCATGAGGGAGTAACGTCGCTATTCATCGCCCTGTGCCGGGCCGCCGAATTCCCCGCGCGCACCGTTTGGGTGCCAAAGTCGAGCTATCCCGAATTCTATCTCACCGACGCGGAAGGACACGGACTCTGGTTTCCCTGCCGGCTGGCCGATCCCCCGTCGTTCGGGGCCATGCCCGACACCTTGCCCATCTGGCAAAAGGGAGACAATTTCCGCTCGCCCGATGAACGAGAGCCGGTCAGGTACTTGCGATCGCACTTATCGGCGAAAGGCGGAGAACCGAAGGTGAAGTTCGTGCGCGAGTTAATCACGGCGGCCCCGTGAGTTGATGCGATCTTATTTGCTCGCTTCCGCCGGTTGCTTGTCGGGATGCAAATAGATAAAGCTCTTCCCGAGCCGGCCGCCATAATTGCCGGCGGAAATCTTGATTAAGCCAGGCGTGTGTTGTGCGGCGCGAATCGCCGCTTGCGTGGCCGCGACGATCGTGGGCAGGTCCCGGCCGTTGATGATGATCTCCATGATCGACCCGACGCCAGCAGGCACGCGCGAGGCGCCAGCCAGCTTTTCGCGCAGCGTCGGGCAGTATTCGGCATAAGTGCTGGCGATGGAGAACGAATAACGACTGCCGGCCTTCGAGCCGCTGGCGGCAATGCCGCCGGGAAAAGGCAAAATGACCCCGGGCGTCTGGCTGGCCGCTTCCGCACCGCGCTCGGAGGCCAACAAAGCCGCATCGAGATCGGCGCCGAGAAACCAGAGATTGCCCCCCATCAGCCCATCGCGATAGCCGAACCGCCGATCGATGACGAACTCGCCCCCCAAGATCGGAACAACCCAGGTGTGACGCCCAAAGCGTACATCGCGATACTGGTGCCCATCGCCAAAGAAGGCGAGCTTGCGACCCAGCTTGTAATAAGGATCGGTATCCAGCAGGTTAAAGCAAGCCGCGGTCGGGCAGGTCAGCACGTTCTGACTCAGCCGAATCAGCAGCGAGCGCTCCAGCGCTTCGACGCGGTCTTTGCGGAATCGCGGCACGTGGAATTGAACCACTGCTCCGGGCCGCCCGTCAGGCGTTTCAAACTTTGCGTCGAAGCCAGGCCCGACGTATCGATCGAGGCCGGCTTCGCAATCGCAAAGAATCGTGCTCGAAGCATTCCCCGTCGCTGCGGCCACCGCATGATCGAGCCAACGTTTATCGCGGGCGGTAATCAGCACTTCGGCATACAGGCTGCGGAAGGCTTCGGCGTATGTGTCTTCAATTTCGGCGGGACGATCCATGGCCACGCGCGTTACCGCCCTTTGCCCTGATAGATCGTCTGCTCGGTGATGATCTTGTCCATGAAAATGTCGTGCGGCGCCGTCGGTATCTCTGGAAACAATTGGCACTCGAAAGCCAGCGCCACCAGCGGCGTATCCGCACGGGCGTGTTCCAAGAGCTTATCGTAGTACCCGAATCCATGGCCCATTCGCGCTCCGCTGCGGTCGAATGCGACGCCGGGAACCATGATCAGATCGAGTTCGGCCACTTCGACTCGCTTTGCCGGCAAGAGTCGCAGTTCGGGCTTCGGTTCGAGAATCTTGTACATGCCGATCGCCAGCTCATCCATGCCTTCCAGCAGAAACAGCTCCAGCTCGCCGTCGACGCAATAAGGGACGACAATTCGCTTGCCGTGCGTTAAGGCGGTGGGCAGATATTCGCGAGTGCGCACTTCAGTGCGCACGTCGACGTAGAACATGACTGTCTTCGCCTTGCCGTATTCCGGCAGTGCGGCAAACTGCGCACAAATGGCGCGACTCAACTCTTCCTTGTTGGGCTGCGCCTTGCGATTGGCGTGCGCTTGTTCGCGAATTTCCTGCTTCCGCTGACTAAAATCAACGACTTGCTCGGGCGTCATGTGGGGCGGCGGTCCTGATCAGAAGGGTAAAATGGCGGCGGGCTGCGTGCAGAATCCGGATTGCTGCTCGGACGAGCTCCGGTCGCCCGCAGGGCAACGCGACCAGAGCGAAGACAGAGGCTGTCGTGGCGGGGCGATAGTGCGCTTAAGAGCGAACTGCCGCGGCGGCGCAATCCTCGGTCCGATGCTATCGTACTGATCTGGAGAGCAAAGGCAACGCCAACCGGCCTTGACCCGGAACGGCACGACTGATATTGAGATTCCGCTTTCAATTTGCCGTTTTCTCTCAAGTCTGGCGAACGTCTGACCGAGGCGCCCAGAACGAGGCTGACGTCCTGAGTTACGCAATCTACCTACGCACCGCAATCGCATTGCTCGCGCCGCTCATGGCGACCGCTGCGCTTGCCCAGCCGAGGGTGCAAGTTCCCACGGTCGTCGAGCCGGAGAGCCCGTTTTACAGCGGTCAATCGCCGGCCGCGACCCTGGATGGCTCGATTCAGCCCGCCTCGCCCGCTTGGGACCCTTACGCCGCCCCCAGCGCACAGCCCCCAGTCGTTTCGCCCTATGGGCAGGGGAGCGTCGTTCCCGGCGCGCCAGGCGTGGCGCCTTACGGCAGCCAGGCGGTGACGCCGTATGGAACCTACGGCCAGAACCCCTACAGCCAACCCTTGCCCGACGGCACGCTACCGCCACGGCAGCGGTTCTTGAGCGAACTATTCTTTGAAAACACCTATTTGGCGAGGTTCGGCCAACACGGCTTTGGCATTGACGACGTCGGCTTGGGCGGCTCATTCGCTTTTCCGATACTGGCCAACCCGGCGCCGATCTTTTTAACGCCGGGCTTCACGTACCACTCGTGGAACGGCCCGGCTTCCGGCAATTTTGCCGGCTCTCCCGACTTGCCCCCCAACGCCTACGATGCCTATCTCGATACGAGTTGGCGGCCGCAAGTGACGTCGTGGTTTAGCGCCGATCTCGACGTACGTGTCGGCGTGTACAGCGATTTCAGCAAGGTCAACTCGCAAAGCGTCCGAATTCTTGGCCGCGGGCTCGGAATCGTGACGTTTTCGCCGCAGTGGCAAGTCGCCGCGGGCGTATGGTATCTCGATCGTTTGACCGTCAAGATCTTGCCGGCGGGCGGCGTTATTTGGACGCCCAACCAGGACACGCGGTTCGCGCTGCTATTTCCCAACCCAAAGATCTCGCAACGATTGACCACCATTCGCAACACCGACGTCTGGGGTTACCTGGCCGGCGAATACGGCGGCGGCAAGTGGACCGTGCAGCGCGCCAGCGGCGCTGGCGACACGGTCGAGTACAACGACCTGCGCGTACTGGCGGGTCTCGAGTGGTTCAACTTGAACGGCGTGCGGGGCAATTTCGAAGTCGGTTACGTCTTCGATCGCCACATCATTTATCGCAGCGGCACGCCAACAGCCCATCCGAGCGACACGGTGCTGCTCCGCGCCGGCTTGAGTTTCTAGCAGCGCGGGCGCCGTTCCGGCGGTGACGCCTACGCGCACCAGCCAAGCGGCTCGAGATATCGATTGCTGGGAGACGAGGTGGCGAGCAACTCAATCAGCGCCCAGTCATTTGGCTGGGCGTTGTAGTCGTCCCAGCCTCTCAGGCCTTCGGCGAGCGCAAACTGCAGCGAGTCGCTCTCGGGCGGATTCTCTTCACCTTCAATTAATTGGGGCTCGTTCAAGTTTGTCTCGATCGAGCTCGCGCCACAACAAACACGCTGGCCGCTCCGCTCGGCCGACAAACAGGCGGTTTCGCCGACTGTTTCATGCGCAACTTGTTCGTCGTTCCAGGCCGCAACGGCGGGGGGCAAGCTCACGGCCAACAGCGTCAAGGAAAACGCGGGTGTCGGCACGTCGCGGCGCTCAAGCGATTCGGGATACAAGCGATAATTGGGAGACCGCATGGAACGGCGGCGGCGCGACAGCACTCGGGCCGATTTGGCTGCAGCCTGCCAGCGCAGCAGCGTCTCGATCTCTTCCGCGGCCAGGGACTCCTGCGGCGCTGCGTCGAACGCCGCCTGGGCGGCTCTGACGCTGTCCCAAGGCAGTTCGTCAACGATGCCTTGGGACGATGAATCATGACCGGCGCTCAACACGCCGCGCCGAATGCGCAAACTCATGGGAGTCATCCTGTGCTGCGATAAAGGGGCTTCATCCATGGCGATTCGAGCAACTTCCTGCGCGCTCGAGCGCGGGCCGCGTAGATCGATTGCTCCGTCGTCTTCAATCGGCGCGCCAGACTGCCTGCGCGGGCTTGCTTGCCGGCATCGATGTCGGCCTCGATTACGGCGCGCTCCAACCCGGAGAGCTGACTGATCGCTCGATTCACTGCCGCCCGGAATTCCTCGCCCATCAAGCGATTTTCGGGCGAGCTGCGTTCGTCGTTCGCCAGGCCGTAGTCGAGCGGCGCGCTTTTTTCGAGCCGCAATCGCTCGCCGCGCACCAAATCACATAAGCGCCGGCCGGCAATGAATAGAAACCAGCCGCCCAAGCTGCAACCTTTTGCCGGGTCGTACGCCTTAAACACGCTGCGCGCGGCATCGTTGATTGCCTCTAGAACCACATGTTCATCGCGGACCGAGGGAAAACGCCTGCGCAACGCCGCACGAACCTTGCCGCCGTGTTCGCTCAACAGCAACCGCAGACTCTCCTCGCGGCGGCCGCACGACCAGAGAGCCAGAATCTGGCTGTCCTCGGACGGGGCTTCGGGATGGTCCGTTTTGATGTCGGCCATGACTGTTGCGGCGAAAATAGGAGAGTAAGAAGAGCGGCTTGTATTAATATCCCTGCATGACTCAATTCGAGCACAATCCTCAAAGTTTGACTACGGATTCAGCCAAAAAGTGCGATTAGCCACGCAAGAAGCGCCCTAACTAGCATCCGGACAATGAGTTGGATGCAAACCAACGTCGCCAAAACTTCTGCCAGCGGCTCCTTGGCCGACCCCTGCCGACCGAATCCGTTTTCGCTATAACAGCGACACATGGGGCGCGTGAAAAGTCTGCCTTTTCCGAGGGAATGAAACGATGTCCGAGGCACTGCGAAAGCGATTGTTCGATGAACTCAACGCGCTGGCGTTGATCGATCCTCATTCCCATATTAATCCGCACGCGCCGGCCTCGACGACGCTCGCCGATCTCTTGGGCTACCACTACTACACGGAGTTGGCCCACTCCGCCGGCATGCCGAAAGCAAGGATCGAGGAGCCGAGGCTCGATCCCAAAGAGAAAGTCCGCCGATTGGTCGAAGCGCTCGGACCGATCGAAAACACGATTCAGTATAGTTGGCTCGTCGAAATGGCCCGCGAGTTTTTCGGTTTTGAAGACGAGCTGGTCGACGCGAACAATTGGGAGCGGCTCTACGATACTGCCGAAGCGCGAATGCGGCAGCCCGACTGGGCCGCTCAAGTGCTCCGCCAAAGCAAGCTGGAAGCCGTCTTCCTGACGAACGATTTCGACGATCCGCTGACCGGGTTCGACACCAGCGTCTATATTCCCTGCTTGCGGACCGACGACCTGGTGTTTCACCTTGGCAAACGGGAAGTCCACGAACGGCTGGAAAAGGCAAGCGGCATTTCGGTGAACGACGCGGTCACGCTCCGCCAAGCGATTGGCCGGCTGTTCGACCACTTCACGGCCCGCGGCGCCAAGGCCTGCGCCATCTCGTTGCCGCCCGACTTTGCTCCGCATCGAATTCAACCAGCCACAGCCGAGGTTGCCGTGGCCGAGATGTTTTCTCAAGGCCCCGCCGCCGCGCCGGCCCGGGCGAAGGAGTTTTCCAGCTTCGTCTTCTGGACGCTAGCCGAGTATTGCGCCGATTACCGCCTGCCGTTCGATTTGATGATCGGCGTCAATCGGGCCGTGTATGCCGCCGGCGTCTATCAAGGCCAAGACCTGTACGATAGTCGCGTTTCACTGATTCAGTATCGCGATCTGTTCAACGCCTTCCCGCAGGTCGTGTTTCCCATCTCGGTGCTGGCCAGCGTCACCAATCAGGAATTGACCAGCTATAGCTGGATTTTCCCCAACGTTGTGACCAACGGGCACTGGTGGTATTCCAATACGCCGACCTACATCGAGCACGATGCCTCGGCCCGGCTCGAGGCCGTGCCGCAGACCAAACAAATCGGTTACTACAGCGATATGTACAAACTCGAGTTCGGACTGCCGAAATTCGCCATGTACAAGCGGATCTTGGCGAAGATTCTGGCCGAGCGCTATGTAGTCGATCGCGGCTGGAGCGAAGCGCGCGCCGTGGGTTTCGGGCGGCGCATCTTGCGCGGCAACGTCGAGCGGATCTTCAGCATGGGAAAATAGCCGCCGAGTGCCGCATTCCGTGGGGCCTTGGGCCCGAAGATTTGCCCCAATATCCGGCGGCTTTTCGATGCTCAGGGCAATTCTCCGTAGGCCTGCATTGCTCCGCCGGCCGGTTTCTTGGCGCATCCCGCGCAGGCTGCAAAACTGGCACTCATGGCTGCGGCAAGGTATATGAATAAGATTGCTTTTGGGTCCTCGATTTCGCTGGGAGTACGTGCGTGAATTGTCTCAAGCGTTGGCTCTGCCTTGGCCTCGGCCTGGTTGCCCTGTTCGCGTCAGCGAATCCCGCGGGCGCCGCCGAGCCGTCTCCCGATGCGCTGGAACGCTGGATCGACGAACTCGATCGGGCCGTGCCTCGCCAGGCGGCGAAATTCTCCGCCACGGGCAATCTTCGGGCGGCAAAGGCGGCCGACGCCATCGAACAATGGGCGGTCATCCTGGCCAAGCTCGAACGCATGAACTCCGCGCAAACGCTGCAAGCGGTCCGGCGATTGCTCGCCGCAAAACAGCGCATCGATCGCCGGCTGGATGAGACGCTCGAGATGCGTCGGCAGTTTTCTTCGCTGGAGCCCGGCGAGGAACAACGCGACGCATTGCGGGCGTATTTGCAGGCAACCAGCCAATTGATCGATCTGTCGGGCCGGATGCGTTATCTGCAAGTCGACTCGCTCAACATCGCCGTGCCGAGGCTGTCTCGCGATCCGAATGAACTGGCGCGGCTGGTCGATACGCTGATTGCGTATCGGAGCTCAGTCGGCGCCTTCGTACTTTCGCAGCAGCTTTTGCAGCAATTATTACAGCCCATCGCCACGCCGGCGCGGCAGCCGCCGCCGTCGCCTCGGCTGCGGATCCTGGCCAATCGTCCGGTGGTCAATGTTCCGAACTTGTCAGCATCTCGCAAGTTGTTGGAATTGGCCGCCGTTGCCGGGGACCATTCGTTATTGCCTCAACTGGCGCAGATGCTCGAAACCGGACAACTTCCGGGCGATTTGGCAATTGGCGTGGCGGAAACCATCCGGCGGATCGGCTTGCCGCAGGAACCGCGGCCTGGTACGCCGGCCGGGCCCGAGATTCCGCCGATCACTCCGCGGCAGCTCTATCAATATGTAGCGCGCGTGCCGGAATCACAATTGTCTGCCGATTCGGCGCGCCGCCGCCGCGAACTGCTTTCCTGGCTCGAGCGACTGGCGCGCGAAGGCATTACCGACAACCGTTACCGCATGGGCGGTTTCGAAGTGCAGCCCGGCGATTGGCTGCTGATGCGCAATCCTTCACCGTATAACCTGTTTACCGATCTTTCGCCGGGGCTGTTTACGCATGTCGGCGTCGTAGCGCTCGAGCAAGGCAGCGACGGCGTTCGGCGGATGGTACTCGTCGATCTGCCCGAGCGCGGAAACAGCATCCCAGCGACGAACGTCGAGACCTACGTCGCACGCACTTTGCATTACTGTTTTCTGCGGCATCCCGATCCGAAAATCGCCGCAGCCATGGGCGAGGCGGCGCGCGACGTGATCGGCAACGAGTCGCAATTCGATCTGAATTTTCGCACCGATCGGGTGTTGGCCTTGAAAGACCAATCGCTGCCGGGGAAGAAGGTGCATACTTATTGCGCCGGCCTGCTGTTCTTATGCTCGCTGAAAACTCCGGCCCAGCGCACTGATTTCTTTCCGATTGCGGAATTCCCCGCCGGCGGCCGCACGGTCGAGAACCTGGCTCAGCTCGGCTTGTCGTTCGGCGAAGACTTCATTTCGCCCACCGGGGCGCTGTTCTCTTCGCAGCTACAGCTCGTCGGCCGTCGCGAGCCGATGTACGACCCAAAACGCGAGGTGGAGGAAGCGATCTTCGACCACTTTGCCCAACTGCTGGCGACGCAGACGCTCGTCCCTTCACCCGACTTATTTCAGTCGCTGCGATTGAAGGTCGCCGAAGCCTCAAAGAGCAACCCGTTGTTGGCCCAGGCGCTGGCCAAAGCCGCACAGGTCAGTGTCGAGACAGATCTGGTCTCGGCGGCCAAAGCGGCGGCCGTCGTGGAAACGCTCGACGAGATCGCTTTCAGTTGCAGCGCCGACTTTGCCGATGCTCGCGAACTGCTGCTGGCCGGTCCGCTCAGTTCGCTTGCCGCCGAGGGTTATACCGAAGAGGACTTGGACGTCGCCCGGCAATATCACCGCCGGCATGCCGACCTTTACGAGCGAATCGAGCGTAGATCGCTCACGCCCCGACAGCTCCGGGTGGAACTAGTCAAGTATTACAGCCAGCTCGGACAGCAGGAGCTCGAACGGCGGTTCTTTAAGAGCGCAGCGACAACCGAATAATGCCGGTCCGCCGTGGGTTTCCGTGCCTGGCGGATTCAAACCTAATCCTTGACATTTCCCTTCCTTTTAATGGATGATAGACCTTGGGTATTGCCAGGGTCGCTCGATGCCGCTGTTCACACATCACGTCTTTGTTTGTTGCAATCAGCGCGCGCCGGGACATAGTCGAGGCTGTTGCAATCCGGATGGCAGCGGGGCGCTGCGAGACTGCTTCAAGACGGAGTTGAAGCGACGGAACCTCGGACCTCTCGTTCGCGCCAATCAGGCGGGCTGTCTCCAGTGCGAGCTGGGACCGACGGTGGTTATTTATCCTCAACAAATCTGGTACGGCGGCGTGCGTCTGGAAGATGTGTCGAGGATTATCGAGGAAACCATCATCGGCGGACGCATTCTGGAAGACCTGTTAATCCCCGCGGAAAAACTGAATGTGAAACCAATCCGGCCGGCTTGATCGGCACTTTATAGACGGCTCTAATAGCCCCCGCGGGGGCGTTGGTTCGGCCTGAACAAATCACGGGAATAGGCACCTTCTAACGCAAGGAAAGAGGCACCATGAAACGCACGATCATTGGACTGCTCGTTGTCGGTTTGGCGACTTGCCTTACCGTTTCCTCGATCGGCGCCCCGCGACGCAATACGCGGAACGTCAAGAACCCGACCCCCGATCAGCCGGCGCCGCAGCAGCAGCCCGCCATCGACCCGACGACTGGGCTACCGGCGGTCGATCCGAACACGGGACAGCCGATCGTTGTCAATCGCGACCAGAATGGCAAGGACAAAAAAGAAGAGAACAAAGGTCCTGATCTCCCCGGCGATCCGCAGTTGTTGAAGATTCACCAGGAGTTCGTAGCCAAGACCGCCAAGTTGGCTAAGGACTATGAGCGGCAACAGGACATCGAAGGCGCGAGAGAGTGCTATGAGCGAATTCTGAAGCTGATTCCGCGGCTGCCCGAGGCTGAACAAGCGCTTGCCAAAATTAAAGACAAGCAGCTTAATGCCGAGAAGAAGAAGATGGTCGTCAATGCGAATGGCGGCTGGCAAGATACGGGCGTTGTCCTGATCCCCGGCAAGCCCGTGGCAATTGACGCCGTGGGCTCCTGGACCTTCCGCATGTCGAACGAACTCGGACCTGATGGGATGGAAATTCCGGAAGAACTTCGCGATTTTAATCTTGGTTCGTTGATCGGCATGATTGACAACGGCGGCGACCCGAAAAAGATGAAGCCGTTCCTGATCGGCTCGAGCATCGAGTTCACGCCCGAGCAGGCCGGCCGGCTGTTCGTGCGGATGTACGATTCCGATCCTTCGGACAATCAAGGCAAGCTGAACATCGAAATCCACGGTACCTTCGAGAAGGGAAAATAGGCCTGTTTCGGCTCTGACCAGAATCTGGCCGCCGGGGCCAGATTCTGTTTACGACGCCGCAGTTTCTTGCCGCGTGCACCTCTCGAACCGCTCTCCGCGGCTTCCTTTTCGCCTGAATTGCCGAGATTAACTTATTCGGGCGCGCGGGTTGCTTTCGTGGCAAGGATTCTGTGTCCTTGCCGTAGGAGCGTTCCCCGATGCAGCGTTTTTCAAAGTCTCTGGCCATCTTATGGATGGGGGCCTTCTTTGCTGGGCAAGATGCTTTTCCAGCTTCAGCCGCTGAAGCCGCTTCCTTGGAACGGTCGGGCCGGGCCAGCCTGGAGACCTTCGTCAAGGCGGACGGCGCCGGCGTTTTTGCGCTGACCCTCTCGCCAAACGTGGCGGCCCCCGCGTCGCCGCCGCATCAGTTAGCCGTCATCTTCGACACCTCGGCCAGCCAGACGGGCGTCTATCGCGAGAAAGCCCTGGCGGTGCTCGAGACGTTGCTTAGAGAGCTAGCGCAGGAGGACCGCGTGGCACTGTTGGCCGTAGACGTCACTGCGGTCCCATTGACGACCGGCTTCGTGCTCCCGACAAGCGACGAGATGCGGCTGGCGATACAGCGATTACGAGAGCGCGTCCCGCTCGGCGCTACCGATATGGAAGCGGCGCTCGATACGGCCGCCGATTTGCAGGCCGCCAATGACGCTGCCGGCCGCGTCGGCCGCGTGGCGTATATCGGCGATGGTATGAGCCCGGTGCAATTGATCACCTCCACACGAATGAGGCAATTGGCCGAGCGTTTCGTCAAGTTGCAAACGCCGGTGATCAGCTATGCGATCGGCCCCCAGGTCGACCTGCAGTTGCTTGGCGCAGCGGCCAAGCACACCGGCGGCATGCTGCTGCTGGACGACGATGAACCGACAGGGCGACGCTCCGGCAGTGCATTGGCTGACTGTGTGCGAGGAGTGGTGTTCTGGCCGACGAAGCTAGAGTTGCCCTCCGCGCTGCAGGGAGTCTATTTTCGCGGCGTGCCGCCTTTACGATTTGATCGCGATACGGTGGTGCTCGGCAGCTATGACCCGACAAAGCTGAATCCCAAGCAGTCATTGCACGTGCGTGTCGACGGCGAGTTGCTGAACAAGCCGATCGTGCTCGATTGGAGCGTGATGCCGAGTGCGCCGAGCGATGACAACGCCTATCTAGGCAAGCTCGTCGAGTTCGCCGAGCGCGATGGCGGCTTGAGCTTGCCGAGTCTCGGCTCGATGGGCCTGGCCGACCTCCGTTGGCTAATCAATGCCGACGCCCGCCGCCTTGCCGCGCTCGGTCAACAAGCGCTCGCGACAGGCAACTTGCCGCAGGCCGAACAGTTAGCCGACGAAGTCGCAAAGCTCGATCCGAAGAATCCAACAGCGTCGATCATCCATACCGCGGTGCATAAGGCGCGGCGGGGAAGTACGGCTGCAGACGCCCAGCCATTGAACCTGGCGAGCGCCGCTGAGCCGGCGGCGACCGAACCGGACGACGGCGAACTGCTGGACGAAGTCGAACAGCAGCAGCGGGTTTATGAGCAGTTCCTGCACAGCCAGGTCCGCTATGTCGTGAACCAGGCTCGCAGCTTGATGGCCGCCGATCCCGAACAGGCGATCAGCATGCTTAAACTGACGCTGGAGAAAGTCACGCAGGCGCCGGAAATCGGCCCTGAACTCCGCGCTCAGATGCAAGACCAGATCGAGGCGGCTTTGCAGGCGGCCAGTACACAAGCGCTGGTCAAGGAAGAACGCGATTTGCGCCAAGAGCAGGTTGCCGCCGAAGGCAAAGCCCGAGAACGCATCAACCGCGAGTTGTTCCTGCAGGAGCAGAAAGTCGATCAACTCATGGCCCGCTTCAATGCCTTGATGGACGAAGAGCGCTACCGCGATGCTGAGGCCGTAGCCAACATCGCCGAAGAACTATCGCCTGCTACGCCGGGCCTGCGCACTGCTGAATTGACGGCTCGCATGGTCGGTTACACGGCCGACATGATGGCCGTCGTCGATGCTCGCCACAAGGGCGTGATCGACTCGATGTACCAGATCGAGCTGTCGCACATCCCGACTCCCGATGAGCCTCCGATTTTGTACCCAGATCCGGAAGTCTGGCAATTGCTCACCGAACGTCGCAAAAAGTACAAGGCCGTCGACCTGACCGAGAATAAGCCGAGCGAAGCCAAAATCGTGGCCGCGCTCGATGACAAGACGGAGATCGAATTCGTCGACCAGCCTCTCATCGACGTCGTCGAGTATCTCAAAGAGCGCCACGGCATCGAGATTCAGCTCGACAACCGGGCGCTGACCGACGCAGGCCTGGGGTCCGATACGCCGGTGACCCGGAACCTGAAGGGTATCAGCTTGCGATCCGCGCTGCGGCTGATGCTGGGAGAGATGGATTTGACCTACGTGATCCGCAACGAAGTGCTGATGATCACATCCAAGACCGAGGCCGAAAACATGCTCACGACCAAGGTCTATCCCGTCGCCGACCTCGTCATTCCCATTCCTGCGCCGCGCATGGGCCGCATGGGAGGCATGGGCGGCGGCATGGGAGGCATGGGAATGGGCGGGATGCGCATGGGAGGCATGGGAATGGGCTTCTAGCGATGCGAATCGCGAAAGGGAGCATACCATCCGCGCTCTCTATGCGAAGTCGTCGTGTGCGGCTGAGGTAAATCAGCGCATTCAAAACGGCGACTCAGTCGCCTCGCCGCAGCGTCCAATCGAGCTCGCCGCCGGAATAACGGCGATGTCCGAAGTTCTCAGTATGGCGACGCGCGCCGAACCAACCCCAGGGATAGGCCGGAACCGGTTCCACTTGCTGCTGCCACAGCACCTGATCAACAGGAGCCGCCGGAGCGATCGCCTTTTTGGCCTTCGCTTTCACGCGTGCATGATGCGCGACGCGAGGTTCAACGAGTACTTCCCCTGGACCGCCCATTGACGGGATGACATGCTCCTGGACTGCTGCGGCGGGCTGAGGCGAGGCAGGCGGCGCGAAATATGGCGCCGTGACCGCAGGAACAGGCGCCACGACGACGAAATGCCGCATCTGCGGCGCGTATGCGGTCACTGGCCCCGCAGGTCGCGGCTTCCAGTGCGGCAAAGCCCATACATGGTCGCCGGCGCTGGCGAGCGCCCACGCTAGCGCAATCGCCCAGTAATGCCGGCCGCGGCAACTCCCCATGGTAGTCCTCAATAACGGCTGGAATTGACGCTCTTTAGGCGTCAAATCATGGGCCGCGGCAAGGTTTCGCCAACGGACGCCTTTTTCGTTATCGGAAGACCGGCGGCCAGCTTACCAGTAAAAGGCGCCGCCATAGCCGAAAGAACCCAGCGGCATGCCGTAACCGCCATAGCCGTAATACCCTGGGAAGCCGAAGTAGCCCGGCGGAACATACAGCCCGCCCACGCCCGGGTACATGAAGTAGGCATAGCTGGGCATGTAGGCGTGCGTCGGGCGCATGTAGTTGTAGTACGGATACCCATAGACGCCGTAGTTGTACGGATAGCCGAAGCCCGCATAGGCGCCAAACGAATTCGGAAAACCAAAGCCGCCGTAGCCCGACCAGATCGGTGCGCTATAGCCGCCGTAGTAGGAGTTGCCGTAGTAAAAGTAAGGGTTGTAAACGGAAAAACCCGTGCGGATTGGATAGTACCAGTACGGATAGAAATAACGCGGGCGGTAAAGGCCGGAACGGATGCCGATCGGAAATCCGGCCGGACCGCCGCCGATTCCCGAGTACGACGCATAGCCGCCCGCCATACCTTGGTACGGTCCATAGCCCCAGCCATAGCCAGCCCCATACAAGCCCGAAGGTCCGAAACCGGCGCCATAGCCAACCGATTGAGGCGAGGCGTAGTTGCCATAGCCGCCGTATAAAGTCGTAATCGTG
>JAICIG010000161.1 GCA_025924495.1 Pirellulales bacterium | reverse complement strand
GGGCGCCTGCGCCATCACGCAGACGATCACCAGCACGAATTGGCGCGCCTACGGACTGAGCCAGTCGCGCGGCGGCCTGCCGAGCGGGCCGGTGACCATCATGGTCCACATCGCCAGCGTCTGGGTGCCGTTCACCAGCGAATCGAAAGAGGCCGTCGCTTCATATCCGGAGATTCAGAAGGAGCTGCGGCTGGCGCTGCAAGCGGTCGGGCGCAAGTTGAACATGTATTTGCGGCGACGATTGAAAGTCAAGCAGGAAGGCGAGCGGCGCAGCCTGTTCCTTCGCTACCTGGGCGAAGTCGCCACGGCAGTCAGCGAAATCAATCAGTCGGATCGCAAGGCGCTTTACGACCGGCTGATGGATGTCGCCAAGCGCAAGACGGCAGAGGCCGATGCCAAGTTCGACGACCGGGGCCGCAAAGTCGTCGACGAGGAAGAAGATTTCGGCGACAACGTCTTGATTATCAAGCAGCCCGAGGAAGAACCGGCGGCGGCCACCGCAGACGTGAAGCCCGCCGAGAAGAAGACTGCGGGCGCGAAAATAAAGACCTCAGACTTGTAGGTTATGCTTCAGCATAGCTTGCATGAAATAATTTACATCGATGAAGAGCGTTATGCTGAAGCATAACCTACATTCAGCATTGCTATCGCATTCAACACCGCGAACGGAATTTCATGGCTAAAAAGTCACGCTCCACTGGCAAGACGGCAACCGCGGCGCCCAGCGCACGCGATAAGAAAACGCTCAAAGACCTGCGAGATCTCGCCGATGGCGTCGTCACGGCGGCCGATCGCAAGAAAGAACCGCATCTGGATATTCCGGCCCGGGCGCTGTCGAACGTCAAATACAACAAGACCAAGCGGTTCATCGAGATGGGCGGCAACAAAAACCGCCGGCAGTTGTTCAACGTGTCGCAGGCCAAGGCCTATATGCAGACGCTGCTGGTGGCCAGCGGCTGCAAGAAGCTGATTGATCAGCAAAAGTCGACCAGCATCCGAGGTCTTTATTACCTGCTGAAGCACACGATCGAAGGCACCAAGGAAGAGACGTTCGCCGATCAGGACGAATGCGACCCGGTGATCGAAGACGTCGAAGTGACGCTCGGCGCCCTGCGCGAAGAGTTGCGTGTCTTCGCCTCGAACCGCGGCAACCTGGTCGGCTCGCTAACGCTCATCGACGATGGCGACGAGATTGATTGCGCGAGGATGGGTTCGGCCGGCTACAGTATCCCGTCGATCGTCGAGCCGGACATAATCCAGTTCCGCAAGTGCGACGCCAAGTTCATCCTGCACGTGGAAAAAGACACGGTCTGGCGCCGTTTCAACGAAGACAAGTTCTGGCGCGAGCACAAGTGCCTGCTGACGCACGGCGCCGGCCAGCCGCCGCGCGGCGTGCGGCGTTTATTGCACCGGTTGCATAACGAACTGAAGCTGCCGGTCTACTGCCTGCTGGATAACGACCCGTGGGGGTATTACATCTACAGCGTGCTCAAGCAGGGCTCGATCAACCTGGCCTTCGAAAGTACGCGAATGGCAATCCCGGACGCCAAATACCTGGGCCTGCGCTCCATCGACTTCGATCGTTGCAAGCTCTCCAACAGCGTCAAGATTCAGCTCAACGACAGCGACGTGAAGCGCGCCAAGCAGATCGCCAGCTACCCCTGGTTTGCTCATCACAAGGGTTGGCAGAAAGAGATCCAGCAGATGATCGTCAACGGCTTCAAGCTCGAAGTCGAATCGCTCGTCAGCAAAGACATCAGCTACGTCACCGAGCAATATGTGCCCGAGCGGTTGAGGCGGCAAGACTGGCTCGATTGAGGAGTTCGGACTCCGCCTGCGCCGTGTAAACCGCAGGAATCCTGGCATCTACTCGACCCACTATGCAGACTTTCCCGCGCCTTCCAAGGATTTCTCGCCTGCCTTGTGCGCGGCATCGAAGGTCCATTGATTGCCGCACTGCCGAGGAATCCCCGGCGGCTTGATGCGACTTGCCTTTCGTTGATCGGGGCTGTCCACCGCTTCGAGGGAAGCTAGATTCTCGCCGAATGGTTCGTCGGTGGCCAGAATCAAACAACTCGGCGGCTGGCGGGAAAACTCGGTTCTTGAAAAAGGTTTGATTAGGAAGGGCGGCCGAGATAGGCTACTCTTGCTGCTGCAATAGTCTGTTCGCGCTAGTCAGCGCCCCCCCAGCAGTCGGTAACAGAGGCGTTAAGGCAGGTGAACGCATGGCGGGCAACGGAGCGGTACACGCGGCATCCTTGAGCAGCGGCAAGATCGCCGCCTTGAAATTGCTCAAGCAGGCACTGGAAGACGCTGAGGATGCTGGACAAGATGTGCATCAGTTTGCCGTCACCAGGCAAAGCTTGACGGATGCCGGTGCGACGGAGAGCGACCTTCGCTGGCTGGTCGCACAGCGGTATGTCTCGCAGCTTCATGAAATCACGCAAAACGGCGACTCTCGGCGCTCGTTCCAAACGGTAAGTTCGTTGAGGCTGGCCGAGGCGGCTTGCTTTGTCCTGTCGCACGGCGGGAAGATCTATGTCGCCCTTCACGGAGTTAATTGCGTGCCAGAGCCGGTGAGGCTCGGCTCGAGCGAAGCCAATTCGCGCCCTGCAGATCGCATCCGCTGGGATCGGGAGCGGCACGAACTGTGGGTCGACGGTAAACTCGCCAAACGCTTCACGCGTCGCGCGCAAGCGCAGTGGGCGGCCCTGGATGCCTTTCAGGCCGCCGAATGGCAGGCGCCGCTTGAACTTGCTCTGCCAGGCGGCGATCAACGCAATCCGGCCCAACGAATTCGCGAACTCGTTGCCGAATTAAACAAGAACCTCGACAAGACGCGCATTCGGTTCCGAAAAGATTGTGAAGGCAACTGCATCAGCTATGACCTTCCATCAGTTGCCGCTAATGCGCCCCCCGCAAAGTCGCCTGATTTCCCACCATGATTTAGGGCGATTTAGGGCCCGAGGCTGATTGGTAGAACCCTAGCAATATCGTGATGCTGACGCACCGTCAGCCGCGGCTGCCTAATGCGGCTGCCTAATACCGTCGGCACATTGCACACGACGACTAGTCTCACGAGCAGCATGCACCGCAGGCAAGGGCAGGGTGAGAAGAAGTCCTCCAATTGCGATCGTAATGACAAGGCCGATTACCGGGCACCCAGCCCACGCAAGCGAGCTCTGCATGCCGATGACTTTAGGGGTCGTCCCGGAGCGTGTCGAGGGACGCGCTGTGTTCGCGCGGGGCCGTTAACGGGCATCAGATACTCACAAGTAGCCGCACGCCTCAGAATCATGCACCGGTCATGGAAGGCGAACCTCGCGGTCTCGTCCGGCTCCGCGACTTCCACATAGCAGCACGCATTCCCGACACTTCCGAATCGCCCCAGAACTCCACTCGACCAATGCGCGTGATATCAGGGAATTCCATACCTGAGCGTACAGCACTACGACGTCGTTAGGGCGGCTCGGCGCCTCCACCGGCAAATCATAAGTGCGATACTTATCGCCAGCAGCGCCGCCGCATTCACAATGTACACATCCCTGCGCGAACTTGCATTAGCCTTTGGCCTCGAACCTTGCTTTGGCAATTGTTTGACCGTTTCGATCAGACTGTCAACTCTCGACAAGTCTGACTGCCTTGGCTCCGCGAATATATATTTATCGTGTGGGGTATTCGGCCGACGATCCGCAACTCTCGTGCCGTCCGGAATCTCAAGAGCCGCAATTGTAAACACCTCTGCCGGCACTGGGACGTTTACCTTGAATTCATCATAGATCAGTTGCACCGAGTCCTGATTGGGCTTGCGCGAGCCCATCTCAATCGACAGCGACTTCACATACCACAGTTCATCCGATTTGCCGTAGCTTGCGCTTACGGTTTGCGCGGGAAGCACGTCCGCCCCATTAAACGCCTGCACTCGCGAGACGTTAAAGCCGAACTTGGCGTCGACCGACAGCTTCACTGTAACATTCGCGAGCTTGTAACGTCCCTCATAGCCATCAGTCGACACCTTCCGAAAGGCAATGTCACTTTCTTTCACCGTCGAGCCTGCCGCCTCGAAATCAAACAATTCCGCGGCCAGTCGCCATGGATTCCAGTTAGGAAAACCGGTTCCGGAATGGCTGCTCCTAACCGCGACGTCACATCCAGTGGGCGTGTACCGCTCGGAAAACCGTGCATGAATAACATCGGCGCCATCGTAAATTAGAATCTCGCGCGTCAAGCCGTCTACTGGCGGTTCGTAGTCCAGTCGAATATGATACTTGCCGGCATCCAGGTACACTGTGAGCTCGGCCGCCACGTCATCATGCCGGCCTTGAGCGCTAAGATGCTTCCGAAATGTGCCCTTGCCAATGCCAGAATGTAAGCCATGAACGCTCGCGCTGAACGCCTCTCTGGCTAATGCGAAGACTTGTTGTTCCTGCCCCTCAGGCTCGCCGTTCCACAGAGCGACAAACAGAGGCATAATCCATGGTAAAGACATGCCATTCTCTCGCTTATTATTACAGTAACGGACGTACAGTAATTGCACATCGTGCCAACCGGCGCGATCAGCTACCGGCAGGCATTTGGTATCGCATTGTCGACGGTGTTTTGGCAGGCAGAACTGGTTTGAAGTGTGCTCTCTAGGAGTGTTTTACTCCATTCTTGGCATTGAAGCCCTTGACCCGCGACCAACGAGCATTTGCAGTGATGACTTATCGTGCATACGACACACTCAAAGATAAGCGACTGACATTTCTTCATGGGATCTCCTGTCTCTGTGCATTGTTCGGGCCACTGCGGCTCAAGCCAATTATCGCAGACGTCTCCGACGTTTTGGCAGGGGCCCCCGCCGTCTGTCACTGTCGGGCATTCTCCGTCGTACGTGTAGTCCGCGCAATCGGTACCCGCAATGTTAGAAATCTCCTCGCAAAACAACGCGCCAGATTGCCCGCCAGTGAGCGCCACGAGCGTTATATCGTCGAGCGGGCTTTTCTCGTGGTGGGCGTGAGCGGGCTTGCTCCAATGATGCGAGATTACTACCAAAAGTAATGGTACGCAGAAACAGCCGAAGATGCGGAGATAACGGTACATTGACTCACTCCGAAAAGAGAGGAATAGGAGACACCGGTGGAGCAGCAGAAGGCGGACACTCAGTCCAAAAGTGTTCCCGAGACCGGAATTGGGATGACGGCGCGGCCGCCAGAAGAGGCTGCAGTGACTGGTATTTCAATTGTCGACATAAGTACTCGCTCTGTAAACCTGTCAAGAATTGTAAACGACAGCTGACGGGTGGTGGGGTTAATTATTCGATCCTCGTTCAGTTCCAGATATTCAGGAAGGGTCGCTTTTCTCGGTTCAAGCGAGGTAACACTATCGCCCTGCATTACTAACGTCACAGACTTGCGGCTCAGAATATCGCGCTTATGCGACACACCGAATCGAATAGACTTCGGATAGACTTCGATAGCGGATTTGGGCCGGATCAACACGTCCACAGGGATATCCTTCTCCCGGGGGTGCGAACACGGAATCCGAACTTTCAATGTGACGCTTGATGGAAAGACTGGCGACGCCATAATCTGCACATCGGCGGACGCTCCCGGCTGCAATGGCATGTTTGGGAGCTTCAGCGAAAGACCTGACGGCAAGCTGAGTGGCTGTTGGAGTTTTACGGCGGTAGGAGAATTATTTGTGAAAACGATGATTTCGGAATCGGCGGTGCGATTGACAAAATCAGGGGAAAGCCTGAGGGGCGCGGAGGAGGAGGCGGTTATCAGACGTCTCGTGGTTCCGCGTATAGAAACGATTGCGACCGGTTGCCGAGGATCATCGATATGAACCGCTAGGCTATGTTGAAAGGATTGAGATTTCTCTCCAGTGCGCACGCGTCCGCTGATTGACACATTCTCACCGGGTGGGATAACGGCGGCAGATGCGCGGGCATCCGTGCAAGCACAGGTTACTTCAATACTCTTTATGTTTACTGGGTAATCTGCGCTATTCACTAAATTGGCTTCGAACGGAATCTCTTCAAAAGCAGGTACATCGCCTACGTATATATCGCCTGGGTCGAAACGGACCGGGGTGTCGGCCAGTTCAGCGCTCTCGTGTCCGCACCCTAGAGCGCATGAGAGGCAGAGCGCAATAAGCAGGAAGACCACAAAAGACTCCTTCGCATTCGTCCAGGTCGCTCGCCGTTAACAGCGTTCATCGCGCCAGGGTGAGATTCAGTGCGACGCCTGACCAATGAAACCGATTGGCAAGTTGCTCTTCGGATACATCAAAGATTCCCCATGTCGGATCGATCAATCGCAAGTGGCTAGCAGCTGGCGATGGAATGGCAGCTACGAAGTGCGCTGTGTCCAAATAGAGTATTGCATAACCGTGCCGCTCGGATTCGAGCACACGCGCTAATTCATCAAAGGAATAGCGGTATGCCTCCACCTGGAAGCCGAGTTGCTCGGCAGTGCGCTTTAGTTCGTACATATTAGTGCCTTGATGTGTGGTTCTTGTAGCCGATCGCAGTTCAGCTAGAGACACGTCTCGGTCGATCTCAGCAATCCGTGAAATTATGTACAGAGAGGTGGCTCCGCAATCAGCAGCGGAAGTACGCGTGTGCGGGACTTGGAGCGATAACAGGTCCGTGGCACGTGAGGATTCGACAAAGTAGGCGCCTGTCAGGATCCCTGCACCGGCCAAACATACTGCGGCGAGGAAGACAGACGGGGCGATTGAGAACAGGCGGGTTCGCCTCATTGACGTCCTCATGGGCAAATGCCTTGGAACGTGATTCCAGCCGAAACTCAAGGGGAATTGCAGTGGCAATACGAGGCGCCGAATGCCGACCCAGGAGGGCGAGCCGTCGCTGCAAAGCCAGCGCAGGTGTTTTTCATCGCGACTGAAGTCGAGGCCGGCCTCGCGAGCGCGAGCGAGGCAACTGCGACGGCATCGAGGACCGCTGCCCACAAAGGCGGGACGTCCACGCTCCCGAAGCAGCTGCAAGTGGTTGCTCCGCTCAAAGCGCGAAAGAGCGAGGTGGCGCCGAACGTCGCAAAACATCCAATCGCAGCATTCCGCGCGACTTTCTGAAAAGGCCCGAGGAGAAGCCAAACTCCGAGCGCTAGCTCAAGTTCGGCGACTGCGATCCAGAACCATCGCGAGGTAAGCAACCCTATTTCCGCGATAGGCGAGGTTGCTAATTGGCGCCCCTTGAGCGCTGCGGCGGCGAGTAACAAGAGTGACAACGCGAAGCACACGAAGTCGTAAATGTTGAATAGCTGCCGTTGGCTTACCGTATCGGCAGGCGAACAAGGTGAGTCGAGGCGTGTTGCGTCGGGCTTCAACGTTGCGACCGACGTGCGCCGAAGAGTTTCTACTCGTGCGACCTCAGTCACGCTATCACCCCAGATTCTGCACGGTTGTGCGACCGCTCCAGTCGCGGTCTAAGAGTACCCGGCGAGGCCGCAGTTGCAAGCTCCGGATTCGTCAGAATCGTTGGCAGCGGGGATGCGGGTGTGCCCGGTGACGATTCGATGGAAGCCGCTTGATGTCGCCGAGTGCAAGGAAAGGCCACGGAAATGGCGGATTTTCTCGGGATCTGTGCGAGCGAAAACGCGAGAGGGATCGGATCGAACAGTGCGTCGTCGAGCACAAGAATGTTTTTTTACCGCGTTTGGCCCGCAGCCCCCGCGCAGCCCCCGCGCATCGCGGCGCTGGCCAGAGAATTTGCCCCGATTGTCGTCGAGTGGCCATGCTGAAATCTGTCGCGTTTCCGACGTGCTTTCCGACTAATCAACATGCACTTGCCCCATGCCACTGCACAGTGTCAGTCGCACGCGCTTTTGACAATCGGGCCGAATCGGTTAATGTTCGCGTCGTGGCTGCCCGTCGGAGCATCGTTGTGCGACAGGCACGCAAAGGATGGCTTTGCACACAGGCAGTCATAGCGTATTGACATGAAAGCCTGGCAAGCGTCACGCCGATTGTGCGGGTTTCACGTTGATGGAAATGCTGGTGGCGATTTCGATCATCGGCATGCGGATGAGCTTGCTGTTGCCAGCGGTGCAGCAGTCGCGAGAGACCGCACGACGCGCGTCGTGCGCCAACTACCTGAAGCAGATTAGCTTGGCCTTGTTGGGCTTCGAGAATGCGACCAAGTTCTTGCCAAGCAATGGCGGCTGGGCTTTTGGATATCGGCTGTGGTCCTGGCAATCACTTGCGGCATTTAGCCGGCAAATCCGCCTATGCAGTGGGACTCGACCTTGATTTCGCTACCTTGACGATTGCGCATGAGCGTATCTCCGCGAGCGGGGCGACGCTCGTGCATTACGACGGCCGAGCCTCACGCGCACCCGCCATGTTCGCAGGGGCGGGCCGATTTATGCGGCCGCCTATTTTGCAGCCAGCTTTCCGCCGCCGGGCGCCGGCAAGCTCTGGGCGTTGCTTTGCTTTGGCGCCATGCGGCCGATTATCAAATTCCTTATGGCCCGCTGGCTTATAACTTGGCAGCCGAATAACTTGGCAGCCGAATTTCGCCGCTTGCGGAAACGACCGCTCCAGCCCGATGAATCAGCGTGTCACCAAATATCGCTTGAAGAGCTGGATCCGCTCCTATTTGCTCCGCGCTCTTTAAATCTCCACCACCCGCTCGCTCGGTTCGGCGGGGAGGACGAAGATCTTGCCGTCGCCCATGCGGCCGGTGCGGGCGACTTCGACGATCTTGCGGATGATCTCTTCGACGCGGGCGTCGTCGACCCAGAGATTGATCTCGACCTTGGGTAGAAAGGCCAGCGAGTATTCGCTCCCCTGGTATTGGTCGAGATAGTTCTTCTGCCGCCCGTAGCCTTTCACCTCGCGAACGCTGACCGCTTCGAGCGGGGCGCGCTTGAGTCCCTCGAGCACCTTCTCGGCCAGGAACGGCTTGACGATGGCGACGATTTGTTTCACAAGGCGGCTTACCGGCTGGCGACTAGAGGCGTTCTTGGCAATGTGCAAGGCTAACTGAAAAAGCTCTCGCCGGTCAGGTTCATCGGCGGTCGGGTAACCACGTCCATGTCGCCCATCACCTTCGTGCAGCAGGCCAGCCGCATCTTATCCTCGTTGCCGATGTGGGCGAACATCGCGCCGGGATTGCACTTGAAGGTGAATTTCTCCATCAGGCTGGGCGAGCTGGCGTTTTCCATGCCCTTGGTAATCAGCACGCGACACGTGCCGCAATGGCCGAGGCCGTGGCAGTTGAAGATCTCGTTCAACTTGGCTCCGTAGCCGTTGATGCCGTTGTAGAGCTTGACGCCCGCCTTGAGGGCCTCTTGCCGCAGGTTCGCTCCCTCGGGCACCTGCACTTGCTTCTTTTCATTGACGAAATTGACGATTGGCATCGAAGTCCCTGTGCTCTCGAAGTATTCGGCCGGCCTCAAAACCCACAATTTTAACCCCTTGCTGCAACGCCTGGAAGAATGCCTGGCTTAAAAAACGCGGCGGGCTTGCATTCGCTTCAAGAGCCTTCCAGATCCGACGCTTCGGAAGGATCGACCTGCGCGGGCCCCGCCTCTCGTCCCCACAGCAACGCCCATTCGGGCGCGCGCAGCCAGCGGCTGACGGCCACGAATGCGGCGCCGCCGGCGATGATCGGCGCAATGACTCGGGCCATCTCGTCGCTCAAGACCAAATCGCGGGGAATCCAGGCCATGGCGGCGTACCCGGCCAGCAACATGGCAAACGTGGCCGTCAGCGTCAAAAGCATCGTGCGGCCAATATCCGCCCAGCCGAGATAGCCGCGACGCCTGGAGAAAAGCAGCAACAACAACCCAATCTGCAGCGTCGCGGAAAACGACGTCGAGAGAGCCAGCCCCGCTTCGGCCAAGGGCCAGACGAGGGCCAGGTTCAACGCCAGATTCGTCATCATGGCCGCGACTCCCGCCTGAAGCGGGGTCTTCTGATCGCCCAAGGCGTAGTAGCCGCGGACGACGACCGGCACGGCACAATAAGCCCACACGCCGATGCCGTAGCCGCTGATCATTCGCGCCACGCGTGTTGCGTCCTCTGCCGTGAATTCGCCATGCTCGAATAACAGCCGAGCCAGCGGTTCGCTGATCAGCACCAGGCCAGCGCCCGCGGGAATGCCAAGAAACAGCACCAATCGCAGTCCCAGCGTCAGGTCTTCGCCCAAGCGGTCGTGCTGCCCCCGAGCCGCATGACGGCTGAGCGCCGGAAAGATGACCGTCGCCACGGCCATGCCCAGCAACCCGAGCGGAAACTGATACAACCGCTCGCCGTAATAAATCGCAGCGGCAGCTCCCTGCTTCAAGGGGTAAGAAATGTTGCCGCCCAGCCAGGCGATGGTTTCACTGCCGTCGGCAGGCGCCGCCAGTCCCCAAGCTAACAAGCTGTCGAAGAACGTATTGAGCTGCGTAACCGCCAGGCCGAGAACCATTGGCCCCATCGAGCGGACGACCTGCCACACGCTCTCGCGGCTGGCCTGCCAGTTGTAATCGAAACGGAAGCCCAGGCGGCGCAGCACCGGCAACTGTGCCGCCAATTGCAAAACGCCCGCGGCCAGCACCGAGACGGCCAGCACATAGGCCTGCAATTCCTTGCTGTCGGTCAGCCGCGGCGCTATCAACCAGATTGCCGCCAGCCAGCAGATATTCAACAGCGTCGGCGCCAAAGCCGGAGTACTGAAGTGGGATAGTGCGTGCAGCGTTCCGGAGACCTGAGCCGCCAGGCAAATGAAAAACAGGTAGGGCAACATCACGGCCGACAACCCGACAAGCAGCGTCATGCCGGGCAAATCGCCATACAGCCACCAGAGAGCCGCGCAAATCCCTTCGGCGACTACTACCACCGCAGTCAGGATGACCGCCAGCCAGACCAGCGTGACGCTGGCCAACTGCCAGGCCTCATTTCGGTTGCGTTCCAAACGGGACGAAAGCACAGGCAGATAGCTAGCCGCCAGCGCCCCTTCGCCGAACAGCCTGCGAAACAAGTTGGGAATGCGGAACGCGACGACAAACGCATCCATCACGCCGTCGCCAGATAAGCCCAGCAAGGCAGCCGTAGCGACGTCTCGCACCATGCCTAGAATGCGGCTCGCCAGCGTACCGAAGCTGGTAACGCGTAAACCCGTAAACAACTGACTACGTTCGACGCTGGCCATGCGGGGCCATCTTAGACCGCGCTCGGCAATTCCGCGAGGGCGAATGACGCATGGCGCAAAGACCAGCCGAGCCCGTGCTTGCAACGATTCCGCCGTGTCCTGCGCTGAGCCCTAAGAGACGGAAACGTCTGCTGGCAGACGCCGGCGAAAGGCTCCGGTACAGTTCGGCGTCCAGGTTTTTCAAGTTCTCCACCAAACCCAGCCGATTTGCCTGCGAGACGGCCTAGCCGGTAAACTGATCGCAGCAAGCCGCCAAAGCCGCCTCATCGGCCAAACTTACCCAAACAAATCTGGTTCGCAGCACTCTTTATCCGGAGGGATCCCTCAGATGGCGGAACGGACGAAGTACCAAGAAAAGATCATCCGGAACTATTACCAGAACCAAGACGCCATTGTGTTGCAGCGGTTAGGCGAACAGGTCACGGAGCTGTACCTGGCGGAGGGCAAGGCGCGGGCCAAGCAGTGGGAGCGGGTCAAAGCATCGCTCGAAAAACTCAAAGTGCCTGCCTCGCGCATCGAGCACATCGTTGGCTCGGACAATCCGTCGCTGGTGGCTAAGCTGCTCGAAGAACTGCTCGCCAAGACATAATGCCGCTGGTCGATATCCACAACGTCAGCCGAAGTTACGGCCAGCTTCGCGCCCTGCGGGATGTGACGCTGGCGCTCGAACCGGGCACCGTCGGCCTGGTCGGCAATAATGGCGCAGGAAAATCGACCTTGCTGAAAATCCTGCTCGGCCTGCTGCCGCCCGATGCCGGCTACGGTACGATCCTGGGCTACGACATCCTGCGATCTACTCGTCAACTGCGAGGCCGCGTCGGTTACATGTCGGAATCGGCCGCTGTGGTGCCGGTGCTGCGCGGCGTCGAATATGTCGCGCTCGCCGGCGATCTCTACGGCATGCCTCATCGGGACGCCCGACGCAGAGCGCATGAGGTGCTCAATTATCTGGGCCTTGGCGAACTGCGCTACCGCCGACTGGAAGAGTACTCAACGGGCAACTTGCAGCGGCTGAAGCTTGCCGCGGCGCTCGTTCACGACCCCGAGCTGTTGCTGCTCGACGAGCCGACGAACGGATTGGACCCCGCCGGCCGGATCGCCATGCTGCAACTCCTCGAAGATCTGATCGCCGAGACAAACAAGAGCGTCATTCTCTGCACGCACTTACTCGGCGATGTCGAACGGATCTGCCAACAGATCGTCGTACTCGACCGCGGCACGGTCATCCGCTCCGGAACGATGCAAGAACTGCGCGCCGATGCCGGCAACCGTTACGAGCTCGGCTGGGACGGTCCGGCCGAAGCACTCTTCGCCGGCCTGCGGTCAGCGGGAGCCGTGGTCAAAGAGAGCGGAGATTCTCGTGCACTGGTCACCGTGCCGGCGGCTTGGAGCACCGTACAATTCTTTCGCATTGCCGCAGGCGCCGGCGCGACGATCAACCGGCTTAAGCCCGACGAGGAAGACCTTGAGCGATTCTTCTTCCGCGTCACCGGCGACCATGTCGCCGAGGAGGTAAGCGGCACGGATCAAGAGAAAGTCGCAGAAGAGACCAAGTAAGTGGGGCCAACCAAAACAAGCGCGCGTACCGCCGCCGTTCACGTAGGCACATCGGGCTGGACCTACGACGACTGGGCGGGCGTGTTCTATCCGGAATCTGTCAAACGCCCGGCGCGACTGGCTTATTACGCAACGCAATTCGATGCACTGGAAATCAATGCCAGCTTCTATCGCACGCCCAGCCAGGTAATGATCGACGCCTGGAATCGCGTGCTGCCCGAAGACTACCACTTAGTGCTCAAAGGCCCTCGCATGGTCACCCATCACCTGCAAATGGCCGAATGTGCGAAGGCGCTCGAGCAGTTTTTTGCCAGATCGCTGCAACTGCGAACGCTTCGCGCCATCCTCTGGCAGTTGCCGCCGACGCTCGCCAAGGATTTGCCTCGGCTCGAACAATTTCTCGCGGCCTTGCCGCAGAACGTACGGCATGCGGTGGAGTTTCGCCATCCGAGCTGGTGGGATCAAGACGTTGCCGCCGCCTTGAGTCGCCACGATGCGGCGCTGGTCGCCTTAAGCTACCCGGCAATGCCCGAAAGCATCTGGCCGACGACCGATATGCTTTACGTCCGTTTTCACGGCCTGGGGAAGAAGCGCTATCATTACGACTATTCGGCGGCGGAGCTTGCCGTTTGGGCTCGGCGGCTGCGTCCTCTGCTCAAGGGACGCACTTCGTACGTGTTCTTCAACAACGGCTACGATGGCCACGCCCCGGCCAACGCTTTTGTCATTCGAGATTTGCTGCTGTCGAGCTCGTCGTAATCGAGCGACCGCGAGTCGGTGACTTTTCGCGGTTCAGCGAGATTGCCGCATGGCCTGCAGAATGTCGGCGCTATAACGCTTCGTATTGAGCTCGAAATGGTCCCGGGTCTCGGCAGACGAGAACAAGTAAATCCGTCCTTCGCAATAAACGCCGAACTCTCGCGATCCCGGCACAGCCTTGTTCTGATCTAAGGCCAGCACCGGATCGTATCCGCGGACCATCGGTGCGTAACGATCAGGCTCAGCCAGAAATTTCTGCTGTTCGGCCTGGCTGGTAAACAAGTAGAGCATGCCGCGGTGGATGGCGCCAAATTTGGGATCGCCGGCTTCCCACTTGCGCTGCTCCACCAGCGTTACCGAACTGTAGCCGTCGTATGCCAGCGGAGGATTGCCAGGCGGAACCTTCGCCGCGAGCGAATCAGGATCGCTACCGGCGACAGGATTGGCGGGCGGTTGTTGTGATGGCGACGGCGAGGCGTTCGGACTCGCCTGACCCGAGCGGTAATCGGCATAGCGAGCTGTCGGATTCTCGCCAGGTTGCGTACGCTCGGCGCCCGCATGCTCGGCCTGCGGCGAGTGTGTCGCATAACGATCAGCGGGGTTCATCGGATAACGGGAATTTTGCCGTGGATCGGATTCCGCCGAACGGGCTGCATAACGATCCGCATCGCGGTCCACGGCCGGTGCGGCAGGCTGCGCGGTTTGCCCGGCCGCCGATTGAGTTTGGGAGAGGGAAGCTTGAGTCGTTGTTTGCGCCGGATAGCGATCTGCGCTGTTTTGAACGGCGCTGTTTTGCACTGGGCCGGCCTGATCGGGGCTGCTTTGCACTGACGGTTGGTACGGCTCTCGCTCGACCGCCTGCTGGCGGTTGTAGTAATCGGCGTAGCGTTGGTCGGCAGGCGCCGCTGGAGCCGGGGCGCCGTAACGCGAGCTGCTGGCAACTTGCGATGGCGATGCGGGTTCGGTTTGAGGCGGCGCCTCTTGCCGTTGCGGCCGAGCCGCCGCTGCCGCCTTCGCCAGGGCTTCCACATAACGGCCCGCCGTGTCGGGGCTGGCGATGCGGTAGATCAACTGGCCGCTGGGCGTCGTCACCACGTCGGTCGGAACGCGTTCGATTCCGTACTTGCGGGCAATCTGCGGCGCCACATGCGGGTCGACCTTGACGGCCACATAGTCTGCATTCAGCTCGCGGCCAAACCCGGGCTGGCTGAAGACGCGTTGCTCCAGCATCTGGCAAGGTCCGCACCAAGGGCCGCCAAAGTGGATTAAAACCAGGCGGTTCGTCTGCCGCGCCAGCTTTTGAGCCGATTGCAAGTCAGATTCCCAACGCAGCCCCTCTTGGGCGACCAGGGAGGAAGCCGTGGTCAGCATCGCCACGACCGTCCAGACGCCCCAGCGAATTGCCGCTTTCATCGCATGCCTCGAGCAAAAAAACGTGACAGCCGCGCACCAAGTGAACTGCGCGCTCATTGCATGTAGCTGGAGGTTGTATCGGTCGATCACATAGCGCATTCTGCAAGAATTCCGCCGAGTTTGCCGACAACAACGACTGTCCGGTAGCCGCGGGCGGGGTGCCGAACCTCACGTGAACTACCCAACAGAGGGGAAATGTACTCGTCGGGCCAATTTTGCCAGGAATCGTCAATAGATCGCTTGACACAGCCTGAGCGGCGGATAAGATTTCGTTAGTTTTAAGTCTTGCCTGACAGATAGGCATGTTGCCCAGACGATACAGGAATCGTTGGGGTGCCCTCGAGCGGAGCAGATAGAGCTCGGGGGGGCATGAGCCGCTTCTGGCCCTGAGTACTCTGCTTTTTGACGGCTCCGGGCGGTTGACGCTTTTCCGGCGGGCCATGCCAGTTGGGATACCCCAGTGCTCGCTCAGCGGTGGGCTCTCGGTTTGCTGCGAGGGCAAAGCATTCTTGAATGCTGCCTGCGAGTCGGCCTAGTTTCGATCCAGTTTTCGTCGTTGGCGAGAATTGACTTCTAGTTACGGCCTTCGGCCATGTGCCGTGGGTTCACTCCAATCGTTTTTGGGCACGCCCAAAGATCGAGCTTGTTCGCGCTTTTGTCGC
>JAICIG010000160.1 GCA_025924495.1 Pirellulales bacterium | reverse complement strand
CGTGATGGTTTCCATTTTGTCGGTTATTGGGTTGGGCAAGAATTCTGGGGACAGGGTATCGCTTCAAGAGCCTTGGAGTTGCTTTTGAACGAAGTCACTATTCGTCCATTGCACGCCCATGTTGCGACTAAGAACCAGGCGTCGCTAAGGGTGCTACAGAAATGCGGATTCGTGGTTCGAAGCGTTCAAGTAGCGCCTGCGGATGATCGTTATCTCGAATGTGAAGAGGCCTTTCTCGTTTTGGAATGAGCGGTCTGGAGGACCGGCTCAAACCGCTCAAAAACAGGAATTACGCCGCCTGAAGCGCGCCCCAGGTTGCCACCGCAGTTTGAAAAAGTT
Source organism: Pirellulales bacterium (assembly GCA_025924495.1). The sequence goes on along the minus strand of JAICIG010000160.1, from coordinate 15,292 downwards.
CAATAGCCGTCTTGTCGCCCCGACTATTTTCATAAAGAAGCCGTTCGGCCAGAACGTCGAAGGGCCTCCTGTTAAGAGGCAAGGAATTGCAGGTTGAAGATGCAGATCATGCTCCCCCGATCTCGAAGCGTCGCTTCTTGGCGACTTGCCGCGGGGTAACGCCGCGTTTGTCCGCCGAGTCGAGATTTGCGCCGTGGGCGAGCAACAAGTCGGTCATACCGGGCTGGCGACAATTCAGCGCGCGACGTAACGGCGTTTCGCCCTTGATGTCGCGTGCTTCCAGGTCTGCACCGGCGGAGAGCAGCACCGAGCCGACCGCTACATTGTCGCGGCGCGCTGCAGTATGTAGTGGGGTCCCCCGAATCGGCCCGCTTTGAACATTCACCTCTGCCCCATGCCGAATCAGCGTTTGGGCCGCCGCCTTTCCGTCCGCGGGGCGTGAGAGGTCAACATAGTTCGCCGCGTAGTAAAGCGGAGTGTGGCCACCGTCGACGTTTCTGGCGTTCACGTCCGCGCCGAACGAAAGCAGCAAACACATGCGCTCGACGTCCCAAGCCTGCGCCGCGTCGTGCAGCAGATTCCCCAGGCGCCCGCGCGCATTGGCCAGCGAGCGATCCTTGGCCAGAAGCTGTTTCAATTTCGCCAGCGAGACGTCATATCGAGTGTTGTAGGCTATTTGCTGCAGCCCACCGCAGAAGAATCCACGCATCACCCGGCGCGCGGGCCCTTCAATGCCGACCTCTTCCATCGCCGCATGCATGTGTTTCTTCCACGCTTGGATTTCTTGCTCGCCGATCACAAACGCGCCGTGCATTTGCTGTAGGCTTCGCTGGCCGCAATGCAGCAGCGAGTAGCGCTTGGGGCCGCCGAAAGTCTCCGCCAGAAACAGTGTTAGCCTCTCAATTTGCTTGTCCGTTTTTTTGGAAAACAGCCCTTTTAGCAGGAGATCGCGGGTCACGCGCGCGTAGAACGCTCGCGCCAGCCGACGTAACGTCTTCATTCCGCCGACTTGTTTATACGTCGTCATTGCCAATTTACGCCGAGGCAACTATTCACCGTGCATCCTACCAAGACCGATTCTTGCTGTCATAATATGCTTCAAGGGCGCCTACCTGGGCCTCGATTGTTTTGACACCCTCAGGAAACATTTCAAGGCGCGCCTCATGCGCTCGAGGCGTACTGCGACGCTACGCTGACTCGCCGCCGTGCCGACGCAAAACTTCCGCCAGATCCTGGCGGTCGTTTCGCAGCATCTGGTCGAGGGGAGTGCGGCCTGAGTTATCCTTGGCGTTGATGTTGGCGCCGTGGGCGATGAGGAGCTCGATGATCTCTTTGCCGTGCTGCGTGTCTTTAAATGGGTAGTGCAAGGGGGTGCGCCCGATATTGTCGCGGACGTTCACGCAGTGTGGGTTCTCTCGCAGCAATGTGCGCACCCGGTCGAGTCCTCCGATCTTGACGGCGTCCCAGATCGCCGCGAACTGAAGCAGATATTCAACAACGTGCCGCTGGCCCTTGTAGTTTGCCAAGCTCAGCGGCGTGCTGTCGAAGTTACGGTCGCGCGCGTGCACGTCCGCCCCGAGTTCGACGAGCAATTTGACGGCGCCCAGTCGACCGGCGCGAGCGGCGCCATGCAACGGCGATTCATCGCCCGGTTTGCCGTTTACGTCAACGCCGAGTTCCGCCAACAAGCGAAGACTGTCCACACGGCCGGCTTCGGCGGCCCAGAAGAGGAGTCCTCCCGCATCGTCCAGGAGCGACGGATCGCTCGCCACGAGTTCACGGGCGCGATCCGTGTCGTTTCGGCGGCAAGCTATGGAGAATTCATCCGCTGTACTGAGAGCGAGAGCGATTCGCCTCGCTCCGTTGGCGACAAGATAGTCGGCAAGCTGTTGGTGACCGTGATATACGGCTTCCGCATAGGGCGCTCGCGCGCCGGCCGGATAGTGGCTCGTGGCGTTCACGTCGGCGCCATTTTCGACAAGCAACTTGACGCGGTCGAAATAGTTCGCCGAAATTGCCCAGCGCAATTGGTAAGCGAGAATGTCCGCCGGGCTGCGCGGCGCCGAGGCGTACGGCCAGTGCTGAAAGAACCGCTTGAACCACGGACCGCCTTGATCCTTGCCCAGGCCGTACTCGAAGAGCAGTTTCAAGTGCTCGTCGTCGGGAAACTGCATGCGGTTGTAGAGTCCCTGGTTGTCATTCGGGTCGGCGCCGGCTTCGAGCAGCAGCCGCGCGAACTCGCGCCAGTGTGGATGCGGCGGCTGCCACAGGGGTCCTTCGCCTCGACGGACGTCGTCCTCGCCCAGGCCGAGCACTCCCGTCAGCGCGGTAAAGAGGAAACCTCCCTCCCACAGGAAGCCCGCGTTCGGGTCGGCGCCATGTTTGAGCAACAGCCGCGCTGCTTCTAACGTCGAGTGCTCTTCGGCTTCGCTGTCGAGTCGTGAGTACGCCGCGTAAAGCAGCGGCTGCCAATCGAACGGCCCGCCTTTCGCATGCAGGTCGGCGTTCTTCGTTAAGAAGTCGCCAACCGTCGCGACGTCGCCCACGGCGGCAGCGGTGTAGAGGTTGGCCTTGGCGAGGTTCGGCTTCGCGGCAAGCAGCTGCCGAGCCCGCACGCGCCGCGAAGGATGATCGCCGTCGAAATAAGTGATGCACGCCAGGCGCAGGAACTTGTTCGCATCGTTATCCGACTTTGGTTCAAGAGGCCGCCAGTAGGGCTGGATCGTCTGGACGTAGCTTTTCAGCTTCTGCCAGCTCGGGAAGCCGTAGCTTCTGGCGAGCACGCGCTGCGCGTCGTGCAAAGCAAAAGCGGCCGGTTCGGGCGTCTGTTCGTACCGCTGGACCTCGGCAACTGCGTTGGCCTCGCCGGAACGGTAGGCTTTGAGCAGTTCCTTCGCCTGACGCTTGAACTGGTTGAAGTCGGGCCGGTAGGGCCACTGGCGATCTGCTGAGAGACTAGAATGGGTCACAAGGACCTCCTTTCAGTGCACCCGGCGTCCGCGTCACGGGCTGAAAGAAGGTTCGTCAGCCTAATAGCCATCGATCATCGCTCGCAGCCGGGTGGACTCAGTCCTCTCCGCGGACACGGCAGCGCCCCGACGCGCTGCCGAACAGATTATGCGTCTTGAGGCGCTGGGTCAATCGCCTGCAAGCTTCACACAGAAGTCGTCGCAAGGACCTCGACAGCCTGCGCTATTTCCGCCGACATCGCGCAAACACCGGCGGTGAAAAGTTCAATCGCCGTCTTGTCGCCCCTTTTTCGCCGTCGATTGTTTGGGGCAATAAGCGGATTGACGTTGCTCAAAGGCGGTTGATGATCATCTCGATCGCTTTCGCGACGGAAAGAGTGGCAGTATCGACGACGATATGTCCGCGAGTCCAAGGTTCATGTTGACGGTTCATCACGTCTTGCCAACTTGGTAGTTTATGCCCTGAAATCTCCGATTTTCGTAACTCCACTCTTCGGCGATGCTCAGCGAGGTCCGAGCAGATCACCTCGATTTCGGTGACAGCCGCCTTAGACGATTTCGCCGCCTCGCCCCATGCTTCCCGCGTGACGGCCAACGAATTGACGGAGTCAGCGACAACGGTTAACCCAAGCCTCAAATTATCGGCGGCAACGGAATAGCCAACGAAGTAACCTGCCGGACCAACATCCAACAACACGCCCGAATTGACGATGGCTTGCTCGATAGTATCTATTCTCAGGTACACTGCTGTCAGCCGCTGAGCCAACTCCCGAGCAAGCGTCGTCTTTCCAGTTCCTGGTAGGCCTCCAAACACGATCAGCATCGCAACCCTCGTCATTGCGGGACGTTGATAGCCGGCAAGTGCTCTACAAACTCATTGCGTGGGTCTCTCAGTTCATAAGATAGAACATTCCAGTCGCGGACACTTGCCACAAAGAGTTTAATAGCCATCCTGTCGCCCCGACTATTTTTCGAAATAAGAGCCCTTCGGCAAGCACGTCGAAGGGGCGGTCTGGTTTGGCGGCGAAGCTTGGGGGTTGATTCTTTGGGCACTCCGGAAGTCCGGCCAGGTTGCTGTACAGCGCCAATTCATTACCAAGATAAACGTCGAACGTCTGCATCAACTTGTCGAGATGCTCCATCAAGGCGGCTCGCAGCCCGTTCAGTTTCAGATAATCGACCGCCGAAAACAGGCGCCCATAGATCCACCAACTCGGCCAGTGAATGCGCCGGCGTCCGCCAAACCAATTGCATCAGTTAGTTCGCCCGTTGCGTTTCGCATCCGTTCGACGAACGACGCTTGGGGGTAAACAAGGCAGGTCAATCAGCCACAAATTCGTTGCCAGGTCCGTGGTTCCAGCGTTTTCAATCTCACGATCGAGCTGTAGAAGTCCTAACGGCGTCTTGCCGCCCCAAATGTTTCGCAAACTCAGATCCCGCCACTGGTTGCGGAAGCAACTGGCGACGGGACTTGAACTTTTGAGGGGCGCCGGCGGATTGCTCTGGCGACACAAGAAAATGACTCAATAGCGATGTTTTGGGGAAAATCTGTTCTGGGTGTCGATTTCGCCCTGGCCCGTTCGACCATGACGTGAACGCTCGGCAAATCGCTTTGCCGAGCAAGTCACGATGGGAAGTACATCTTGCACACAAGCGAGGACAAAACATGAGAGTCATGGTGTTAGGCAAGGCCACCAAGGATACCGAAGCGGGGGTGATGCCGACCGCGGAAATGTGGGAGGCGATGGAACAATTCAATGAGGAACTGGTCAAAGCAGGAGTCGTGCTCGCCGCCGAAGGGTTGCAGCCTAGCTCAAAAGGCGTTCGTGTTCACTTCTCCGGAAAGGACCGTATCGTTACGGACGGCCCATTTGCCGAAACCAAGGAGCTGGTAGCCGGCTACTCGATCTGGCAGGTCAAATCGATGGACGAGGCCATTGCCTGGGTCAAGCGCTGCCCGCTGAGCGATTCCGAAGCCGAGATTCGCCCGATTTTCTCATACTCGCCTGAGGAAGTTAGCGAAATCGTATCCCAAGCCAAATGATGATGATGGCGAGGGACCATGTGAAAGCGCGGTGTCGCCCCACCGTGGCTTACGGCGATTTTGCGTCTTCCGATGCTGCGGCAAAAACTCTCTGTAGCGTGGCATTCCAACCCCGGACGCCAGCAGTCCAATTGACATCTTGTCGCCTCGATTGCCCAAAGGGCAATCGAGGGTTGAAGGGAGAAAGGAGAGAGTAGATCTTCGCAATTCGGCTCTCCACTTTCTCCGCCTTAACTTGGTATGCTCTCCACCCTCCGAACCGTGGGCTTGGTTCATGGCATTCGCCTTCGAGACGTTCCATCAGCGGCCTGGGCCGTGGAAGAACGGTCGTTCCGGTCCGGCTGCCCTCTCGCGTTGTTTTCCAGTTTCTTCCTCGCCTTTCGTAATGACTCGCCGCGAGCGGCGACTAATCTTATGACCGGGCGCCGGCTGGTCATTCTGCCAGGTCGTGAGAGGTCGACTGCATGATTCTGTTCAATCCCTTCATTTGGCCTTTCTTTTTGATCGGCTTCAGTATGCTGATCACCTTTCTAACCGCCCTCGATCTGCCCAGCAGATGGCGCAAACGTCGTAGGGTCGGCCCGGCCGGTGAGGGGAACTCGAAAGCATCGGCGCGCATGACGACAAAGCTGTCCGTCTCTGCCCGAATTGTACGTAACGGCGGTATCTTTTGGTTCTGCGCAGGGGCAGCGACCCTCGTCCATGCCCTCACTCCTGCACCTTGGATTCGGCCCGGAGCATGGATTAACACGTTCGTCGGTCTGTTTTGGGTGGTCTTGGGCGTGAAGCTGTACCGTTCCGCCGTTCCTCGCCGCGTTGTTCGGCTACGCCCGAGCGCGGAAGGCGTTCAACTTTCCGAGATCGTGACGCAGTTCGCCCATCGCGCGTGCAAATCGGGGCACGTCGGCCTCGTCGTCGGCGCGATCGCGGGGAAGGAGGAGTTTCTTGGCGGGTTCGGTGCTCTCCGGGTGGGCGGGATGGAGGCTCCCGATGCGGAGACCATCTTCGAAATCGGCTCCATCTCCAAGGTCTTCACCGGAATCTTGCTGGCTCAAGCAATCGAAACCGGAAAATTGGATCTCGACGACCGCATTGGGCGCCTGCTGCCGGAAGGCTGGACGCTGCCGGAACCCGCGCGGGCGATCACGCTGCGGCATTGCACGACCCATACGTCGGGATTGCCCAGGCTTCCCGCCAACCTGCTCAACTTCATGGACGCGATTCGACTGACATTGCTCGGCAACGATCCTTATCGCGACTACACCGAGGAACAATTTCGCCAGGCGCTCGCGATGGTCAAACTCAATCACGAGCCGGGAACCAGGTACGAATACTCAAACTTCGGCGCCGGGCTGCTCGGGTTCGTTCTCGCCAGGCGCCATGGATGGGATTACGAGTCGCTGGTAACGGACAGCATCTGCCGGACTCTTGGGATGCACGGAACCATGATCGCACTCGACGAGCGGGCCTGCAGCCGGCTGCCTGCAAAATATCGGGCGATCCTTAAGCTAGGCCCGATGAGCTTCGGGCTGAAGAGCGACGAGTGGCGGCTGCCGAATCATCTCGCCGGCGCGGGGGCCATCCGCTCGACGGGCCGCGACATGATGACATTCCTCAAGGCGAACATGGGCCTCGTTCCGACCCCGATCGACGAGGCGATTCGCCGATCACATCGGGAGTTGTTCCAAGATACTGCCGGGCTGGCGATTGGCACGAATTGGATTCGTTCGTTCGACGACGAACTTGCGCAAAACATCATCTGGCACAACGGCGGGACCGGCGGTTTCCGATCGTATCTCGGCTTCACCGAAGACCTTCAATTCGGCGTATTCGTGCTGGGGAACACGGCCAATAGCGTCGACGCCCTGGCGGTGGAAATCCTGAAGTCGTCACTCACGACGTTTTCTTCCCGGGAAATTCCAGTCCCTGTTTGACGAACGTCGTGTTTTCGAGCCGCCGCCGCAGCCCGACTTGCCAACGGTAGACTGTGGCGATAAGGAGTTCGGCCAGCGTCTTGTCGCGCCGACTCGAAATCATCATTGTTTGACAGCGGCAATGTCACGGAATCTACCACCGCTCGCCGTGACGCTGCGGTATGCTGATTGTTGTCATGAGTGATCCGGGTTTGTCGGCTCACTGCCTCTCAGCACGTCGGGGCCGCATCTCGTTTAAAGCAGGACATTCCAGGTCGTATCGCTACGCATCGAGGGCGCTGCCAGGGCTGGGTATAGGACGCTGAACCGATTTGGGGCGGACCTCGACGCGGAGTTTTTGAGAGGAGATTCGGCATGAAGATCGTGGTTATCGGCGGCGCCGGACTGATTGGCGCCAAGCTCGTGAAAAACCTGCGCCAGCGCGGACACAATGTTGTGCCCGCCTCTCGGTCGACGGGCGTCAACGTTGTCACCGGCGGAGGACTGGCCGAAGCGCTCAGGGGCGTGCAAGTCGTCGTGGATGTCGCAAACGCGCCCGTGTGGGAAGACAACGCCGTCATGGCGTTCTTCGAGACGTCGGGGCGAAATCTTCTGGCTGCCGAAGCGATTGCGGGCGTGCGACACCACGTGGCATTGTCGGTCGTCGGCACGGATCATCTTTTGGCAAGCGGCTATTTCCGCGCGAAGATGGCCCAGGAGAACCTGATCAAAGCCTCGAAGATTCCCTACACGATTGTCCGTGCGACGCAGTTCTTCGAGTTCGTCGGCGCGATCGCCCAATCAGCGACTGACGGAGACGCCTTTCGGCTACCGCCCGTTCGGATGCAACCCATTGTGTCGGATGACGTCGCGGCGGAGTTGGCCAACGTCGCTGAGGCGGAACCGTTGAATGCCGTGGTCGATCTGGCAGGCCCGGAAGTCATATGCATGGACGAACTCGTTCGACGGTTCTTGCGCTCGCATCGAGACGACCGACAGGTGATCACCGACGCCAACGCGCGTTACTACGGCGTCGAGGTGAACGACCAAAGCCTCGTCCCCGCCGGCCCGTCGCGAGTCGGCTCGACGCGATTTGACGAGTGGCTCAGCCACGGCGCGCCGACGGGGTAGCCGCTGGTCGCATCGTCCGCCCACCGACGATCGGCTCGGCCGACCGCGAATACTCAAGCCGACGTTGCTCCCGAAGAATTCCCCTCAGACTTATCATCGCTCAGACTCAGCAGTAGCGCCTCGAGTTCCTGGCGGCGGGGCAACAACTCGGTGCGAACGGCGTGTTGATTGAGCCAATAAATGCCGGCAAAAACGAGCACGAACACGGCGACCATGACGGATGCGGCGACAGCCGTCCCCCAGCCTCCCGATCGCTGCTGCCACGTGACTTGGCCAAAGAAGGCTACGATCGCCAGCGCCAGAGGCAGCAAATACCACCAAAATACATTACGAAGCAGCCAAATCTGGTGGTCGACTTGCAAAAGCCCGCCCTCGATGCGCTGGCGAAGCGGTTCGCCCAACTCCGGCGGTTGTGGCTTATGACGCATCCGGTCCGCAAGCATGAAGCCGGCAATCCACAAGAGCGCCGGCGCCGCCAAATACCATGTCCAAGGAAGAGCGGATTTTACGCCCAGATACACCCACACGGGAACCAGCAGGAGGCTCACGCCGACTTCACGAACATCACGCCAAAAGATCATGGCAGTGAAATACCGCTGGTTGCGTTGCACCTCTTGCACCAGCAGATCGGCATCGATCGCCAGATGGATGCGCGATGACTGCGCTCGCCAGGCTTGTTTGTAGTCGTCAGGACTCATCCGGTTCCTCTTTCAGCAATTCGGCCAATGCCTTCTTCGCTCGATTCAGCTTCACTCCTACGTTGTTCTCGGAGATGCCCAGCACCTCGGCCATCTGACGATAACTCAAGTCGTCCAGGTAGAGCAGAACCAGGGCCGCATCGGTTTTGGGCAAGCGACGGATCGCAGCATTGAGTCGTTCGACCGCTTCGCGTTCGACCATCTGCCGGGCGCCGTCCGGTCCCGTCGCGGACAAATCTTCAACTTCAAGAACCGGTTTCTGTCGTGCGCGTCGGCGGCGTTCCTTGCGGCGCCAGCCGAGCGCGGTGTTTAGCGCCACGCGGTAGGACCAGGTAGATGCGCTCGCCCGACCTTGAAACTGCGGCAATGATCGCCAAACCTGAAGCAGGATTTCCTGGACCAGATCCTGGCAGTCCTCAGTCGTGAACGTGTAGGCGCGCGCCACCTTCAGCACAGCGCCGCCATGGTCGCTGAGCCAGCTCTTGAACAGCGACTTTAGGTTCTCGTCGGTCAATTCCGAGCTTCCTTCCCTGAAGTATTGGTAGCCCGAACGAGCCGTTTCTTACGAAAACTACATACCCGCACCGCCGACGGCTGGGGTTCATGGGCAGGAGAGAGGCCGGCGTTGGCCGCCATTTTCAGCAGGCCGCCGCACGATGAATTGTGCACCGCCGGAAGTTATGAAGCCAGCTTGCCGCTCATCGGCAATGCCTGCGCGCTGTCAACGGGCCGCCTTTGGCTAGAGCTGCGAATGGCGGAAAACTCCACGTCGGGATTCTCACGTTGGCAATATTCCGCCTCCCACCGCGACGAGAATAAGACGGCGGTATTCCCCAATTGGTCTTCGACCACGCTCGCGGCGTAAGGCAGCTTTAGATTTCGCACGGTCTCGGCGTCGGCCGATACCCAGCGGGCCAGCTTATAGGGAAGCCATTCGATTTCGGTCGGGCTGTTGTATTCGCTCTCTAGGCGAAAGCGGACAACGTCAAACTGCAGTTCGCCCACCGCGGCCAAAATGGGCTCGCGACGCACGGCGCTGCGATTAGCAAAAACCTGGATGGCGCCTTCCTCGATCAATTGCGCCATCCCTTTGCCGAACTGCTTTCGCCGCCCCGTGTCGGGACAGCGCAGCACCGCGAAATGCTCGGGCGAAAATTGGGGAAGCGGATCAAAATTAACCGCCGCTCCTTCGCAGAGCGTGTCGCCTAAGTGAAACTCGCCCGGATTCACCAGGCCCACGATGTCGCCGGGAAACGCCTCGTCGACCGTTTCTCGCTCCTGGCCAAACAGCCGGTGAGCACGCCGTAGTTTCAACTTCTTTCCGGTGCGCGGGTGAAAGACTTCCATCTCGCGCCGGAACTTGCCCGAGCAGACGCGTACAAAGGCGATCCGGTCGCGGTGCCGCGGGTCAAGGTTGGCTTGAATCTTGAACACGAAGCCGGTGAACTCAGCCTGCGCCGTCTGCACGAACCCGCAGTCGCTGCTCCGTGCGGCTGGCGGCGGGCAAAGCGCGAGAAATGCCCGCAGAAAATGTTCAATGCCGTAATTGGTCAGCGCGCTGCCGAAAAAGACCGGCGTAATCTCGCCGGCCAAGAAACGTGAACGTTCGAAGGTTGTGCCCGCGGCGCCAAGCAATTCGATTTCCTCGCGCGCGTGACGTATCACGCCGGCTCGCATCGCGTCTTCGCCCACTGCGTCCCACGGTTGCGAGCGGAAGCCAATCCGAGAATCGTTGTTGCGCTCATCGAAGAAATGAGCCGTACGCGTGCCCAGTTCCACCAATCCGCAGAAGTCGGGACCGATGCCCAAGGGCCAGTTGGCGGGCGCCGGCTCGATGCCCAGTTTCGATTCAATCTCGCCCAAAATGGCCAAGGGCTCGCGACCGGGCCGGTCCACCTTGTTGACAAAGGTCAGCACGGGAATCCGCCTCAGCTTGCAGACTTGAAACAGCTTTTCGGTTTGCGTCTCGACGCCCTTCGCCAGATCGATGACCATCACCGCGCAATCGGCCGCCATCAGCGTCCGATAGGTGTCTTCGCTGAAATCATGGTGTCCCGGCGTATCGAGCAAATTGAGGCGGTGATGCTCATAGTCGAACGCCAAGACCGTCGAGCTGACCGAGATGCCGCGCTGCTTTTCCAGCTCCATCCAGTCCGAGGCCGCGGTGCGCTGCGTCTTGCGGCCGCGCACGGCGCCGGCCACATCGATGCAGCCGCCAAACAGCAGCAGCTTTTCCGTCATCGTGGTTTTACCAGCGTCGGGGTGCGAAATAATGGCGAAGGTGCGCCGGCGGGCGGCCTCTTGCAAAATCAAAGGATCGGACTCGGGCATCGTGGTTCTCGGACTCTTGAAAGACATCGCCGCCGCGCGGGTTGCACGACAACGTCAGGGAGGGAGGCTAGGAAAAAAGCCTTGGACGGTTAATGAATCCGTCCAAATGCCTGGCGGGCGCCCCTCGCGCGAAAAAAAAGTCGCGCGGGTCAGAAAGTCTAGGGCGGCGGGAATTCGCCCGCGCCGCTCGCCGTTGGGCGTACGCTGCCAACGATTATCGAGCAACAGCACTCCAAGTCGGTCGAAATGGAAATATCAACCATTGGCTTAGCGCTGCTGCATGAATTTGCGTGGAATCTCTAGATAAAGGACTCTATGCATAGTAGCAGCTCGCTGGGTAGCGGGCAACGGCGATCACGGCTTGGTTGTGCGTCGATCAAGGCCTTTACCTACCTGGAACGACATTTCTTTTGCTCCGACAAGAGTTGTCACAAGGCCAAATACTAGAATTAAATGGCGGTCGTAACAAACTCTATCGAGATCGCGGGGAGAACACGCGTGCGATTTTTCGTGGGCACTAGCGGTTACAGCTATCCGAAGTGGAAGGGAAGTTTTTATCCCGCCAAGCTGCCGCAAAAGGAAATGTTGCGATACTATGCCGAGCGCTTTGCCACGGTCGAGATCAACAACACGTTTTACCAGCTGCCCGAGCCGGGCGCGCTGGAAGCGTGGGCCGAACAAACGCCGGCCCGGTTTCGGTTCGCGCTGAAGGCGCCGCAGACCATCACTCACCGCAAACGTCTCAAAGAAGTCGAGGCGCAGGCAGCTCAATTCCTGAGTACGGCCGAGGCGTTGAAGAAACGGCTGGGCCCTTTGCTGTTTCAGTTGCCGCCGAACTTCAAGAAAGACCTTCCCCGCCTGGCAGCCTTCTTAGAACTGCTCGAGCAGCGGACGCCAGTTGCTTTCGAGTTCCGGCACGCGAGCTGGTTCGACAGCGACGTGCTCGCCTGCCTGCGGGCCAACCGTTGTGCGCTGTGCATCGCCGATACGGACGAAGTTCCCTGCCGTGAGGTGATCAGCACGGCGCGTTGGGGCTATGTGCGATTGCGCCGCAAAAAGTACTCCAAGCGACAGCTTGCCGAATGGGTGGAGCGGCTCCGATCGCAGCCTTGGAATCAGGCGTACGTCTTTTTCAAGCATGAAGACACCGGGACAGGTCCCAAGTTCGCGGCTAGATTCCTGGAACTGGCCGCTCTGTGAAGGGCCTTGCGCGCCGCCAGAGTCGCCTTTTGCTCCGCAAAAGGACGTGATTTAGCTTACAGCGAAAGCCGACTATGCTGTCGCCGCAACGTTGCTCTGACTGATCAATCGCACCGTGGTGGTCTAGCGATTCGCTCTCGAACGCTTGCCCGTGTATCCGCCGTGGCCCGGCGAATGCGCCGACGTTACAATCAGCCAACGACTGGTTCCAAGATTCCCAGCCGCGCAGGTTGAATTCCTCCGGAGCGGTTGCGACGTGGAAGCTTGAACGCCGCTGGCAAGGAGAAATAGCGTGGCCATTCAGGAGTTGAACGAGGAGCAAATCCGCACCTGGTCGCTGGAGCAAAAAGACCGCTGGTGGCTGGAGAACGTTTATCGCGGCGACATGCCGCAGCTCACAATCCGTTCGGCTCTGACGGGCATGAGCCTGGGCGCCATTCTCTCACTGACCAATATCTACATCGGAGCGAAGACGGGCTGGACTCTGGGCGTCGGCATTACCTCGGTCATTCTCGCGTTCGCCCTATTCAAGGTCCTCTCTGGCATTGGCCTGGCCCGCGAGTTCACGATTCTTGAAAACAACGCCATGCAGTCGATCGCCACGGCGGCCGGTTACATGACGTCGCCGCTGACGTCGAGTCTGGCGGCCTACATGATGGTGACGCAACATGTGATCCCGATGTGGCAGCTCATGTCGTGGGTGATCGTGCTGGCGATCCTCGGCGTGCTGTTCGCGTTTCCGTTCAAACGGCGATTCATCAATGATGAACAGCAGCCCTTCCCCGAAGGGCGCGCGGCAGGCATCGTGATGGACTCGTTGCATCATGGCGATGCCGGCAGCGGGCTGCTGAAGGCGACGCTCCTGGTCTCGTTCGCCGGATTGGCCGGGATCGTCAAGCTGCTGCAAAGCGAAACGATCATGGCCGCGGTCGGACGCGGTTTAAAACTAGAAAACTTCAAGTTTCATATTCCCGAGTTCCTGGACGAATGGGTCTACAAACATACGGGCACGCCAGAGATCATGGGCACGCCGGTAACCAGCCTGACGTTGCGGCCGGAACTCGATCTGCCGATGGTCGGCGCCGGGGGCCTGATGGGCATTCGCACGGGCGTGTCGATCATGATCGGCGCCGCAATCAATTATGCGGTGCTCGCGCCGATCATGATCAATCGCGGCGACATCACGCCAAACGCCAAGGGCATGATCGGCTTTCGCGAGATTACGTTCTGGTCGCTATGGTGCGGCGTGGCGATGATGACCGCCGCGTCGCTGCTGGCGTTCTTCGGCAAGCCGAAAGTGCTGTGGGCGGCCGTCACCAAGCTCGGCAGCGCCGTGTTCCCCCGCGAAGACCGCCAGGCCGACGTGCTGGCGCATATCGAACTGCCGCTCAGCGTGTCGGTCGTCGGCGTGCCGGTGATTGGCGCCATTATCGCCGTGATGGCCCACAAGTTTTTCGGCATCGACTATTGGCTCTCCATTGTGGCCCTGGCCTTGGTCTTTTTGTTCTGTCTGATTGCCATCAATTCGACCGGTCTCACGTCAATCACCCCGATCGGCGCGATGGGTAAGCTGACGCAGCTGACGTTCGGCGCCTTGGCGCCCGGCAACAAGCAGGTCAATCTGATGACGGCGGGCATTACGGGCGAGGTCGCCAGCCACGCCGCCAATCTGCTCCAAGACATTAAGCCGGGCTACATGCTGGGGGCCAAACCGCGTCAGCAGGCCGTTGGGCACGTCTTGGGCATCTTTGCCGGCGCCGTGCTCTCGATTCCGATCTTTTACCTGGTGTTTCTCAAACTGCCGCCTGCCGACCTGCTGGCGACGGAGTTGTCAGTTCCTTACCAGATGGACACCGAAAAATATCCAATGCCCTCGGCGATCGTCTGGAAGGCCGTCGCCGACGTGCTCGGCGAGGGGATTCACAACATCAGGCTGAGCGCCCGATATGCCGCCGTGGCGGGCATTGTGGTCGGCATCTTTCTGGAAATCTGGCGGATGATCACGCAGAACCGCTTTCCCCTTTCGCCCGTTGCCATGGGGCTGGGGTTCCTGATTCCCTTTCATACCTGCCTCTCGATGTTCATCGGTTCGCTTCTGTTTTGGACGACCGAGAAGCTGTTTTTCAGCAAAGACTCGCGGATGAACCAGGTCGTCGTTCAGAACCAGGAGCCCATCTGCGCCGGCCTAATCGCCGGCGGCGCTTTGATGGGCATTGCCATTGCCGTCGCCGATTTGCTGCTTCCACCGCCGGGCTAGGCGCGCGCGGAACTCGGTGCTGTTTTGCCTGGCTCTCACGCTTTGCGTCGTCGAGGAACCACCTTTCCCCAGCGACTATTGGCAAGAGACCAACTTGGGCTGTTGCTTGGTTATGCTCTCTCGTGTTCCTCCTTCCTGCACACTCGATTGAAAAAGCTCCTGGAGCGCATCGCGGAGTTGGGGAAACTGAAACGCAAAATGCTCCTCTCGTAGGCGCTTCGAAATCACGTAGCGGCCATAGAGGGCGAGTTCGGGATCGGTTCGCATCAGCCATGCCGCGCCAATGCGGACCATCCACGAAGAGGCGGGAAGACCAATCGGCATGCCGACGGCCCGGCGCAGTTCCCGCATGAAGTCCTTTTGCGGAACGGGACAAGGGGACGAAGCGATGTAAGCGCCTTGCATGGCGGGATCGGTCAGCGCACGCTCGATGAGCCGATTCAAGTCGGCTTCGTGGATCCAGCTGATTCCCTGCAGGCCCGAGCCGACTCGGCCCCCAAGACCGAATCGAACCAGAGTTTTTAACTTCGTCAGCGCGCCAGCGCCCGCGCCGCGATCGCGACCAAGCACAAAACTGGTGCGCAGGACGACGGCGCGCTGCGCAGGAATCACGCTCGCCCGAAACTCCTCCTCCCACGCCTTGCCTACAAATGGCGCCAGGCCATAACCCAGCGGCGAATCTTCGGTGCAAGTCGCTTGCGGCGGATCGCCATAGATATGCGCCGTACTCATCTGGACCCAAACAGGCG
>JAICIG010000159.1 GCA_025924495.1 Pirellulales bacterium | reverse complement strand
GCCCGAGCATCTCGTCGGCCATGGAGTTCGCCGTCTGCAACATCTCTTGCGGCGTCGTCGGCGTGTTCGGCCCGACGCTATTGAGGTAGTTACTGACCGGTCCCTGCGGCTGCAGCATGGTCGGATGACTCGACGCTGAGGCGCCATTCTCCCCGGGCGCGGGACCGCCTTGTTGACCGCCTTGCGCGCCGCGTTGCTGGCCCTTGGCCATGGGGCCGGCGGTGCCTACCTGCTGCATCTCTTCTTGTGTCCTGGCTTTGATGGCGCCGCAAGAGATCGACAACGGCAGCACCATCCTCGCCCGCGATTGGAACGCCGAGGAATACAAAGCCCTGATTTCCTACGTCCGCTTCGTCGCCGACACCGGTTCAAAGACGCGGGCGATGCAGAAGACGATCTACAGCGTCCGCGATCGAATCGCCGGCACGTTCGACAAGCTCATCGAGATCGACGGCGAGCTGCACCTGCTGGAAGTGAAGAAAACGAGCGGCAAGCCGTGGTCTTGGATATTCGGCTAGTATGTGATTTTACAATGGGGCAGCGCCTGCTGGAGTCGACGCACGCCTTGCTCAGTTATGCCCGAATTTCGCACTCCCAGGGCCTGCAGATTCGACATCTCGCACAGCGCCTCAACGCCGCCATCGTCGATGCTGGTGTCGTTCAGAGCTAGCCAAGTGAGGGACCGAAGTTCGCTTAGAGAAGCAAGCTCAGCGTTTCCGATCCGGGTTCCTTGCAAACTAAGATGTTCAAGATGACGGAGCTGCGAAAGGTAAATCAGCCCGCTGCCCGTGATATTATCCTTGGCCAGCCAGAGAACTCGGAGTTGGCTCAGCGATGCCAAACGGACCAGTCCGGCGTCGGTGATCCGGGTCCCGGTCAACCGGTTCGTCACATCGAGCGGTGTGCCCCATAACGACCAGATCGCCGGTGTCTATTATAAGCCTGCCCCCATTGACCACTCCCTGGTAACGGTTCCTTTGAGCACGGTTGTGGCAAGCACATTTGCCGTGACGGTCACGGCGCAGGACCAGTACGGAAACACCATTGTCGGCTACAGTTTGATTGCCCCACGATTCCAGCGTGACGTTGAAGCTGCCGACGCCGTTCGTCAAGGTGGCGTCGGCGGGCAACATCGCATCCACGTCGCTGCTCGTGAAGTGTACCGTTCCGTCCTGATGGGCAGTCGTGTAACGGGGCTCGGATTAGAACGTCTTTCAGCAGACTCGAACTTGCTAAGCCTCAATCTGTGCCTGTCTCGATCGACGACGGACTCAACTACGTTAGCCATTTCTCCGACGCGTTCGGCGAGATTGCCGGACCGCCCGGTCGCGCTGGTTCCGATCAACGGGGGTCGGCAATGATCACCATCGCATCGATGCTAACTGTCAGGGCGCTCTTTGGCTGGTTTCAAGGCGGCCGGACTAATCGGCAAAGTTTCTCAGGACTGCCAGGAAGACGTTGAACGTCCTGCGAACTGATTTCGGGACATGGGGTGCCCCACGTCTCTGCACAGATTCCCAGGAGTCACGCTGGCGAAGCATGCTAAGCGCTGGCGATCCAGTTTCGCCAAGCGGGCGCCGAGATTTGGCGGCAGTGTAGCAAAGTGTAGTTAATTGCCCGTAATTCGCCCCAATTTGCCGCAATCCCCGGTGATTTGGAATCGCCGGCAAAACGGCGGTTTTATCGATGGTTCTCGAGGTTTATGAGCACTCGGCTCACTGTACTCATACTTATCATCGGCAAGGATGAGGACGATGTTTGGTACACTCGATTCTTTGCCGTGATACTCGGCCTTTGTCTGGCTAAGTGGCCATGCTGCGAGAACCGAGATAACGATGAGTGTAGTTGTTCTGCGTAGTAAGCCACGTAGTAAACTCGGGGAGTTCGAAACCACGGTGGGCTGGCGCAACCGAATCATCCCAGAAGCCTCAAGTAAATCTGCGTGGTAACGCGCCGCGGATTGGCCCGCGGCTGCTACGCAATATCATTTCTCGGCAGACGTCGGTCAAGTTTCGAGGACTTCGTCGATCCGATCGGAAGACATCGCAAGCAGCATCGCCGGCCGCATTGCTGCTCCTGGCATTGAAACGAGACGGATTACTGGTAGCAAACGCATGCGGGCTCAAAGCGGCGGATGGCCGCTTCGCAAACGGATAGCAGGGCGGCTACCGACGGGGCATGGCTCGTGACCGGCGCTGCTAACCGACCGATCAGCTTAGCCGCGCGA
Organism: Pirellulales bacterium; assembly: GCA_025924495.1. The sequence continues at coordinate 13,404 of JAICIG010000159.1, read as the reverse complement.
GCGCTGACAAAGCGCGCGATGCGGCCTCCGCGCTGCCAAGCTGGTTGACCAGCTTTTTTGCAGCGATCAGGTCTTCAATGGTGACCGGTTCAGAACGGCTCGCCGCATGCGAGGCTCCTGTCGGCCCGCTTGCCGGTTTCCGCCCTCGGCGAGTGCGGCGCATGCCCATCGCCTTCAAGGTCGTCGAAACCTGGGCTGAAGAGACTTCGAAACCTTGCTCTTTGAGCATGGCAATGATGTCTCGCGGTCGGACCTTCTTGCCCAGCGACTTGGCTGCCTGTCGGATGGCCTCGGCCTTGTTTCCTCGAACCGAGGCGCTAGTCGCCGACCTGGCAGTGATGCGACCTGCCTTGAGACGTGTTTTCTTGCCACCGTCCTTTCGCGATTTGTCGTATTTGATCTTGCTGGCCAAGGCCGCGCTAATCTCAACGCCTTCCGCCTTCAGGCCCGCCACGATGTCTTTAGGCCCGGCCCCCGGATTCTTGGCCACATACTCCCGCGTGAGATCACTCTTGCTTGCGCCCTCTTTGGTTGATTTCTTGGCCATTCGCGAGTAAGTCTTCCTTCCAGGATATCGGCGGCGTGCAAAGAACAAGTATCGTAACCATAAGTCACAGACGGGCGGCATGCAAGCGAGACGGGAATAGCGACCAGTCGATCTCAGGTGTATGGATCCCAGAACGGAGCGGTAATTGATTTCGCTTTGTGAAATGGTTACGGCGTTCCGTAGGACGGAGTAGTATCTTCATTGTTATCCAACGTGGTCTGGAACAAGCTGGACTGGCGCCTGCAGGCTAGGGCCACCATCGCTGAACTTCATTCGCAGGCTCAACGAAGTTATGAGTCGGCAGCCAGCCCAAAAAAACGGGGCAGCCACGCTGATCCGGAGATCGGCTTTCGCTGTTTGAGGGCATGACGACTTCCTTTGCAGTTCGGTCGTGCCTTTCAGCCGTACCAGTGAGCAACCCGGACGAACGGCGAGCCTACATACTGTGGATTCGCAGATAACGTCGCAGATCGGGCAGCATCGCTACAAATAGCCAGGTCAGTAAGCCGATGGCAATGAGCGTGCCGGCGCCGATCTGCCGGCGCTCTTCGCGGTGTTGCAACAGATTCATGACTTCCTCTCAGGCGTAAAGTGTTGAATGGGCAAGGGCAACTCACTTCAGGACCGAGTCGCATGATCGCGAGAGAATCTTGGCAATGAGAGATTCGACGATGGCAGCCGCTTCGCCGAGCGCCGCCGCCACCGGCGCGCTCAACCCCGACTGGAAGTCGTCTTCGCCGAGCGGAGTCGGCTCGCAGCCGACAACGAGCACTCGATCCACTCGACCGCCCAATGAGGCGACCATCCGTAACACGCGGACGGGATCCATCGCGTGCGTGTCGAGCGTCGCCGCTTGTTCCGTAGGTCCTTCCACCGCGGGTTCGATCACATACAGTGTTCCCGGCGGCTCGCCGCGCGGGGCTGCATCAATCAAAATCGCGGCGTCCCAACCGTCAAGCAACGCATAGGTCAGATCGAGACCGCGAATGCCGAAGTCGACCACAAATACGCCCGTCGGCATCGGCCGACTTGCTAGTCGGCGCACGACTTCCACGCCGAATGCATCGTCTCCGAGAAAAATGTTGCCGATGCCAGCGACCAGGATGCGAGGCGTCATTCGAGGTCGCTCCCTCGCTCGTCGCCCAGCGGTTCCACTTCGTCCAGTTTGAAGAAGAAGCGGTGTCCCGGTTGCAGCATCTCGCCGAAATCGCGGCCCGGATCGTCATCGACGGTCACCGCGAGATGGATGATTCCTTCGAAATCCTGTTCGATGGATGCGATCGTGGCGATCTTTCCTTTCAATACCAGGTCGAAAATATCGGCGCCGCCCCCTGGCGCGAGCCGTACGCGTTGGCCGGGCCGGAGCTCCGTATGGCCCCGGCGAACTTTCTCGAGAGCAGGAGCGGCGTGCGAAGACTGCCAGGCGTCAAATGCATCCATTGTTGACCCGATTCTTTTGATCATGAGTCGCGAGTTACGCCATGCAAGGCCAGCAATTGTTCAGGCGGAAGCGACTCGACGCGTTCTAGCAGCGCGCGCGCTCGGGGATCGGCCATCGCCATTGCGGCTTTTTCTGCGTCGGTGAGCGTCATGATCCGCAAGGTGAGAATCTCGTCGATCTCCGTCGAATCGAACAACGCGCCAGGGCTTTCTGACGCGATTTCCGGATAGTCGTAAAGAATGATCGGCGGCGCTAGCATCGTGCTGTGGTCGGACGGATCCCCAACCAGGATCGGCCAGCAACGTGTGTTGTTGCACGTCAATGCTGCCTCGCGCAAGCCTGTGGGAGGATCGATGAGCGAAACGAACTCGCCGGTTCGGGCCGACACGAGGAGATGCGTCGACGCGAGCGAACTAAGCAGGGCCTCATGGCGGCTCTGCCGCTGCGCTTCGTTGAGAGGCGTTTCATTAGAAACGCGCGCTGTCAGCTTGAAGGCCTGCCGATCGGGCGCCACTTTGTCGAGTGGTTCCGCACTCAACTCGATCAGCCCTTGGACGGCGCGTTGCTCGCGCGGCGCGGCTGCGACAAAATCATCGGGCGAGGGCTCTAGCGAATCCACATTGGTCTGCGCGGGAAAAGCAAAGGGTGAGCAGTGCGCCTTTCCAAGCAATTGGTCGATCGGCGCTGCCTCGATCGGCACCTTCCGTTCCATCGCTTCTTGCCACGAGTCAAAGGGGCGCTTATCGTTCAGCCCCGCGCCTGGCGCCTGCTGCCCGCTCGTGCTTTCCATCTTACGTTCGATCAGATGCAGAAACCCGACGACCAATTCGATTCGCGTATTTAAATCTCCAACGACCAGGCACTGGCATTGCATGCTGCAGCCTTCGCTGGACGACGGCACGCCGCCATACGAGCGGGGGTAAAGTCCGCCAAACGTCCAGCGCAGGGTATTCTTGATCGACGGACGATAAGGGTAGAGGAGATACCCCTCGTACAGCACGGCGCCGATGATTTTATCAATGAGCGCTTGATTCATGACTGCAGCTGCTCCTCGAGTTCGGGCAGCAAACTCTCTAGCGCTTGCTCCCAACTTGTCAGCTTCTGACGACGTTTATGGGCATTGATTCGTTCGAAGACCTTGGCGGGCATGCTTACCCAAATATGATTCGGATAGTAACATTCCATCATGCTCTTCCAGACGTCGAGCGGCAGGCGAAACGAAGCTTCTTTTTCCCAAGAGATTTGGGCTACCTGCAAGCCGCCTTCGGCGCCCTCGTAAAACACGGTTCCGCTGAACAGCAGGCAGAGTGGGATTTCGCCGCCAGACAAGGCCGCAAAATATTTTGTCGCCGCGATGTTGAAATCGTAGCTGCACGGGACCGGCAGCTCCACCTGCGTTTCGCCGCGGAAGCCGGGGACGACCAGTGTGACATGTGTCCACAACATGCTGTGCAGCGTGCGTTCCCAGTCGTGCGGCTGCCCGAAGAGTTCGAAGAGTCGTTCGGGCTCCGGCGCCTCGTAGCGCCTCTGCGTCGGTTCAATGCGAATCTGACAGCGCAGCACGACCGAATGGATGGCGGCAGGCGAAAGGGCCGCGTCGCGCAGCAACAATTTGAACGACAGGTGCGGCGCCGCGGCAAAGGGGAGTGCGGCCGCGCTTTGCACGGAGAAGTCGAGATCGGGCATGGAGTTCTCCGTCATGCGGGAAGGGATTTCTGCTGGAGCCCGCGAAAAAACGCTTCCACCTGTGCCCAGACCTGCGGTCCGCCGCCCAGCCCGCGCCAGTTTTCACGAATGATGCCCACGAGCTTATAGCACTCATCGATCGGCGTCAGGAACCACTGCTGTGCAGCACCTACGCGGTTAGCCAGCAAGGCCTCGACATCGGGCTGTAATTGTTCGAGGACGGGGTTGGCCGTGATCAACGTCTCCCAAGCCTCGCTCGGCGGCGACGATTCCACGGCTCCGGCCGGACTCGGGTAGAAGGCCGCCACGCGCACGGCTCGCTGGCTGTGATGGAAGAAGGCCAGATTGATCGGAAGCCCCAAACTTGCCCACAGCGCATCGGTGCAGGAAAAATTGGTTAAACGGCGAGGTCGCCGCGGCAGAGTTCGAAAAGGGGCGCCTGGCGAACTGAACAAGATCGCGCACGCATCGCACGCGCATGCCAGCTTTCCGCCCGAGGGGTCGAGCACGTGCTGATGCTCCGCCGGCAACTCGGCGCCGCACAACTCGCAACGCTCCACGCGCTGCTGCGGGCGCATCCACGCGCGCAATGTTGCGAGCGCCGCCGGAACGTTGCGTTCGCTCTCGATTCCTGGACGCGACGCCGTCCGATGCATTTTCCAACGACCTGTCATCGCGATGCCTCGGCTACTGAGGCGGAATGCTGGGCATGGCCGGATCGATTGGTTCGTGCGACTCCGGGTTAATCGAGGTCGAATCGCGGGGCGTACGGTAACCACGAGCGCCTCGCACGCGACGCCCCGGCTCGGCGCCATGCTTTTGCACCTGTTCTTCGCCTTTGTTCGTTCCAGAGACGTGTGACGGAAGAGTTTGACGGCGGGAAAACATTAATGGATCCTTGTCTAAGAGGACAGGGGCTCGGACGACGTGCGGGAACCGGCCAGGCTCAGAGCCGATAAAGGTACAAATCCGCCGCCGGCCGCTCCGACGGGCTCCGCTTCGGCGACCCCTTCGACGTAAAGCTGGGCGATCTCGGGGGCGGCGGCATAGAGCGCTTCCTCGATCGCATGCCTGAGCGTCTGCTGCGAGGAAGGGCAGCCATGGCAATTGCCCGTCAATCGTAACCGCACAGCGCCGTCGTCGGAGCATTCCAACAATTCCACATCGCCGCCATGCGAGCCGAGCAGCGGGCGGACGCGCTCCAATGCCGCTTCTACGCGCTCGCGGAAGCCCTGGGGATGCAGATCATACAACAACAGGAGACTGCGGGCCGCATCGTCTTTGGCGATCTCATCTAACGTCTGGCGGCCGGGCGCTCCGGACTCTTCCAGACAGGCGACAATCTTCGACAATCCATTGCCATGAAACTCCAGCAACGTCTCGACGATCTCCTTGATCTTCGCTTTCCAGACCGAATCGGCGGCCGCTTCACATTCCTGCAAAAGCTGCTGCAGGCGGTCCATGCGATCGCCGAGTTGCTGTTCTTCCCTTGTTTGCGTCGTCATGCGGCGTTTCCCTACTGACCTAGTGTTGCAAACCGAACATGGGGGCGTGACGTGTTTCCAGCGTTTTGCCGCCGCCGAGGTACATGTGCACGCCGCACGGCAGGCACGGATCGAAGCTCCGCACGGCACGCATGATGTCGATTCCTTTGAAGTTATCGGGGCCGTTCTCTTCGAAGATGGGGGTGTTCTGAATCGCATCTTCATAGGGACCGGGCGTGCCGTAGATGTCGCGAGGACTGGCGTTCCAAGGGGTCGGCGGGTACGGGTGATAATTGGCGATCTTACCGTCGCGAATCACCACGTGATGCGAAAGCACTCCACGGACCACCTCATGGAAGCCGCAACCGAGCGCCTCATCGGGTACGTTGAACTCCGACCAAGTCTGGGTGCGGCCAGCATAAACTTCTTGCATCGCCTTCTCGGCAAAATACAGGCCCGCCGCCGCCGCATAGGCCTGAAAGTAAGTGCGAGCCCGATCTCGTTCGATCGCATTGCTCCATTGCGGAATCTTCCATTCGAACTCCGCCTCGGGCTTCATGGCTGTCTTGGGCAACCGGATTTTGACGCTGTTCCCGGTGGCTTGGACGTAGCCGATATCGACCAGGCCGCTTAATGCCGTGGACCACAAACGCGCGATCGGCCCTCCGCCCGTATCGAGCGCCAAGTGATCGCCGGTGCGCTGATCGTACCAGCGCGGCGACATGACCCAGGTATAGTGGTTGCCGAAATCGCGCTTCTGCGGCCGCGGAATCGTCGTCTGGTTCCAGGGATGGCGCTGATCGATGCGATTGCCGAGAGCATCGGTTTTGATGAACGTCTCGCGGTTCTGCCAGTCGTCGTAATAGGAGCTGCCGAGCAGAATGCGCAGATTGAGATGGATATCCATCAGATCGTTAGTGACCAACTGCCCGTCGACGATGATCCCTGGCGTGACGAACATCTTTCGGCCCCAATTGCTCATGTTGCGATACTGATAATCGCAGAAATCGGGGTTGTTGAACGAGCCCCAACATCCGAGCAATACCCGCCGTTGGCCGACCTTCTCATAACCAGGGATCGCCTCGTAGAAAAAGTCGAACAAGTCATCGTGCAGTGGCACGATCTTCTTCAAGAACTCGACGTACTTCATCAATCGCACGAGGTAATCAGTGAAGTTCTGTATGCTCGGCACCGTCCCCACGCCGCCCGGGTAAAGCGTTGAGGGATGCACGTGCCGGCCTTCCATCAGGCAGAACATTTCGCGCGTCATCCGGCTCATCTGCAGCGCTTCGCGATAGAGTTCGCCCGAGAAGGGATTGAACGCGGTCATGATCTCGCCGATGGTGCGATAACCATGATCACCTGCATGCGGAGCCGCGGTCGATTTCGCTCGCTCCCAGACGCTGGGGTTCGTCTCGCGAACCATTTGCTCGCAGAAATCGACGCCGACCAGGTTCTCTTGGTAAAGGCAGTGGTCGAACATGTATTCGGCCGCTTCGCCCAGATTGACAATCCATTCGCCGAGCGCCGGCGGCTTGACGCCAAAAGCCATGTTCTGAGCATAGTTCGCGCAGGTGGCGTGGTTATCGCCGCAGATGCCGCAGATGCGACTGGTAATGAAGTGCGCATCGCGCGGATCTTTGCCTTGCATGAAGATGCTGTAGCCGCGAAAGATGGACGACGTGCTATGGCATTCGGCGACTTGTTTGTTCTCGAAATCGATCTTGGTGTAAATGCCCAGACTGCCCACGATCCGCGTAATCGGATCCCACGACTTTTCGACGAGTTTTCTGGTTCCCGCCTCGGGTTGTTTTTCTACGGTCGCCATCGCTTCACTTCCTTTCTACCGAGGCGTAAGTCGTCTGGTGATATCCGGTGGCCAATTTGCGCCCAGGATGGCGCCACTTGGGCTCTTTATTGAGCGTCGTGTTGGTGAAATGGCGCAGCCAGCGGATGACGCCGCCGTAGCTCTTTACCAAGTTCGTGGAGATGCTGCCGCCCGGCGGTTCGTCCATGAAGGGCATGAACTTGTCGGGGAAGCCGGGCATGGTGCAGCCGATGCAAATGCCGCCCACGTTCGGGCAGCCGCCGATGCCGGCCATCCAGCCGCGCTTCGTGACGTTGCAATTGACTACGGGCCCCCAGCATCCGACCTTGACCAGACACTTCGGCGAGCCGTACTCGTGTGCGAAGTCGCCCTGCTCGTAATACCCCGCGCGGTCGCAGCCTTCGTGGACCGTTTTGCCGAACAGCCAGGTCGGTCTTAATTTGTCGTCGAGCGGAATCATCGGAGCGATGCCGGCGACTTGATAAAGCAAGTACAAGAGCGTTTCGGTGAAATTGTCGGGCTGCACCGGGCAGCCGGGGACGTTCACAATCGGCAAGCCGGCCTTTGACCGCCAATTCCACCCGAGATAATCGGCCAGCCCCATGCAGCCGGTTGGATTGCCCGCCATGGCATGGATGCCGCCGTACGCAGCGCAAGTGCCTGCCGCGATTACCGCTAGCGCTTTCGGCGCCAAGCGGTCGATCCATTCGCAGGTAGTAATCGGCTGGCCCGTGTTTTCATCGGTTCCCAAGGCGGCCCAATAGCCCTCCTCCTTGATTTCCTCATTGGGGATCGAGCCTTCCACTACCAGCACGAACGGCTCGAGCTTGCCTTGATCGGCCAGATGCCAATATTTCATGAAGTCGTCGCCGACTTCATAAGCCAGCACCGGGTTATGCAGGTGCACTTTGGGCAAGCCCGGGACGGCTCCGAGCACGACGTCCTCGATGCTGGGCTGCATGGCGGCTGTCACTGACACGGAATCGCCGTCGCAACTTAGCCCGGCGGTGATCCAGAGGATATGAATTTCTTTGACCGCGGGCGGACGGCCGTCGTGCGGTTTCAGAGGCGTCGTCGTTTCTGCCATGATTGCGTCACTCCATCGGTAGCGGGGAACCCCTTGGCCGATCTCGCTCGCCTTTTCAGCAGACCGAAACTCGCGCTCGCGCGAGCCGATATCCTTTCGTTCAGTGCACTAATAACGCGTTTGCTATTGCCCCCCAGCGACTGCTTGATCGTTGCCTGTGCCGCCGTAGTGACTAATTCGCCATCCCGACTGCTGCTTGATTGCGCTGGCCTTGCTGTCGCTGTTGGCCCGCCTCGCGAAGCTTTTCCTTGCGCCGCTGATAGAGATGGCTAATCCATTCCGCCATCCCTTGTCCGGTCTTTGCGGAAACCTGCAATATGGGCGCCCCGGGACGCACCTGTTGGATATTCCCTAAGGCAGCGGCCACGTCGAAGTCGACGGCTGCGGCCAAATCCATCTTGCTTAGCACCACCAGATCCGCCGTGTTGATCAGCGTGGGATACTTCAGCGGCTTGTCTTCCCCCTCGGTCGACGCGCATAACAGCACGCGGAGATCTTCTCCGAGATCCCAACTCGACGGGCAAACCAGGTTGCCGACATTTTCAATGAACAGCACGTCGATCTGATCGAGGTCCCAGCCGGAAATTGCGTTGCTCACCATCTCCGCTTCCAGGTGACACATCGTACCTGTCAGAATCTGCTTCACGGGCGCGCCGCTCGCGGCTAGCCGCTTCGCGTCGTTCTCGGTCGCCAGATCGCCGACGACGGCCGCTACTCGCAATTCGGACGACAGCATCTCGAGCGTGCGCTTCAATAGTTCCGTCTTGCCGGCTCCCGGCCCCGAGACGATATTCACCACGAACACCCCGCGCCGCGCGAATTCTGCACGCATATCCCGCGCCAGCTCGTCGTTCTTCTTCAGAATCTTGGTACGCAGTTCAACGATGCGCGGTTGCATTCGGCAATACCTCTATGGACGCCAACTCCAATTCCTGGCCGCTGACAATCTGCGGCGTCGGAGTTCCGCACTCGGGGCAACTGAAATGCGATAAATTGGGCAACACTTGCTGCGACTGGCAGCGCGGACACATGACGCTGATGGGAATTTCTTCGATCTCCAGCAAAGCCCCTTCGCAGGCAGTGCCTTCGGCGGACTGATCGAAGCAGAATTGCAGGGCTTCTTTGACGACGCCTGACAGCGCTCCGACGCGGAGCGCCAACTTCGTCACGCGGACGTTCCCTTCACGAGCGGCCGCTTCGCAGGCCGTGTCGACCAGACAACTGGCGATCGAAAGCTCGTGCATCGTCGATCCCTTCAGAAATGGGCTGCGAAGATCCTGGGGCCGACGTCCGCGTGCATTGTGACGTTTCCGCCACGATTGGTCAAATTAATGCACCGGCCACAAAACAACCCGCGCCGCTGCTGCGAGTCAAGGAGCGACGCTATTCCAGCATGAAGTCCATCCTATCGGGCGACTTCTCCGCAACTATGCCATTTTGCTTGTCTTTCGTCGCGATTCTCCTGGCAGCAAGAAGGAGGGATAGATGGACGTCGCGGCGCCCGGCATGTTGACAGTCTGAGCGATCGGTTCAACAATTCGGGAACATGCGGTTAATGCCGTGCATGTCGGTCTATCCGACCGCGCTCGTAACATTTCCTTGCCGAGTGGGAAGTATGTGCCTGGCGATTCCTGCCCAGATCAGCGACCTCTGCCATGACGGGAGCCAGCAGGCGACCGTCGACATCCTCGGCGTGCGACGCAAGGTCAACATCGCTTTGCTGGATGAGGATCCTCCGCGTCTGGGCGACTGGGTGCTGGTCCACGTCGGCTTTGCCATGAGCAAAATCAGTCAAGATCAGGCAACAGAACAACTCGAGTTACTGATGCAATTGGGAGCGGCCAGCGAAGCGCGCGACGAAGTGGCGGATTCTCTGGGCGAAGGCGCTTGACATGAAGTACGTCGATGAGTTTCGCAACCCTGAAGTGCTGCGCCGGGCATTGAATGAGATTCGCAGCCTGGCAGAAACCGGCCGACATTACCGAATCATGGAAGTGTGCGGGGGACATACGCATGCTATCTTTCGGTTCGGTCTCAAGGAATTGCTGCCGCATAATGTCGAATTGATTCACGGCCCAGGCTGCCCGGTGTGCGTGCTTCCGATGGGACGCATGGACGACGGACTGGAGTTGGCCAACGATCCGGAATGCATCTTTACCGCTTTCGGCGACATGATGCGCGTGCCGGGCTCGCAAGGCAGCCCGCTGGAAAGCAAGGCCCGCGGCGCCGATGTACGGATCGTCTATTCGCCCTTGGATGCCCTGCGGATTGCGCAGCAGAACCCACAGCGGCGAGTGGTGTTCTTCGCGATTGGCTTCGAAACGACGGCGCCGTCGACCGCGTTAACCCTGCTAAAGGCTCGCGCGCTGGGCGTGACAAACTTCGCCGTGTTCTGCAACCATGTCACCATCATTCCAGCGATCCGGGCGATTCTCGATTCGCCGGATATGCGGCTCGATGGGTTTATCGGTCCTGGACATGTATCGACGGTAATCGGCTGTCGGCCCTACGAGTTTATCGCTCGAGACTATCGCTGCCCGATTGTCGTCTCCGGCTTTGAGCCGGCCGATATCTTGCAGTCTCTCGTGATGATTCTGCGCCAACTGCGCGCGGGCGAGAACAAAGTTGAAAACCAATACGGACGCGCCGTGCCTTGGCAAGGGAACTTGCCTGCGCTCAAAGCGCTCGCCGAAGTCTTCGAAGTTCGTCCGCACTTCGAGTGGCGAGGGCTGGGCTTCATTTCTCAATCCGCGCTGCGCATTCGCGACGATTTCGCCGCCTGGGATGCCGAAAAAACCATGTCGATCCGCGGAGTGAGCGTAGCCGACCCCAAAGCGGCCCAATGCGGCGAAGTGCTCAAAGGAGTCCTCAAGCCTCACGAGTGCAAGTTGTTCGGCGGCCAATGCACTCCCGAGCGCCCGATCGGCGCGCTGATGGTGTCGTCCGAGGGCGCCTGCGCCGCGCATTTCAAATACGGGCGAGTGTCGCTGCCGACGGTGACAGGGTAACGGGGGCGATGGGAATGATAAACGCGTTGGGTGACACTCGGAATCCTGAAACGCTGCATTCGGCGATTGGGGCTGTGGCGTTTCACGATAAGCAGATTTCTATGGCGCACGGCGCCGGCGGAGAAGCCTCGCGGCGGCTGATCGAAGGTCTGGTTCGGCCGCTGTTGTCCAATTCCTGGCTCAATCCGCTCTGCGATGCCGCCATTCTGCCAGCGCAAGCGACCGCCTTGGCGATCACCACCGACAGCTTCGTCGTGCAGCCATTGCGCTTTCCGGGCGGCTCGATCGGCGAATTGGCGATCAACGGCACGGTCAATGACCTGGCGGTCTCCGGCGCCAGGCCGGTCGCCATTACCGCCTCGTTGATTCTCGAAGCCGGTTTGCCCGCGGAGATTCTTCGGCAGGAAATTACCGCGATGGCCCAAGCGGCGCAGCGATTGGGTCTGCCGGTCGTAGCGGGCGATACCAAGGTCGTCGAGCATGGCAAGGCCGATGGCTTGTACATTTGCACGACCGGCCTGGGCGCAATGAATGCTCACGCGAACTTAGGCGCCGACCGCGTTTGCCCAGGCGACCGCGTCTTGCTTTCCGGGCCGATCGGCAACCATGGTATGGCGATCATGCTCGCCCGCGCAGAACTCGACATCGAGACTGACATCTGTTCCGATACGCGCCCGCTCGCACAAATGACCGAGGCGTTGCTGGAAAGTTGCGGCGCACAAGTCAAGTGGATGCGCGACGCCACGCGCGGCGGAGCGGCGACCGTGCTGAACGAGTTGGCCCGCGACGCGCAAATGACCGTGATCATCGATGAGGAGTCGATCCCGGTCGACGACAACGTTCGCGGGGCCTGCGAACTGCTGGGACTCGATCCGCTGCAGGTCGCCAATGAGGGACAATTCATCGCCGTGGTTGCCGAGGACGCAGCTCAGTCGGCGCTCGCAACGCTGCTTTCAACGCCCGGAGGGGAGCGAGCATGTTTGTTGGGCGAGCTCCAGCAGGGCACGGTCGCAAGAGTGCTGGCCCGGGCCTCTTACGGCGGCGTGCGGGTAGTCGATATGTTGATCGGCGATCCCTTGCCTCGCATCTGCTGAGCGAACATGGCCCTATGCACACTGTGGATGAAATTCGCGAGTTTGTCAGTTCACAATTTGCGTTGCGCAACCGAATCTCGAGCGAATACATTCCAAGATACAGCCAGGCGCTGGCCGCCGTCTGCCAGGAAATGGCCGAACGTTTTCGACGCGGCGGGCGACTGCTGGCGGCAGGCGTGGGCGCCTATGCAACCGACGCACAGCATGTCTCCGTCGAATTCGTCCATCCAGTGATCGTCGGTAAGCGAGCATTGCCGGCGCTCGATCTTTCCATGGCGCCCTATCGCATGCTCGAGGCGCTGGCGCGGCCCGACGACATTGCGATGGGCTTCGCCCCGCCGCAAGGCGATGCCGATCTTAGCGCAGCGCTCGATCGATTGTGCCGTCGCGGAGCTCTCGTCTGCCTCTGGCCGGGCCGGCTAGACGATCAACCGCTGCCCGCCGCCTCGCAAGATCCGTTCATCCACCAGGAACTGACCGAGCTGATGTACCACACTTTGTGGGAAACGGTCCATGTGTTTTTCGAGCGGCAGACGGGCGGAGAAGATGTGGGGGCGGCAAATTTTCTCTATCCTTTTCTCGGATCGCAGGAAGCGGCGCGCCACGGAGACGTGCTGAAGGATGTCGCGGCTTCGATCCGGCAAAAGGGGGCCGAAGACGAGCGATTGAGGACGCAATTCGCAGCGGAACAGGGAGAACTACTAGCCGAAGCCGCTTTGGCCGTCCGCCAGAGGATCGATGCCGGCGGAGCCGTGTTGACGATGGGCAACGGAGGCTCGGCCACCGACGCGAACGACCTGATGCTCGATTGCGTGGCGCCGCCGGACGACATGCGACCCATTCCCGCGATTTCGCTGTCGTTGGAACCCGCCAATCTCAGCGCGATCAGCAACGATGTCGGCGTCGAGTTGGTTTTCTTGCGGCAATTGATCGCGAATGGTCGTCCCCAGGACGTCGCCGTCGGCATTTCGACGAGTGGAAAGTCCAAGAACGTCTCGATCGCCTTGCGCGAGGCGAAAAAACGCGGCATGCTCGTCGTGGGACTCGCAGGTTACGACGGCGGCGATTTCGTTCAGGAAAAACTCGCCGATTATTCCTTTGTCGTTCGATCCGACTACATCCCGCGGATTCAAGAAGTTCAAGCGTCGATTTACCATATACTGCGGTTGGCCCTGAACGAGTTGGACTGACGCCCGGTGCGGGCGGCGGCAGGCTGCTTACGAGTCGCT
>JAICIG010000158.1 GCA_025924495.1 Pirellulales bacterium | reverse complement strand
TGTCGCCCCGGTAAAGTCAAACGATTTTGTAAGAAAAAAGCTGGTTGCGCGGTCGACGCCGGCCGATAAAATGCTTGGGCGAGTTTCCGCTCGCCTCCACCTAAAGTCGCGGGCCGCCAGCAACCCGGCCCGCGGCTTTTTCTTTTTCGGCTGCCCGGGACCGACGGGCGGCGAGCTAAAGATCGAGCCACCGCTGCTCGAGCTGCGACTGGTAGTATTCGCGGCACTCGCGTTCGCGGCCGCGGATGACTCGACGCCCGCGCAAGGGACCGTAGCGCGACGTAATCACCGTCCACTGCCCGGTCGCGCCATCGTCGCGATAGATGACGACCCAGTCAGGCGCCGAACTGGCATCGTGGGCCCGTGACGTGTTGGAATAGAGCACGCGATAGCGCCTCAGTCCGTGGTCGCTTTGCATGACAGGCAGCCAGGCCGCGTGCGCGGGATTAAACCGCCTCGGAGCGACGCGCGGCAATCGGTCGCGGGCGGCCCGCTCGCGGTACTCGCGATCGAGCTCCAGCAACTCGGAGACAGGCGGGGGCGCATCGATGGGAGGCTGCGTTCCAGGTCGCTTCGTCTTGCCGTGATGGAGCCGAACGGCCAGCGATTCTCGGATCGCGCGGATGCGCTTGTTGCCAATGCCAGGCACTCGCCGCAATCGCCCGTCGAATGCCGCTTTTTCCAGATCTTCGAGCGTCTCCACGCCGAGATCGATACGGATGCGCTCGGCAAGCTCCGCTCCAATACCCGGCAAGCTCGTTAAGGCGTCCGCCTTGCGGCTCTCTTGGCGCAGCCGCTCGAGCCGCCTAAATCGCCCGCGCGAGAGCAACTCTGCGATCGACTGTGCGAGCGACTCGCCAATCGCAGGCAGCGTCTTGAGCCCCTCCAACCCCTGCTCGTCGAAGATTTCTTGTACCGGCCGCCTCAGGCGTTCAATCGTGCGCGCAGCCAGACGGTACGCGGCGACGCGAAAGCGATTCTGGGCCTGCGACTCGAGCAGGCTGGCCGCTTCTTTCAAAGCACTCGCAATTTCTGCATTGCCGATTGGTCCCGGCGAATTTGCCGGCTGATTGAGCAGAACCACGGTCGATCTCTGCGAATCAACAAACATGCGCAGCTCGCGACAACGAGCTACTGGACAATTATACAGTAGCGCGGCGAGTCGGGCGAGGCAGCGCTTCTGCCGTCGGTGCTAGCAGCGACATGCTTGCACTCCGACGTTTGCGGCTCCGCATGATTCTCAGTTCGCTGCGTGAGAACTCCCGGCGAACTCTACCAGCCGGCGCGAGGCGGCCGGGCGGCGGCGGGAAAGCTCCTGGCCAATCCGCATGCGCAACTTCCACAAGTCGGCGGGAAGCAACTTGGCGTATTGAATCACGCCCGCATCTTCGCCCCCTTGAAAACCCGTTCCTCGTCGCTCGCCGACTAGTGCCAGCGCTTCACGCACCGCTTGGCCAACCGCCCATCGAGGTTGTTGCGTGAGCTCCATCCAGAGCGTCAGGTATTCGACGTCTTGCTGCCCGCGCCGATAAGCCTTGAGCCGCAACGAGGGCGCCGGCGCGACCTCTGGATTGCCGCTCGGATAGAAAAGTGCTAGCGCATCTGCTTGTCGCCACGATTCGCCGCGGCCGATCGTCTGCCAGGGCAGCACGCCGTCGGCGCCGAGCGTCCAGGCGTCGACGCACCAGCCGGCCGGCTGCACGTTGCTGTCTTCGATCGCATTGGTTGAACCATACTCGACAACCGTCTGCCCTGTTGCTTGTTTGCGGTCGAGCACCATTCGCCGGTAGCGGCGGAAGGCGCCCCCGACGACGTTGTAATCAAGCAAACCGTCCAGCACGTCTCGCTGCCACTCGGGCCGCGAAATATCGCAGCGATAAAACATCTTGGCGCCCGCGTCGGCCTGAGAAGCCCCTTCATGAAAGGCGAGGCCGAAGTAGCGCAAGGCCCAATAGTCCTGGAAGTTGGCCGGCTCATCCAGCAGCCAGGGGGATGAGCCGCGCGACCAGCCGTTGGCTTTGAAGTTATTCTTGCCGTTCAGAAAACACTGGAAGATCGTGTCGCGCCAGCCGCGCTCGCCGAAATGCGCCGCCATTTGCCTCGAGGCGGAAACGAACGCCTCGCGATAGCTTGCCGGAAAACCCTGATCGGCCCAGTAGCTGCCGTTGTAGGCGCCCTCGATCGGACTCGGCCAATTCTCGTGCAGCGGCAGGTAAAAGCATTCCAGCGGCACATTGGCTCGCGGCATATCGGCAAAGGCCGAACCGTCCAAGTATGGGCCAAACCGGCGATCCCAAGCGGTCCAATTCAAGCGGCTGCCGTCCCACTTGGGGGCGCAGCCTTCCGCGATGCTGCCGTTCTGATGATACGGCACGCGATTGAGCACCGTCCGATGCACATGCGCCAACCGATAGTAATCGCGCTCGTTGGCCGGCAGGCCATAGCAATTCATCTCCGGCAAGAAACTGAGGAAGTCAGGCAGCGTGAAATCCCAAACCGTCAAGGAAATCGGCAGCTCGAGTTCATCCGTTCCCAGTCGCAGTTTCAGCATGCCTTCATGCTTTCCGGCTTTGGCGACGTGAGGCACGTACAGTTCAACCAAATAGCCGCGCGTGGCCGCAGCAGCGAGCGAATTGTCGTCGACGTCACGTACAGCGGCGTCGGCGGACAAGACGGGATCGGGAAGCAGGCCGCGCCGCGTCTTTACGTAATGCAAGCGGCCGGTAGCAGCGTCGACCGGGAATGCGTCGAACGACGCTTCGACTTGCAGGCTTTGCTGGGAACCGCGCACAAGCAATTGAAAATCGACGAACTCATTCTTGGCTGCGAACAGCTCGATCTTCCGCGCCTTGGCGTTCCAGAGATGATTGCTCGCCAGGTAACCGTTCGGCTCCTGCGGAATTAGTTCGCCGCTGACTGGCTGCACTTTGTCCAGAGCGTCGACGACGGCAATTTCAGCGAATCCGAGGCGAGGCAGCGGGCCGACCGCAGCTTTCTCAGGCAAGGAAAATTCCGGCAGCGATTTCGGTTGGCGGTCGGAAACGCGAACGGTCTTGTTGACCGCGGCGCTGCGATTGCCGGCAGCATCAACGGCTGAGATGGAGGCAACGACCTCGGCGCCCGGCGCCAACGGCAAATCGCGCAGGTGCATGGAAACTCGCTTGCCCGATGCATCGGCTGCAGGGATCAAATAACGCGGAACCTCTTTGCCGTCGATCTCTACGAAGAACCCGATGACGCCGGCCGGACCGTGATCAGCCGGAGTTTGCCAGGTCAAATAGGCTTCGCCCGGGGGCAAATCGGCGGCATCGGAGGCAAGATCCTCGGGCGGTTCGGGCGGAAGGTCGTCCTTGTCTCCCAATTCCACGGTAAAGTAAGGAGCGCGCTGAGCGCCCGCCTCGCGGCTGGCAAAGAAGCGGTTGGGAAAGAGCCGGAGCGAAAATCTTTCCCCCTCGCGAGTCCATTCCGATCCGGTGTCGTCAAAAACCAGGCAGCCGTAACTAATGCCGGCCGTGCGTGCGGCCAGCACGCGCGGATCGACGGGAATCTGCTGCCAGCCGTTCTCGTCGGGCGGCGTCGAGTCGGCGGAATGCCAGAGCGTGCCGCTGCGGCCGAGAATGACATCGCATAAATCGCTGCCAGGAAAAGTCCAAGGGACGTCGGGATGCTCGCGATGACGATGCGTCGAGCTGCCGGCTTGCGGTGCGTAGCTTTCGGCAGTCCCTTCCACCCACGGCGCTGCAAAACTGCTAATGGTAATGCGACGCAATGGTTCGGGGCTGGTCAGGCGCACGTGCAATGTCGCCCGGCGGATCACCCTGCCTCGCAGCGGCTCAGGATCGAAATCGATCAGAGTCATCTCTTGAATCGACTTCACCTTCAATTTGGAAGCGCCGCCCAGGTTGCAGTCGGCTTCCTGGCCGACGTTCGAAAACCACGTATCGCGCGTCACCGGCAGGCGCAAGGCCTGCTCCTCGCCTGCAAACGCCGATCCCGGCGCATCGGTTAGGCAAACGGCCAGCAGTAAAATCCAGAGCGACATGCAAGAATCTCCCCAGGATGATTTCCGGCAGCCGCCCTGCCGGCAATCCCAGCATGATACGCTCGAATCGCCGCAAAGGAATCGTTTTTCGCTCGCGCTAGACGGCCGCTTCTTCTGAACTCGGAGCTGGCGCTGCGGCATGCAGCGGCAAGCGGACGGTAAAGCGGCTGCCCTGGCCCGGCGTGCTCGCCACGCAGATCTCGCCGTGATGGGCGTCGACGATGCTCTTGACGATCGACAGTCCCAGGCCGTTCCCGCCGTCCTCTCGGGAGCGGGCTTTGTCGACGCGATAGAACCGCTCGAACAAATGCGGCTGGTCCGCCTGCGGAATCCCTTGTCCCGAGTCTTCGACGACAAGCACTGCCTGGCCTCCTTCGGCGCTGACCGATGCGAGCACGCGTCCGCCGGCGCGGTTGTAATGAATGGCATTGGTCAGCAAATTCATGACCAACTGCCCTAACAGCGCCGGGTCCGCCTCGACTTCGCAGGCATCCGCCTGGAGCGTCAACGCGACGCCTCTTTCTACCGCCAAGGGCCGCAGCATGTCGACGCACTCTTCGACGATGCTTGCCAGATCGCACGGCTGACGAATGAGCGACAAGCCGCCAGCATCGGCGCGAGCCAGGAGCAGCAAGGCGTCGACCAGCGACTTCATCCGCCGAGTGGCCCGCTGACAAGCCTCGAGCGTTTCGCGCTGGTCGGCATCGAGGGTCCCACGACTGAGCGCAAACTCGAGGTGACTGCTTAACACCGATAAAGGAGTGCGCAACTCGTGCGAGGCATCGGCCGTGAACCGGCTTTGCCGCTCGAAGGCCGCCTCCAAGCGACCGAATGTTTCGTTCAACGTTCCCGCCAGACTCTGCAATTCCAGATCGAACGTCGCCGGGTTGATGCGCTGCGACAGATTGGCGACGGAAATGGCGGCCGCCGTCGCACTCATCTCCTCCAGCGGCCGCACCACGTGTCGAGCCAGCACCGCGCCGCCAAAGGCGCCGGCCAAAGTCACCGCGACGCCAATCACCGCCAAGCGGAGAGCCAGTTGATTCAGCTCGCGAAATTCGCGTCCCACGGGGCGCCCCACCAGCACCAGCGAGCCGCCGGGGCCAGCTAGCACGATCTCACGGATGTCGCGGCGCTGCTCGAATTCGTAATCGCCTTCCGCCAGGTTCCGCGGCAAGTCGGCCAACGCAATCCGCGGCGCCCCGGCCGATGCTTTAAGCCGATCGCCGCTGCCGCGCCAAATGAGAAAGTATGCGGGGCCGGCCGGATCGTCCGGAGGAGTCTGCAAGCTTTCGGGCAAAGCCAGATCGGCAATCACGCGTTCCGAATGGCGTCGTGTTTGCTCGGGGCTCGGCGGCGGCTCGAAGTCTTCACGAGGCCGCGGACCGAAATCGTCAGGCGGAGGTCCGAAGTCTTCGCGAGGCGGACGATCGAAGTCTTCTAGAGGCGGACGACGGCGAGGCGGAGGGCGGCGTCGATCAGGCGGCCGGTTTCGATCGAATTCGCGCGCAGCTTCTCGGTCTGAATTGCGAGGGCGGTCAGGAGCGCCCCTTTCATCGCGCGGCGGCGGATCGCCGCTTAGCTCATGCGGCGGCAAACCCCTCAAGCCCGCAGCGAGCACCTGCGCGCCGCTGACGAGCTGCGCATCGACTTCTTCCAGCCGAGCCGATCGCACGTTCCAATACAGCAGGCTGGCGAACGAGCCCACGACCGCGACCAGCGTCAACGATTGCCAGACCAGGATTCGCCGCCGGAACGATCTAAACATCGATCATGTACCCTTGCCCGCGGCGCGTGGCGATGAATTCTTTGCCCAGCTTCTTTCGCAAGTTGGAAATATAGACCTCAATCAGGTTTGAAAACGTGTCGTCGTTGTCAGCGAAGATCTGGTCGTAAATCATCGTTCGGGTGACGAGTTGGCGGCGGTGCAGCGCCAGGTATTCGACCAACGCATATTCGCGGGCGGTCAGTGGAACGAGCTCGCCTTGCTTCGCCACGGTTCTGGCCGCGGTGTCAATCGCTACGTCTCCCAGCTCAATCAACGACTTCGTTTTTCCCGCCGAGCGGCGGATCAGCGCTCGCAAGCGAGCCTGCAATTCCTTCAACTCGAAGGGCTTGACCAGATAATCGTCGCCGCCGATATCGAGACCCAGAACGCGATCTTGCAAAGCGTCGCGGGCGGTGACGATTAAGACCGGAGTCGCTTTTTTACGCCGCAGCTCGCGCAGCAAGTCCCAACCGTTGATGCGCGGCAACATCAGGTCGAGCACGATCGCGTCGTAGTCGTAGATTTTGGCCTTCGTCAGCCCTTCCTCGCCGTTCGCCGCCGAGTCGACCGTATAGCCTTCTTCGGCCAACGCCCGACCGACGATGCGGCGCAGGTCGGGTTCGTCTTCGATGACCAGAATTCGCATACGGGCGAGTTCGCGGGGGATGAAACAGCGTGTCTTCTAAGCCTAGCTTGTACGTTCGTCCGAAACCAGGAGTGTGCTGATTGGACCTGCGATGTCCGCCCCAGCCATGGTCGGGCCCGATCCTGAAGACCGAGCCCGACCGTGGCAATCCTTTTTAGTGCAACGGACGCAGCATTCCGCCCAATTGCTGGGGCGGCATTGGCGGCGGAACAGGCGAGGGCGCCGGAGTGGGCCTCGGTTGCGGCTTCGTCGACAGACCGCTCACGCCGAAATCGATGTGCCCGACATCCATGCCGCGCGTAATGGCGATGGGTTTCGGCGCCGGGGTGGTTTGCGTTCCGCCTGCCGGAGCCGTAATTACCACCTGATACGTTCCCAAATCGAGGTGGTCGAAGTGATACAGTCCCTGGGCGTCGGTCTGAGTGGTCGCCACGACATTGCCGGCGCTGTCGAGCAACTGAACCGTGACGCCTTTCAAGCCTTGCTCGATCGGCTCTCGCCGGCCATCGGCGTTGGCGTCGTTAAACACCTGGCCAGAGATCGAAGCATGCAGGAAGAACACGTTGGGCTGCAGATTCGACACTTCCGAATTGCGGCGGATGATATCGGCCAACGTGGTCTGGTCGATTTGCCGCGCCTCGGCTGGAGAGAACTGGTTCTGGTACCAGAAGCGATCTCCATCGCGCAAGCGCGTAAATTGGTCGGCAATGATCCGTGCGAAGAGCGGACCGACGCTGCCGCCCGGCACATGGTCTTCGGCCAGACCCCCGACCCACAAATCGATATTGTCCACGCTGCCGTAGAGCTGCTTGAGCTGCTGCTGCAGCGCGGGATCGGACGTGATGTCGGAAAACTGATGCACGCGCGGCAAGCCGTAGGCGGCGCGAACCGTGTTGTAGTCCGCTAAGCCGTGGTCTCGGCCGCGCTGGATGTTCAGCGACGCCAGATCAAAACCTCCCTGTCCTGGCTGGCCAAACAAGAAGTTCCTCACATCGTCGATGACCTTCGTGTCGATTTCTTCGGCCCGGTCGGAGGCCAGGTACTTCAGAATCGGATCGATGCCCGTTTGCTCAAGGACGCCGGGATTAAAGAACGCGTCGCGCAGTAGCACCGGGTCGTGCACCGGATTGCCTTGATTGTCGAGGAACTCAATATCGCTGCCGAGCATGCTGTGACCGAAGCGGAAGGCGCCGGTCGAGAACTCATTAGCAATATCGGGGTTCACGTTCGGCTTATAGCCGGTGTAGGGCTTGATGGCATTTGGCCCCAACAGGGCGGGCAGGAATTCATTGAAAGTGATAGCCTGCAATTCGGCAATCACGGTGCGCCGAGCCTGTTGGTAAATGGCCTCGTCCGACATGCCTGGATGATCCTTGGCGATCTGATCGGCGATGCGGTTGTGCTCTCGCATGAAGATCGTCTGCATCGCCAAGAGTTCGATGTTCTCATTGGCCCGCACGTCGCCGGCCAGGAACAACTGGCTATCGGGCACAAGCTGGGCGTCGTTGGCGTTCGGCAAGCCGGCCGTGTTGAAGGGCAGCAAATCGCCGGCGCTGGTTTTCAGATGGCCGCCGGAGAACGTTCGCAACGCGGCGGCCCGATCGGCCGTCGATCCATAAATCTGCGATCCGTCGATGAACGACGTGATCGTATTGAGCTGCTGTCGGACGTTGGCGGCCGAGGTTCCGGTCGATGTGTCATATAACGACCTGTCGAGCGGGATTACCTGCGTGCCGGTTCCCTGCGGATCGAACCAAGGATCGCCCGCCGGCACGGCGACGTTGAAGCTCTGCTCGGGAGTCGCGCTGGGCGTAAGATCAATGTCGTGGTCCAGAAACTGACCAAACGCGTACATCATGGCGGTCATATCGCGATTGTTCGTGACATCGCCCGCCGGATGGGCCGACACGACGTCGCTGATCAGTCGCGCACTGGGCCGGTTGGCGCCGGCCGGGCTGGAGATGCCATCGCCGTATTGCGCCGGCGCGATGCGCAACAACTGCGTGTTATCGCTGCCCCATGACGTATGCAACAGATTGTTGCCCGTGCCGTCGAACGATTCCACATTGGTTGTCAATGCAATCCGTTGTTCGAGCGACTCGAAATGCCGACGCTTGCGCTCGCGCGATTTCTTGCTGCCAAGACGTCGTTCCTTACGCCCGCGGCGCGCAGCCGCATCCTCAGCCCAATTGAAGGCTCCCATGGTTGCCTCTCCCAAGATGGCGCCGTGATGTGACGTAGACTGCGGCCGGAACCCGGCGCCAATCGGCCCGCGGCCACAGCAGAAATGGGTAAAAGGCAGCGGCGGCTGTTCCGTGTCGGGCCGCGGCTGCCGGTTGCTTCATGGCTCTCCTTGGTTTTCGTCCGCCTTCGGTCGCCGCGGCGGAAAGCCGCGGGGCCGACGCAGATTCCGGGGATCGACTTCGCCCCACCAGCCGCCGATGACATAGGGAAACTTGCCCGGCGTAACGTGATAATGCCAGCCTCGCAGCTCGTCGTGGTGAATGTTGAACTCGTTCAGCGGGTTGTCGTCGCAATCCTTGGCCATCACGCCCGCACCCTCGTAAGGTCCGTAGATGGCAAAGCCGTCGAAGGCCCAGCCGACGATGGGCGAATGCTCGAGGCCCTCGTCGGCGAACGGCGACTTCACGCACACCGGGTATTTGTGGTAGTGATAGCGGTTGTCGGGGCTCGGGTGGCCGCAGCAACGGTCCATCAGGTCGGTGGCGTCCCGATCGTCTGCATCGAAAGGGTTGAAAAATACCACGCCGTTGACGGCTACGCCGATCGGACCGCGAGGCAGCGCGCGATTGGCATTGCCGGCGTTCATCGCGATCGCATCAGGATTTCGCTCCGGCGACAGCGGCAGAAAGTATTCGTCATCCTGCTCCTGAATGTACGCAGGATTGTAGCCGTGGACGCCGATCAGGTCGGGGAACCTGGCCGTCGGGTGGTTCGGCAGATTTTTGACCCGCAGCACCAGCGTCTCGCGCTCGAAGCGGACCTGAATATTGTCCGGCAACCAGCGATCTTCGACCGCCACATTGCCAGCACGGTCCATGTAGCCGGCGCGAAGCCAGGCCGACATGTTCTCAGCAAAAGGATTGGCCCATCGTCCGCCGTCGTCGTACCAGAGCCGATCGGCGTCCCGCCAGGTGAAGATGCGATCTACATTGGCTGCCAAATCGGTTTCAACTTGCCAGTACCAATGGCCGCCCAGCGATCGTAGCGAGTTGCGTTCGATCGCTGGGCGGACGACATTAGCCAGCGCCGGAATTATCTCCAGCGCCACCGCTCTC
This sequence comes from Pirellulales bacterium, assembly GCA_025924495.1. The sequence goes on along the minus strand of JAICIG010000158.1, from coordinate 6,002 downwards.
CGAGAGCCGAGCGGAATCAGCTCCAGCTCGTCGATCCAGAACGCATCCTGATTCGACGCTGAGTCGCCGGAGCGAAAGCCGATTGAAATTCGTAACACATCGATCTCGGCAAACGGCAGCATGAATTCCAGGGAGTAGGTCTTCCAGGCCGCGGCGCCCCCTTTGCCGCCATTGCCGTTTGCCGCCAGATCGCGCCGCTCCCGCTCGATGAGCGGATAGAGCTGCTTTGTGACGCTCTCCAGATAGTTTCGCCCGCCGTCGCCGAAGAATTCGACTTTCAACTGCAGATCGTCGCGGGCGACGGCAAATTGATCTTGCGCCATTCCGCGGAGCGAACAGCGAAACCACTGACCGCGGCCGTGCGGAAAGTCAGTTATTTCCTGGATCGCCTTCGCCTCGTGCAGGCCGTCGCCATCGAGATCGGTTCCCGCATGCAGCGAGAAACCGCGACTGGCAAATTCATCGGCCAGCCCTACTCGGCTCCACGTCGCGTCGCCGCGCAAGTGCCAGGCGGCCGGCTGGCTGCCATCGCCCGACGCTTCTTCGCAATCGCCATTGCGAAGCAGATTGCCTGTAGGCGGCGCCCAGCCCATGGTCGTGCCTGGTACGGTGCAGGCGACCAGCACGACCATGAGCCTTAGGGGCGCGGCGGGGGTATTTATGACCGGCATCGATCGTTGCTCCCGGAGAAACAAAACGAATCCGTCCAGCCAGAGCGAATGAACGCTGCACTACCCCGCGCTTCCTTCAATACGCCTAATCCTTGGACGGCGGCCGGGGACGGTCGCCGCGTTCGCCCTCGTCATGGGGCGGACCCGGGCGCCGTCCTGGCCGACCACCGCCGCGTACGGCCATCCGCTCCAGTTCGGCGCGATCGAGAGCGCCGTCGTCATTCGTATCCGCCCGGCGCAACAGCTGGTGCATTTGCTCGGGCAGTTCGCTTTCGGTCACCTTGCCATCATCGTTCTTGTCGAACTGCAGAACATGATCAGCAAAGGCTTGCGGATCGCGCGGCGGTCCATCGGGACCGCGATCGCGGCCAGGACCTCGTTCGCCGCGGCGCGCTTCCGGCCCGCGATCTTCCGGCGGACCTCGACGATCACGATCCCCGTCAGGCTGGCGGTCGCCATCTCGATCGCGCCGGCCACGTTCCGGCGGGCCGCGGCGCTCGCCATTCGCGTCGCATGAGCGGTCGCCGTCGCGGTTGTCGGAATCTCGATTGGACGAATCGCCGCGTCGTGCTTCGCGTCGCGGCGGCGGGCCGTTCTCGTCGCGGTCGCCGCGAGGTCGTCCCTCAAAGCCCGGACCCATCGGCGGTCGCGGCGGACGGTATTCTTCAGGCGTCAATTTGCCGTCGCCGTTTTTATCGAGCTTTTTCAAGACGGCGGAGGCATTGTCGATTTCACTGCCGGAAATTTCGCCGTCGCGATCGGCATCAAGCGCCGTTTCCAGCGGTGGCGGCGGCGGGCGGCGTCCTGAGGGACCCGGCGGAGCGTGATCGCCCCTCGGCGGCGGCGCATCGCGCGGGCCGCCATCGGGCGGGTCGCCCCATGCCGTCATCCCCAGCGCCCCGAGCATCGCCCCCGCAACCGCCAAGGCGGCCGACTTCGAATAGGCTCTCATGTCGCACTCCTAACAGGTCCACTTTTGAAACCGTTTGGCCCGAGACGCCAAGGCCCGCGTTTGCCGCGGCCTCAACTCCCGTGAAGTCTAGAAAGCGAACCTTAACGCAACATGAAATTGAGCCGCACCCGCAAAGATTTTTTCCGAGCTGCTGGCGCCTGCGGCAAAGCACCCGCAAGGTTGTCGTTGAGAGTGCCGACCGATCGGCCAGAGAGCCTTGATAACGGCGCCCAAATGGCACGGCCGCGCTGCTTGAACTCAGCAGGCTTACTTCTCGGCCGCGGCCGCAGCGGAATATTCCGCGGGGACTTCGTACACCGGCGTGCCGTAGGGAATCAGCGGCTGGAATCGCTGGATGGCGCCGAGCGATTCGATCCGCCAGACGCCCGCTTCGCGGCGGAAGTCATAGGCTTGCCGCTCCGCGTGCTGCCCATAGATGCGCTCGGCTTCGAGCCTGGCGCGATCAGTCTCGATAGTCGCCTGGCCCGGGCCATTGATGGCGCGTCCCTTCAGCCCATTCACCGAGGCGGCGATCTCTTTGGCAAAAACTTCTCGCGAGCCGGCTCGCAGTTCGGTCTCCAGCCGCTCGCGCTGCGCGCCCGTAAAACAATCGAGATAAGCTTCGACGTCGCCGCGTTCGGCGGCCAGATACATCTGCTCGAGGCAGGCGGCAGGCGAGGCGGCGGATGAACTCGGCCTGGCCGAAACGCCGCGACCCAGATACAACGCGCCGGCAATCAGGACCAGCGTCAGAGCTAGCGCAACGGCTCGCCTCACGGCTGCGGCTCCTCAGGCAGAATGCTCAGGTCGACGTTGCTGTCGGAATCGATGATCAATTTCGAACGCAGCTTTGGCAACGTCTCGGCCATGGCCTCCAGGTACAGCCGCTGGGCGGTTAACTCGGGCGCCCGCTCGTACTCGGCCAGCAGGCTGGCAAAGCGAGTCGTTTCGCCCTGCGCGCGGCGGATCGAGCGATCGTTATCGGCCATCCCTTGATCGCGAATTCGTTGCGCTCCGCCCTGCGCCTCGGCCAGCGTCTTATTGGCAAAGCTGTGGGCCCGATGCACGGCTTGCTCGCGATCGCGCTGGGCGCCGACCACTTTGTCGAAGGCATCGGCAACCTCCGGCGGCGGTTCGATCGCGCCGATGTCGACCGAGCGGATCGTAATTCCAATCGCATAGCGGTCCACGAGGGTTTGCAGCAGTTCGGCGATTCGGATTCCCAGGTCATGCTTGCCGAGCGTCATCACGCGATCGACCCCTTCGCTGGCGAGCGTCTGCGAGAGCGCCGCCAGGCTGGCGGTGGACGCGAGCCGGTCGACGTCGAGCGTTTGAAACAAGAAATCGCGCGGTCGTTTGATCGTGTATTGTACGGTGGCGCGGACGCCCACCAGGTTTCGATCACCGGTAAGAAACTGGGCGAGTTGCGAACCTGTCGCTTCGCCGGTCGCGGCCGCGGCTCCGATCGTCACGCGCTTCACCTCGCGCGGCTTAAAACGCTCGACCTGGTCGAGCCCCCAAGGCATACCGAAATGCGGCCCCGGCTCTCGCAGACCGCCCGACACGGCGCCAAAACGCCGCACGACCGCTTGTTCATCGGGCTGAACGAAATAAATGCCAGTGGCCAGCCAGACCAGGAAAGCCAATCCGCCGATTGCCGCCAGTTGCTTCATGGGCTCGCTCCTCGGGGCGCGACCGCAGGCGCGGCGCTGGCTTGTGGCGTACGGAGATCCTTTTCGCCTTGGGCCATCGGCGCAGGGCTATCCGTGCCGTTGGGGCTCGCTTGCGCCGCGGGAAGCCCGTGCGTCAGCAGCTTCATCAGCGGGCTGTCGGCCGACAGCACCACCGTTGTCTGTTTGTCGAGCACGTTGCGGTAGGTTTCCAGCGTCTTGAGCAACTGATAGAAACTGGGGTTCTTGCTGTGAGCGGCGTTGAAGATTTCCATGGCTTTCGCTTCCCCCTCGCCGCGCAAGCGCGTGGCTTCGCGCTGAGCCTGAGCCAGCAGTCGATCTCGCTCGAGCGTCGCCTGACTCTCGATGCGAATCTTTTCGCTCTCCCCTTCGGCGCGATATTGCACCGCCACCCGTTCGCGCTCGCTGCGAATTTCTGCAAACACCGCCGGCTTGACCGCCTCCGGATAGTTAAACCGCTTGAGGCGCACGTCGACCACCTCGATGCCGAATTGCTCGAGCGCGGTCTTACGCATCGACTCGGTGACGCGCCGCATGATCGGTTCAAGTTGTAGCGCGTCGGCCTCGAGACTTGCCAGCTCAGCCAGCCGCGTGCGACCAATTTCGGCGGCAATCGCCGCCTGAATTCGCTCTTCCAGCCGGCTTTCGGCCGCTTGCACGCCCCCGACCGATTGCAGAAACCGCCGCACGTAGCTTTCAATCGCTTCGCCCGCCGCCCGGTCCGACGCGGCGCCGCCACGTTCCGCCGCATCTTCCGTTGTGCCGTCGGAGCTCGCCCGTTGCTCCGCGGCAAAGGCAGGGCTCGGCAATCGCCAGCAGACGTACCACTGGAAGTTGAGGTTCTCTTTGTCCTCCGTCAACATCTCGCGGGCCGGCGGCTCGTACATCTGCAGCCGGCGATCGAAACGCCACAGGCTCTGATAGGGCCGCTTCACGTGCAGTCCCGGTTCCACGCAAAGCCGCAACGGCTCGCCGAACTGCGTGACGTAGACATATTCGGTTTCGTCAACAAAGAACACGGCGGACCACAGCAGCCAGCCGGCAACGACTGCCAACAGCAGCAGACCGAGATTCAGCCAGGTTCGGCCCGAAAACGAGCCGCCGATGGCAAGCTCGTCGTCGTGCCCGTGCGAATAACCTAGGAAGTGCATAAGAATCAGACCTGTTCATCAAAACGCGTTGCGTGTTTTGCCGCTCGATGCCCGTTAGTCTTCCTCCGACGGCGGTGCGAGCGGCGTCAACATGACGGGCTCTGTCGACGGCATGCCTTTCAGCGGCGCGCCAAGGAATAAATGCCGCCGTCCGCCGGCGCGGGCATCGAGAATGATCTTGTTCTTGCCCGGCAGCGCCGCCGACAACGTATCGGAAAACAGCCGCCACTCGGAGAGTTGCGGCGCCGCGCCATGAGCAGTCTGCAAGGCGCTAAACCCGGCGGCTTCTCCGGTCGCTCGTTCTTCGGCCGCAACCGCGAAGGCCTCGGCGGCGAGCAGTTCGGCCGCGGCTTCCCCTTCCAGTTTTGGTCTCAGCCGCTGCCACCGTTCGTCGGTCAATTCTGTGGCGTCAGCATCCAGCTCTTGCCATGCGGCGCGTCCGCCGGCCTTGATGACTCGATCGCGGCGGAAGGCATCCGCTTCGTTCTTCATCCGCTCGCGCTGCTTGAAGGCGCTCGACACATCATGGAACGCATCGACGACTTCCAGCGGCGGATGAACGTCGGCCAGGCAGACTCCGCCCTCGAGAATCTCGATGCCTATTTGCAGGGGCTCCAGCGTGGCTTGTAACCGCTGGCGAATCTGGCGCTCAAGCGCGCCACGGCCTGTCGTCAAAATCTCCGCCGTCGATACGCCCAGAGCGCCTTCGCTAATCAACAGCGGCTCCGCGGCCAGCACCTCGCGCACCACGCTCTCCGCCGTCGAGCGCAGTACGCCGGCCGGATCGCGCGCCGAAAAATGATACGCCCGCACGTCGCTGATCCGATACTGCACTGTCAGACCCAGTTCCACCAGGCTCTGATCGCCCGTCAAGGCGATTGCCTCGTCGGCGCGTCGTTCCGCTCCGCCGCCATGCGGCGTGTTCCACTCGATCGCCTGCACAGCAGCATCGGGTACATCCCCCTCGCTGCGCAGTCCGACTTCGATGGTTCGCACGCGAGCCGGCTGCTCTTTGACAATCGTATCCCACGGCGGCGGTAGTCGCAGATGAGGCCCAGGCCCCAGCGCCGCATGAAAGCGACCGAAGCGTCGGACCACTGCGACCTCATCCGGCTGCACCACAACGACGACCTGCGTTAGATAGGCGCCTAGCAATAGCACACAGGCGGTTTTGGCCAACTGCCATCGCCACAACCAAACGCCTCTGGAAAACTGCCCGAGTGGAGCAAGCTGCTCGCACGCGCGCGAGCCGAGGCGGGCAAGCGCCGCTTCCATTCGCCCGAGTCGGCTCGTTCGCCAACGGTCGAACCACAGCAGCCGCATGGCGTTGAGCAGCACTAAGACTGAACCGCACTGGTGAAAAATCGCGGCCGCAACCGGCGCCCGGCGCAGCCAGGCTTCGGACCAGGTCGGCATGATCCAAGCTGTCAACGCCACGCCTGCAAAGTTGACCAGGAAGGCGAAGAGGATGATGTTCTGCCGGATGATCCGGACGGTCTCTCGCGACATGCTCAGCACGTCGGGCAGCGGTGCGAGC
>JAICIG010000157.1 GCA_025924495.1 Pirellulales bacterium | reverse complement strand
CGCCGAAGCGCGCGAGGCGCAGGCCGCCGATCAAACGCTGATGCGATGGCTGACGAAGGGGTTGAGAGTCACATACATCGGCACTTCGGAGCTGTGCGAAATCCATTTTCGCGCGCACGACGCTGCGGGAGCGGCAACTGTGACCAACGCCATCCTCGAAGCCTATCTGTCGTTGCAGCGAGACGGCACGGGCGAGCAGACCGAACGGATTATCGAGCTGCTCATGGAGGAACAGCGCAACCGCAAGGCGGAATTGAAGCAACTTCAAGAGCGCGTGCGGATCATCACCAAAAAGGCCACTGGAAAGGAACCGTTGCTCATGGGCAGCGCGCACGACGTCGTCGTGCAGAACAATCCGCTCTCGGCGATCGAAGACCGCGTGGCGGCCGCCGAAGTCGAACGCTCGGTGCTCGAAGCTCGGTTGAAAGCGTTGGAAGAAGCGGCGGAACAACACGACATGGAAGTGCCTGGCGGCGCTTTGAGCCAGTCGATTGAATCGCACCCGGAGATTGGCCGCTTGCAGCAGGAGCTGCGCATTAAGCGGGCCGCGCTGCGCGAGTATCACGACAAAAAGCCAGTTGACGGCGCTAGCGACGCCTTGTTGCCCACCATCAGGCGTCTTGAGGCCGAAGTAACCAAGTGTGAAGACGCACTCGCCAAGCTCCGCTCCGAGATCGAGCCCGAAGTCGCCGCCGAACTGAAGTCGCTGCTGATCTCGCAACGGAAAGACGACATCGACCTGCTGCGTGACGATCTCCAGGAACAAAAGCTGCTTGAGGAGACCTGGAAGTCGCGGCTGGCCGAGCAGCAGTCGAAATACGAGAAGCTGGGCGATGATGCGGTCGACCTGGAGTTCGCGCGCAGCGACCTTCAGCGAGCGGACGAAGTGTACCGCAAAATCGCCGACCGGATCGTGGTGCTGCGAACCGAGCGCCGCGCTCCGGCAAGGGCCGAGGCGCTCGTTCGAGCTACCCCACCGCCGCAACCAATCGAGAAGGTGCCGCTCAAATTGTTCGGCGTGGCTATTCTCGCTTCGCTTGCCGCGCCGATCGGTCTCGCGGTGCTACAGGAACGCCGCGTGCGCCGCATTTCCGACGCCGGGCAGGTGACCGCCGAAACGAACCTCGAAGTCCTTGGTGAAATCTCAGCTTTGCCCGCTCGCCTGGCCGTTGCCAACAAGGCAAACGAGCGAATGGTGCGCGGGCGGGTGGCGTTTGAAGAAAGCATCGATGCGCTGCGTGCTGGGCTGACGCTCTCGCCGCTGATGCGCAACTGCCAAGTGCTGGTGGTCACCAGCGCGGTGAGCCGCGAGGGCAAAACCAGCCTAGCGTCCTCGTTGGCGGTTAGCTTGGCGCGCAGCGTGCGCCAGCCGGTGTTGCTGATCGATGCCGACATGCGGGCGCCTGATCTGCAGGAAATCTTCGAGATTCCGCTTTCGCCCGGCCTAGCCGACGTGCTGAACAACAGGTGCGAGCTGAATGAGGCGATTGTGCCGCAACCCGGCCAAGCCATTCACGTGTTGCCGGCCGGTCGATTGTTGGGCAGCCCGCACGCCACGATGCGTCACGGCGAATTCGCGGCGGCGCTGGAGCGGCTGCGCCCGGCATATCGCTACATTATCGTTGACGCCCCGCCGGTGCTTGCCGCCAGCGAGGCCATGACCATCGCAGCGGCGGGCGACGGCACGCTGGTGTGCGCGATGCGCGAGTTGAGCCGCGGCCCACAATTGCGGCTGGCATGCAATCGGCTTTCGACGGCTGGCGCGAACCTGGTGGGCGCGGTGATCAGCGGTGTGCCGGTCCGCGACTGGGAATACAAATACGGTTATTACGGTTACGACTCCGATCGTTTCGTTCCGACGGCTGAAAACAATGGCGACGACAACCACTAAAGAACAGCGACACGACGTACGAAGGGCTATTGCAGGGGCTTCCGCGACACGAACTCGCGGGCCAGGCCAGCATTGGGCGCTCAACGGCCGCCTGCTTGCCGGCACCGCGATTCTAGTAGTGTTCGCGAGTCCGGCTGCGTATTTATGGCATGAGTGGATCGTGGGCCGTAACGCCGCGGCGCTGTTGGTCCGCGCAGCCGACCAAGAACGCGATGAGCAATGGCACGAGGCGTCGGAAAGCGTCTACCGTTACCTGCAGCTGTTGCCCGACGACGCCGAAGCGCGGATTCGTCTGGCCGAAGATTTTAGTAAGTCGGCCACGATGCCGCGGCAAAAGATACGCGCCGCCGAGCTGTACGCGGTGGCAATTGGTTATGCTCCCGAGCGGAGCGACCTGCGCCGCGAATACATGAGGCTCTTGGCCGAAAGCGGCGATTACTCGGCGGCCCTGAGTCAAGCCGATGAATACCTGAAGTCGCATCCCAAGGACGACATCGCCCTGCGCGTGCGGGCGCAGGGGTTGTACTCCAGTTGGCGGCTGCGCGAGGCGGTGTCGCGAGATGAAGTGCTAGCGGCTTTGCTCACCGCCCATGACGCCGATCCGGGGCATGTGGCTCTGGCACTCAGTTTGGCCGGCATGTACCTACGGGACACAGCGGCCGGCGAAGACGCCCAGCGGCGCGCGAGTGCCGACACCGTCATGCAGGAATTGATCGACGCGGCTGGCGCGGATCATAGGGCCGCAGCGTACCTCGCACGTTATCAGTACCGTAGCGAGTTTGGACTGCCAGGCGCCGACGAAGACCTCGACCAGGCCCTGGCCGCCGACAAAGTCCTCGACACTAAACACCAAAACATCGACGCGTTGATGGCGGGTGGGGCACGTGCTTTCCGGTCTGGTGATCACGAGATGGCCATCCGCTACTTCAGCCGCGCGGTGGAAGCCTTGCCGGACGACCGCCGGGGATATTTGGCTCTCGGACGCGTGTATGCTCAACAGGACGAAAACGAAAAAGCGTACGAGGTCTTGCGGCGAGGCGTCGAACGCGCTGGTGAAACCGATCTGGGCCTGCAGGTCGAGGCTGCATCGGCCCTCATCAGTCTCCAGCGGCTCAAGCAGGCCGCTCAAGCGACCGACCGGCTTGAAAAACAAGTGGCCCTGACGATCAGTCGCGAACAGCCGGGCTGGCTGATGGCCGTCAACATGCTGCGGGCAAAAATCGCGTTGGCCGAAAACGATCATTTTGCCGCGGTGGGCAACCTGCACCGAATCGCCAGCTTGCAACGGTCCGGGGCACGGTCCATGGCCGATGCTTCGGGGGAAGCTCAGGTGCAATGGATGCTCGGTCAGTCCTACGCGGCGTTAGGCGCATGGGACGAGGCTGGCTCGGCTTATGGCAAGGCCGCCGAGTCGCAGCCGCAATTAGCGGCGTTAAGGTTGGCCGCGGCCGCCGCCTGGAACGCTGCCGGACGCGTGGACGAAGCGGTGCGCCAATATGAAGAAGGCTTGGCCATCGACGACAACTCGCCTGCCGCATGGATCGCCTTTTCCGCCACCTTATTCCAGCAACAGGTGATACTTCCTTCGCCCCAGCGCGATTGGACGCATTTTGAAGAAGCACTCCGCCGAGCGCAGGGCCTCGCGCCCGACAGCACCACGCTTAAGCTGCTTGAGGCCGACTTCGAAGCGACCCGCGGCCGACTTGACTTGGCCCTTGAGTTGCTTCACGCCTGCGAGCTTGCGGCGGGCGATGACGCTGCGTTGCTCACTCGCGTCGCCCTGCGATTCGAACAGCTCCACCAACCCGGTGACGCCGATCGGCTGCTGGCCAGCCTTCGGAAGCAGTCGCCCGGTTCATTGCAAGCGATGCTGCTCGAAACCGAGTTGCTATCGCGCCGCGGACAATACGATACTGCAGTCGAGCGGCTGGCGAAGGGCATGCCCGGCCTGTCCGCCAATGATCGCCCCGCGGCTCAGCGACGGCTGGCCTTTTTGCATCTCGCCCACGGCAAGGCCGATCTGGCACGGGCCGCCTTCAACCAATTGGTGAAAGACGAACCCCGCGATCAGCGGCTGCTGCAGTTGCTCGACGAAATGGCACTGGACCGGGGTGAACTCGACGAAGCACAGAAATACGAGGACCGCCTGCGCGACCTCGAGGGCGACATCGGCACCGTCTGGCGGCTCTATCGCGCCCAGCGATTGCTCACCGAAGCGGTAAAATCCAAAGAGCCGGTCGCGCGGCGCGAGCGGCTAGCCCAGGCGACCGAATTGCAGCAGCGAATCGAGCAACTACGGCCGAGTTGGGGGCTCGCCCATCTGCTCAAGGCCCGTTTGCTCCAGGCGGCTGAGGTGGTCGACCGCGATGCCGCGATCCAGGCATATTACCAAGCGATTCAGTTGGGCGAAAACCGCGTGTCCGTGTTTCAAGATCTTGTGTTTTTGCTCTATTACGAAAACCGGGTGGCCGAGGCGGGCGCCGTGCTCGAACGCCTCCGCGACGCCGACCGACTGCCGACCGGCTTAACGCCTATCGCCATGGCCATCGACGCGCGGCAGGGCAACTTGGCGCGGGCCATCGAGTCGGCACGCGAAGAAGTCAAACGTCAGCCCGATGACGCGCTCAGTCATCTGCGGTTGGCCCAGTTACTGTCGATCAATACTCCCGCGGCAGATCAAGCTGCCGATGGGCTAAAGGACGATGTCAACGACGCCGCTGTCAACGACGCCGCTGTGCCGAATGAAGTCCGGGCCGTTCCGCTGGAGGAGGCCGAGTCCGAATATCAAGAGGCCCTGCGGTTGGCGCCTGACGATGCACGGCCTTGGATGGCGCTGCTCTCGTATTACGTATCGAAGGGCAACGCCGCAGCCGCCGAAGAGACCCTGCAAGAATTGCAAAAGAGCGAGCTGATCGCCGACGCCACCAGGCCCTTCTTGGCGGCCCAGGGATATCAATTGCTCGGCAAACGCGAAGAGGCCGCCAATGCCTACCGCGAGGCCATCGTCGCCGCGCCCGACAGCGTAGCAGTGCAGTTGCAGACCGCACGGTTTTTCTACACCAGCGAGCCGAAGCTGGCCGAGCAATGCCTTCTTCGGGCAAGGGAAATCGACCCTGCCAACCCCGACGCCCGTCGCATGCTGGCCGCCGTGCTGGCCACCAACAGTGAGAACGAGCGGGATCTCGAACAGGTGTGGGCGCTACTCGATGACGCCGATCAGGCCAACGCTCCGCTCGACCGCCGCCTGAACGCCATCCTGCTCCTTCGCCAGGGCGGCGCCGCTTATCGGCAACGTGCCCAGAAGATCCTCGAAGGCCTGGTCAATCATCCCAGTGAGACGGCGCCCGTCGACCGGTTGCTGCTAGCTCGCCTGTATGAAAAACAGGGCGACTCGGGTGCGTTCGCCGCGCAAGAGCAGCTTCAATCGCTCGTCAATCGCGAAAAGCCCGAACCCGACTACCTGGCCGCCTATGTCGACTTTTTGCTTCGTCACGATCAGAGCGACGAGGCCGCCGCGGCCCTCGAGCAGCTCGAAGCGGCCCAGCCGGCCACTAAGCATCTGCGCACGCTGACGCTGCGGTCGCGCTGGCTGAACGCCCAAAGGCGTTTGAACGAAGTCGAGCCGCTCGTGCAGTCGGCACTCGACGCCGCCCTGCCAAAGCTTGAAAAACCGGTCGACCACGTGCCTGTGTTGTTGGCGATGGCCGATCTTTACGGCTCGCTCGAACTGGCGGAGCAGGCCGAAGCCACCTATCGCCGCGCGGTTGCCATCCAGCCGGAAGCTTATGCCGCGCTGGCCTTGTGGCTGGCCCGGCACAAGCGCGCAAACGAAGCGATCGATCTGTGTCTCGAGGCCGCCCGCGATGACGCCACCCCGAAAGCCGCCATGCAGGTAGCCAACGTGCTGACGCTGGCCGAGGCCGACTCCGCTGTCTGCGATCGGGCGGAGCCGGTGCTCGAAGCCGCCGTCGCCAAACACGCCGAAAACATCGGCCTGCTCTTCAGCGTGGCTACCGTACGGCTGATGCAAGGCAAAAACGACGCAGCCGTGCGTATGCTACGTAAGGCCCTGGCCATCGACCCACGCAACGTGCCCGCCATGAACAACCTAGCCCTGTTGCTGGCCGGCGCCCCGCAGACGCAAGACGAAGCGCTCGACTATGTTAATCGCGCCTTGACGGTGGCCGGGCAGTCGCCCGAGCTGGTCGACTCCAAAGGTTGGGTCCTGCTGTTACAGCGCAAGGCCGCCGATGCCGAAGCCATGTTCCGCGAGGCGATCGGCGGCAGCCCTTCAGCGGATGCCCGCTACTATGTTCACCTGGCGCTGGCCTGCCAATCGCAGGGCAAGCTTGACGATGCTCGACAAGCACTAAACACGGCCCGTGGCCGTCGCCTCGATACACATTTGCTTAGTCCCGAAGAACGTTCGCAACTCTCCGCGCTGGAGGCCGTCGTGCAATAGCCCCCCGGGAGAGGCTCGGTGAAGGCGGTAGCGCAAGCGTTCTCGCTTACGTGCCGCCTTCTTTTAGGGAAACCCTCCGTGGTGCTCCGCCCTTTGCCTTCGCTGGGGAGAGACCGGGTGGGGGCGTGGGAATGACCTTCGTTGGTCATCCATGCAGCCGCGAACAGATCGCTCGTCTCAAGTTGCATTGACTTTCTCCATGTTGGTCGGCGCTTAAACAATCTACCCAGGTGGCTCGGCAAACCGCGAACGGGCCGCCCTAGGAAGGTCATCCTACGTCCGCGAATCCTGCTGTCCCCTGTTCATTACACTTATGCTCCGCCTCAAAGCCTTCCTGCCTTTGTTGTTGCTGCTGGCCGTCACCATTGGCTCCGGCATCGCCTCCGGCCGGTTCGATCACCGTTGGGGACCGTCGGTCGACCTTGTCGACGCTGGTCAACGGCTCGACCAACTGCCAGAACAGTTCGGGAATTGGCATCGGCAGGCTGTGCGGCCAATATCCGCGGGCGTGATCGAGATGCTCCAGTGCTCGGGAAGTCTGCACCACGTCTACCGCAACCACGAGACAGGCGATGTCGTTAGCCTGGCCATGTTCGTCGGACCGCCGGGACCGATGTCGGTGCATACGCCGCAAGTCTGCTATACGCTGGCCGGGCACCGTCTACTGCAAGACGGACGGCAATTCAAGCTGCGTGAATCCGATCCGCCCGAAGAACAGTTCTGGGGCACCACGTTTAAGGCGAACAGCTTGGAAGGCGGATTCTTGCGGGTAGCTCATGCCTGGAACGCAGGCAACGGCTGGCGTGCGCCTGAACGCCCGCGGCTGACATTCGGCGGTGCGGCGAAGCTATACAAGGTGCAAGTGGCCACCAGCGTGGCGACTCAGGCCGAGTTGGCCGAGCACGACCCGTGCCGTGATTTTCTGCGCGACTTCGTTCCCGTCGTGAAAAAAATCCTGAAATAGGACGTCCTTCGTCTTTCTGCCAGACACGCTAGATAAGGACTAGTTTCCTTACTCTTCTTGCCCAAGACACTCACCAGGACCTTTAGCAATGGATCTTGCAGTTGATCGTTTGCGTCATTCGCGGCGTACGGCGCGAGCCGATGGCGAATCGCCGGCTTCAACCGTTATGCGCTCTCCCTACTTCAACTGGAAAGACTATTTTGGCCGATGCCTTGCTCTCACACTGCTGGTGATCGGGGTGCCTATCATGCTTTTGGCGGTAGTGCTTGTGCGACTCACATCGCGCGGGCGCGCCATCTATCGGCAGCAGCGAGTCGGGCTGAACGGTCGAAACTTCACGATGTACAAAATCCGCACCATGCGACTCGATGCGGAAGCAAGTACAGGCCCAGTTTGGACACGCACGCGCGACCCGCGAATTACCCCGATCGGCCGCGTCATGCGGCGGCTACACATCGACGAATTCCCACAATTGCTCAACGTCCTGAGGGGCGAGATGTCGCTAATTGGCCCGCGTCCTGAGCGGCCTGAATTCACTCAGATACTTGCGCGGCAGTTGCCAGGCTATATGGACCGTCTGCTCGTGCGGCCTGGCATCACCGGGCTTGCTCAACTCAACCTTCCGCCCGACACAGACCTAGACAGCGTCCGCCGCAAGCTCGTGCTCGACCTGGAATATGTCGAGCTTGGCAATCTGTCGCTCGATTTGCGCATCCTTGCCGCCACGTCGTTGCGTTTGTTCGCGGTATCGAACGCCTTCAGCCTGAGGATTTTCGGCTTGCTGCGCAGATCATCGCTCGATCTTCGCCGCGCCGCGCCGTTTGAGCTTATGCCCGATGAAACCATCGCGGGGCAAGCCATGGAGGCCCTCTCGCGATGAGCTTGGAATTTCACGAATCGCCGCCTGCCATGCAAACGGTCAATGCCTTTACCGTCGACGTCGAAGATTATTTTCATGTCTCGGCGTTTGAGAAGCACATCAGTCGCGCTGAGTGGGATTGTTTCGAGTGCCGGGTGATTCGCGGCACTCACCGCATTCTCGATTTGCTGGCCAAGCACAACACGCTCGCCACCTTCTACGTGTTGGGCTGGATTGCCGATCGCTTCCCGCAACTGGTGCAAGACATTCACTCCGCCGGCCACGAGCTCGGCTCGCACAGCTACTGGCACCGGTTGGTGTACGAACTATCGCCCGACGAGTTCCGCCACGATCTAGTGATGTCGCTCACAGCCATCGAAAACGCCACTGGGCAGCGGGCGATCAATTACCGCGCACCCAGCTTTTCGATTACTCGCCGATCGCTGTGGGCCTTGGATATTCTTGCCGACGAAGGCATCCTTTGCGATTCGAGCATTTTTCCGATTCGGCACGACCGGTACGGCATTCCCGACGCTGCGCCGCACATCCACACTATCGATACGCCGTCAGGCATGCTCTGTGAGTTTCCGCCTTCGGTGGTGCGGCTCGCGCGATTGAACTTGCCCGTGTCGGGAGGCGGATATTTCAGGCTTTACCCTTTGCCATGGACGGTGCGGTGCCTGAAGCAGATCAACCGGACGGGCCGGCCCTTCATGTTTTATGTGCATCCTTGGGAGTTGGATCCGAACCAGCCGCGGCTACCGTTAGGTTCTCAACTTTCGCGGATGCGGCATCGCGTGAATCTAGCCACGACCGAGCGAAAGCTCGACGAATTACTTTCGACCTTTCATTTTGGCCGGGTGTCCGATGTGCTCGACCTAGTGGCGCCCGCCCTCGCGATGGCGGGCAGTCTGTGTTGAATGGTTGTAGGATTCTAATGCAATCATCGTTACTTGCTATCCAGGCGACCACAAGCCTTCCCACCATCGACAATCGGAATCACCCCCGCCCAGTGAGAACCTCGCCAGACCTATACATTTCCGTCATCGTTCCGGTTCGCAATGAGGCGGGCTGCCTGGGCGGTCTTTTGGATCAGCTTCTCGATCAGCAGTACAACGCTGAACGCTACGAAATCATCGTTGCCGATGGGCAATCCACCGACGCCACGCGGCGGATCGCCTCTGAATATGCTTCAAAGCATGCGCGCGTTCGGTTGGTCGACAATCCTCGCCGCTGGTCAAGCGCGGGGCGTAACGCGGCCATTGCGGCGGCGCGGGGCGACATCATGCTGATCGTCGATGGCCATTGCGAACTCGACGACCGACATTACCTGGCCAAGGTCGCGGGGGCCTTCGAGCGGACCGGCGCAGACTGTCTGGGCCGACCTCAGCCGCTCGATTTGCCCGGGGGTAGGGCGCTGCAAACGGCAATTTCGCTGGCTCGGTCATCTCGCTTAGGGCACCACCCCGCCTCGCACATTTACCGTGGAGGGGAGCACTACGTGAAGGCGCACAGCGTGGCTGTCGCCTACCGGCGGGCGGTGTTCGACAAGCTGGGTATATTCGACGAGACGTTTGATGCCTGCGAAGATGTGGAGTTCAACCACCGCATTGATCGCGCCGGCCTGAGATGCTTTTTTACTTCGGCCATTAAGCTCCGATATCATCCTCGCGGTTCGTTGCGCGGCTTATTCTTGCAGATGCGCCGATATGGTCGCGGCCGCGCCCGGCTACTTCGCAAGCATCCGAAGACGCTGAGCGCGGCTTCGTGCCTGCCTGCGATTTTCGTATTGGGTGCCTTGAGTGGCCTGCCGCTCGCCGCGGCCGTCAGGCCGCTGGCGCCAGTCTACGTCGCGGTCATGTTGTTCTACAGCGTCGCGGTGGCAGCCGCCGCAATACTGGCCGCCAGCCGCGGCCGCCGCCACGGCCTCGCGCCCTTGGTGGCATTGTCGCTGACAGCGGTGCATTTCGGCGCGGGCGCTGGGTTCATCGAAGAAATAGGACGGGGCCTCGTATCTCGCCGCCCGTGGGCGCAACGTCCACGTGCAGCGCTGACGGAAACCGCGTCACGCTCGGCCGAGCCTTCAGGCGCATAGGAATACCCAGCACGATGATCGTAGCAATCGTCGACGAAGAACTGCCTTATCCGCCGATCTCAGGCAAGCGCATACGCACCCTGAATCTGACTTTACGCTTGGCCGCCCGTCACCAGATCCTTTATGTGTGCCATCGAAATGCCGATTCGAGCGAAGCAGCCGAAGCGCACAAGTTCTTTACGGAGCATGGGATCGAGGTCATCTTTGCGGACCGGCCAACGCCCATTCCGACGATGCGGCAATGGCGTCCCGCTCTCTATACGAAACTCGCTTTGAATCTGCTGTCGCCGACGCCGTATTTGGTCGACGCAAATCGCAGCCGCGCGCTCCAGCGAGCAGTGCGCCAAGTCGTGACAAGCCGCCCCGTCGATCTATGGCAATGCGAATGGACGCCCTACGCGGAGGCGGTCCGCCACGTCCCCGGCGTTCCGTGGGTTGTTATGGCGCACAATGTCGAGTCGGTGATTTGGCAGCGGTATGGCGATCATGAGACCAACCCTTGGAAACGCTGGTACATTCGCCGGCAGTGGCGAAAATTTGAACGCTACGAGCGCGACGTATTTGTCAATGCCACGAAGGTGGTTGCGGTCAGTGAAACGGACGCTGCCATCGCCCGCGATCGACTGGGAGCGGCGAACGTCGCGGTGGTCGACAACGGCGTCGATCTCGACTTTTTTTGCCTGGGAGAGGTTGCTCGCGAGGTTGGTGAAATCCTTTTTCTCGGCAGCCTCGATTGGAGGCCGAACCTCGACGCGGTCAACCAATTGCTCGACTGCATCATGCCGGATATTTGGAAATCCGAGCCATCCGCGTCGCTGGTGGTGGTTGGCAGAAAACCTCCTCAACAACTCGTCGAGCGTATTCGCACGACTCCGGGCGTAAACCTTTATTCCGACGTTCCCGACGTTCGCCCGTTTCTGCGGCGCGCCACGGTGATGGCGGTGCCGCTGCGCGTGGGCGGTGGTTCGCGCCTGAAAATCCTTGAATCGCTGGCATGTGAACTGCCCGTCGTATCGACGAAAATTGGGGCCGAGGGGCTGGATCTGCAGCCGGGCAAAGATCTGGTTGTCGTGGATGACGTGGAATCAATGGCGACAGCGCTGGTTCGATCGCTACGGAGTCCCCGTGAGATGTCCCAGATGGCCAAGAGCGGGCGCGAGGTCGTGGTGGCACGATACGGTTGGGACGCTTTGGCCGAAACGCTCTCGGGCGTTTGGGAAGATTGCCATATGGCCGCCCGTCGTAGTACTCCAGAAGCTGCGGCCATCTAGGGAAATAGAACAGCAGTGCTGCGCGTGATCGCTCGAAATCTGTTGAGTACCTGGGTGGCGTTTGCCGTCCAAGTGCTGACGGCGTTCTTCCTCACGCCGTTTGTGCTGCATTCACTCGGCGAAGCGCGCTACGGCGTCTGGGCGCTGATTATCGGAATTACCGGCTATTACGGAGTACTCGATATCGGGCTGCGCTATGGGTTGCAGCATTATCTATGTCGGTTCTTGGCGGTCGGCGACATCGAGCAATTCAATCGGGCTGCCAGCTCTGGCCTCGTCGCGCTCTCCGTAGCGGCGGGCATTGTGATGCTCGGTAGTCTGCCGCTGGCGTGGCTGGCGCCAATCGCTTTTCATCTCGACGGTGCAATCGTCTCAGAAGCTCGCTGGATTATTTTGTTGGTTGCGGTTCAAACGGTTTGTCAGTTTATTCTTTTTCCATTCAATATTGTCATCACCGCGGCTCAGCGCTTTGATATTGCGAACGCCATCGGCGTCTGTACACGATTGGTTAGCGCCGGGCTCACGTATGTGTTTCTAAACCATGGTGGTGGATTGATTGGTTTAGGCGTGATCGCCCTTGGTACGAATGCACTAGATTATTGCCTTCGATGGTGGGTCGCCTACAGGGTCGTGCCCGGCCTACGCGTGGCATTTTACGATGCCGATATGAATCGCATCTGGGACTATCTGAGCGTTGGGACCTGGACGACACTAACTAATGCCAGCTCCCAAATCATCTTTTACAGCGACGCCATCGTAATTGGGTTCATGCTTCCGGCGGCTGCGATTACGCGCTTTTCGATCGCCGCTAGCCTGTCGCAGTATTTCATCCATCTTTTTTACCCAGTTGGGCAAGTGCTCCTTCCCGTATTTGCCGGGCTTGACGCGAAAGGCGCTGCGGGGACGACACACGTCGTATATCTCCACGCCTCGCGTTTTACAGCCACTCTGGCTACCGCGGTGTCGATGCTCGCCATGTGTTGGGCGGGCGACTTTTACCGATTGTGGATCGGCGACGAGGCATTCTCCGCCGATTATCCTGCAGCCGGGACACTTTTCCGCGTGCTTATGCTCGGTTCGTTCTTTGTTTCAGTGCGGCGAATTGGATCGCAAGTCCTGCTTGGTGCGAACAAGGCGCGGACCATTGCGCTGCTTCTGGCTGCGGAAGGAATCGTCAATCTGAGCCTGAGCATCGCGCTGGTCCCTTGGCTGGGATTGGCTGCTGTCGCGTTAGGAACCGCGATCCCAGCAGTCGTGTTTCAAGGAATCGTCCATCCCTATTTCGTGGCGCGCCAGCTTGGCATGCCGCTGCGCGTTTACTACTTCAGCACTTACGGGCGCCCGCTGTTGGTCGCCATCTGTGCGTGTCCGTTGCTGGTGGCGCTGAAGGCGCTCGGAAGTCCGCAAAACTGGCTGATGTTCTTTTTTCAGGGGACGGCCGCCTTTGCCGTGACGCTGACGGTGGTCTTCGCGGTTGGAATGGGCTCCTCGGAGCGTCGTCAATTTGTCTTACGACCCTTATCGAGGCTCCTCGCCTTTTTAGCACGCCGTGAGGCGGATGATCTTTGGGGTGAGCCGCTGGAAGCACGAAAAGCTTTCTCCGGGCGCGAGCACGGAATCGCTTCCAGCGGCGCATTGAACGGAATAGTCGAAGCCATCGAACAAGGTGCATAAGGCATTGGACGAGCCGATTCGCATTCTTGACCTGCGTAGCGTTACCGGGATGGGGGGAGGACCTGATCGCTCTATTCTCCAGACCGCCAGGCTTGCGCCGCAATATGGCATGCGCGTGACCGCGGGCTATATACGATGGCTGAACGATCGCGAACTCGGCCTTAAAGAAAAGGCGACAAGTCTTGGGATCGACTATCGCGAGATTGTTCAGCGCCGGCGATTCGATCCGGCTGTCTTGAGGCAAGCGCAACAACTTGCGTTGGCCCGCGATGTGAATCTGGTGATCAGTCATGATTATAAGACGGCGCTGCTGGCACTGATCATCGCGCGTCGGCTTGGACTGAGAAAACTCGCCATGATCCACGGCTGGTCCGGTCGGCACTGGCGCGAACGGCTTTGTTATTATCCCATGGAAAAGATCTTGCTGCGGCACTTCGATTCAGTAATCGCGGTATCCAGCCCGCTTAAGCTTGGCGCCGAAGCTTGGGGCGTAAACAAGAACCGAATTCAGGTGGTGCTCAACGGTGTCGACGGCGTACGGTATCAACGGAGCGACGGACTTGGAGAGAACTGGCGGCGATCTGTAGGGGTTTCCCGTGACGCTGTCTTGCTCGGTGCCGTCGGGCGGTTGGCGCCAGAGAAGCGATATGACCTGCTGATCGACGCGGTGGCGATTCTCCGGAGGAGGCATGAAGACGTTCAGCTCTTCATTGCGGGCACCGGTCCGATGGAACAGAAGCTTACCCTACAAATCCAGGATTTAGGGCTACAAGACTACTGCCGCCTGTTGGGACACCAGGCCGATCTTGCCCCCCTGTATCAGGCGCTTGACGTCCTTGTTCAATCGTCGGAGCGTGAGGGCACGTCGAACACCTTGCTCGAGGCGATGGCATGCGAGACCCCGGTGGTTGCAACGAATGTCGGAGGAACCGCCGAACTGATCGAAGACGGCGTCCATGGCTGGCTCGTAGTGCCCGGCAGCGCCGAAGCGATTGCGGCGGCCGTGGAGCAAACCCTGATGGACCGCGATGCGACGATCCGCCGTGCGCAAGCGGCCCGCCGACGCGTTGAAGCCGAGCTTTCCTTTGATGCGAGAATGCGCAGGCTACAAGGCATCTGCTCGGCTCTGGTTAATCGCATCATTCCGGCGGAAGCATGTGCGCGTATTGCGGAAAATCGGCTGTCTGGCCACTGTGAAATAAGCGCCGCGGCCAATCAATCATGATATATGCCAGGCCGGTACGGGTCTGTTATCTCATCAATCGTTTGGGAATCGGGGGCACCGAGATCCAGTTGCTCAAGTTGATTCGCTCACTCGATCGCCGTCGTGTAGAGCCCCATCTTTGCTTGCTGGACGGGGAAGATGATGAATCCCGATCACTTGAGCCCGGATCTTGCGAGGTACTGCGCCTCGGAGTGGCGACGTTCGGGAGCGTGAAAGCTGCGCGGCAAGCAATCAACTTCGCCGCCTCGCTGCGGCGATGGCGTATCGACGTGCTCCAGTTGCACCATGCCGACAGTACTTATTTCGGCGCACTCGTCGGCCGCCTGGCCGGGGTGCCGCGCATTGTTGCTACGCGTCGCGGCCTCTATTTTTGGGCGACGTCTGCCCACAAGAACGTGGGTCCGTGGCTGGATATCATTTATCACCGCATGCTTGTCGACGCCATGCTGGCCAATTGCCAAGCATGCCTGACGGCGGTTACGGAATCCGGGATTCCGGTTCCAAGGCGCACCGTCATCATCGAGAACGGCGCAGATCTAGCGAGCTTGCTTGGTATCCCTCCGCCGCCTGAACACCGAGCTCGAACCGAACCATTGCGAGTTGGAACGATCGCGTGGTTGCGTCCCATAAAGCGAATCGATTTACTCGTGCGCGCCGCAGCCGAGTTATGCTCGCAGCGGTCGGATATCACTTTCGAAGTGGTCGGCGAAGGCGATGGAAATGCTCGTCCCACACTTGAGCGCCAAATAAAAGACGCCAGACTGGGCGATCGATTTGCACTTCCGGGCGTCACCAACGATGTTGAATCGGCTCTAGGGCGATTCGACATCGCGGTGCTCTGCTCAGATTCCGAGGCGCTCTCGAACTCGTTGATCGAATATATGGCAGCGGGGCGGGCGGTCGTAGCCACCGCCGTCGGCGCGACACCAACTGTCATTGAGCACGGCGTTACTGGCCTTCTGATTCCGCCTGGAGATGCGGGCGCGCTGGCGGCGGCGATTCGTCGGTTGGCCGACGATGCGCCACTCCGCAGACGTTTGGGTGCCGCGGCGCGCGAGGCTGCACGGCGGCGCTTTAGTATGTCGGCAATGGTTCGAAATCATGAAGCGTTCTATTGCAGCCTCATGGACCGCCACGACTTGCAATGCTATGCGGGAGGATCGGTCTAAATGAGCCTGCGTCAAAAACTCGTCAAGCACGTCGTACATCCGCTCATCCTTTTGCGCGCGGGCGAGGCGGACCGCCTGCGATTCTTGCGCGAGTATGAGCGCACGCAGTACCTTCCCGCGGCGGAGCTCGAAGAATTGCAAACTCGAAGGCTCGGCGTCCTGCT
>JAICIG010000156.1 GCA_025924495.1 Pirellulales bacterium | reverse complement strand
GTCATGATCGCAGACTTCCCAGCTCTCGGCATAGTCGTTGCCCTCGCCGAGCGATTTGCCGAGCGCGCTTTCCAGGCGTCGACCGCCCCATAGGTATCGCTTCAGAATGGGACGAAATCGGAGCGGATATAAAGGGGCCATGGAATGGGCTTTCACTTTTCGGCGAAACTGGCGCGGGCAGCGCAGCGGTCTTGCTTCGTTCGGGCGCGCCCGGTGCTACTAACCGCCGTCATCATCTCGATTTCGGTCGATTTTGCAACTTCAGAATGCTCGGCCAATTCGGTTGCTGGTGCCATGGGGCGGTGCTATGATCGCTTCTGGGGAGCCCGCCGTTTTTAATCCCGCCTTAGACGTCCAATTCGTCTTTCCTGCCGGCCATGCCTGCCAAACGCGACGAAGATTTGTTTCAGGAAACCACGATGACCTTCGGGGAGCACCTCGAAGAGTTGCGGGTTTCGCTGTTCAAAGCGGTTCTCGGGCTGGCGATCGGCGTGCTGCTCGGCCTGCCGCTTGGCAAGTGGGTCGTCAAAGTAATCGAGCGACCGCTGTCGCAAGCCTTGGGCGTGTTTTACGAGAACAAGTCAATCGACGATTTCAAGCTCTGGTCTGCCGAACGAGCGGAAAAGAACGAGGACTCCTTTTACACGCTCGCCGAGGTCGAGCACCTCGTGAAGACAGACCACATGGTCCTGGAGATTCGCTACATTCACCCGCGCCAAGTGCTGAGCGGTCTCAAACGCGCGGAGCCGCAGGCATTTAAGGATGTCGATCTGGCGGCCCAACAGCCATCAAGTTCCGATCAAGCGGGTCCAGCCACGACCAAGGTCTCGGCTGAGGAGGCCGAGACTCCCAAGCCTCGCAAGATTGCTTCGGCAGCCAGCCTAATTCCAATCTTCAACTGGCATCCGGTGGCGGAAGACCCGCGCACCAATCCGACGACGCTCAGCGCTCAAGAAGCATTTTCGATCTGGATGAAAGCGTCGTTCGTCGTGGGCGTGGTCGTGTCCAGCCCTTGGGTTTTCTATCAGATCTGGGCTTTTGTGGCGGCGGGACTTTACCCGCATGAAAAGAAGTACGTTTATCGCTTCTTACCGATGAGCCTGGGCCTGTTTCTGGCCGGGGCGGCGTTGGCTTATTTGTTCGTTTTCGAGCCGGTGTTGAACTTCTTGTTCAGCTTCAACCAATGGTTGGGATTCGATCCCGAGCCGCGCATCAGCGAATGGCTCAGCTTCGTGCTGTTTCTGCCTTTGGGGTTTGGCGTCAGCTTCCAATTGCCGCTGGTGATGCTGTTCCTGGAAAGGATTGGCATTTTCAGCCTGCAGGCCTACATCGAGAAATGGCGAATTGCCGTGCTGGTGATCTTTATCCTCTCGGCCATTCTTACGCCGGCCGATCCTTACAGCATCTTCCTGATGGCGGTGCCATTAACGCTACTTTATTTTGGCGGCTTATTGCTCTGCCGCTGGATGCCGCGGACTGCAGCGGCCGAAATTGATTAAGTCGTTCGTCTAGCAGCAGAGTTATCAATAAGATCGGGCTGTGGTTAGCGTCAAGCTGTCGTGCCGGGCAAGCACAACGCTTCGGCGCGACAGCTAGGAGAGGCTAAGGCTATGAGAGGCTAAATTGCCTCGCTGCCGCGTTCGCCGGTGCGGATGCGAATGCAGTCATCCATCGGCAGTACGAAGATCTTCCCGTCGCCGATCTCTCCCGCCGGTCCAGTGCGCCCGCCCTTGACGATGGCCTCAATCGTCGGTTCGACGAAGTCGTCGTTGACGGCAATCTGCAGTTGCACTTTGCGGAGCAAATTGACGGAAAACTCGTGGCCGCGATAGACCTCGGTATGCCCTTTCTGGCGGCCAAAGCCCTGGACGTCCATGACCGTAAGCCGGAACACTTCGACCTCGGTCAGAGCGGCTTTCACCGCTTCGAGGCGACTGGGCTGAATGATGGCGATGATCAACTTCATGCGAATGCTTGCTCCGAGGATGCCGTTGATCGTAGCTGTGCGAGCTTCGCCCCTCAAGCCCTGGAGCAAATTGACCGGAGCAGCCGTTGCAGGCGCATACAGCGTGGCTTAACGCAGGGAGGCCGAGTTTGACACCCGAGAATTGTGACAGGCGCTGCCGCGAAAGAACGCCCCGACTTGGGTGGACTAGGCGGAGCGTCCACCCAAGTCGCTGGGGCATCCTTCTGGCCCAGGCAAGAGCCAAAGTTTTCAAGTGGATTCTGAGGCGCTAAGACGAACAGCTCGTTTCCGTTGGCTATGTCTCGGACGACGCTGTGGATTAGCAACGCCTGTGCCGCAACCATTTACTCCGAGCGATTGCTCAGCTCGATTGCCTTAATTCGTAAGTGGTTGCGTGAATCCTGAGAATGCGGCAGCCCGTTGCTCAGGAGCTTCTGGGCGCGTGATATGCCGATTGCCTGAGCAAGTTGCGTCGCGCAACTAGGCAGGACCGAGAAAGCGAAAACCGGCGTCGCCTGCCAGTGCGGCGACGCCGGCTTTGAGAATTCAGCTAGGCTGGGATGTCTTACCAGGTGACAATGGCGTCTGTGGCAAGAATCTGTTGGAAGTTCTTCGTTCCACCATCGAACGGTTTCAAGCCAGCCGCATTGTGCGGCCCCTGATACCAGTCAGCTAGGAAATTCGGCCGGATGACCAGGTTCGGCAACGGCGTCCACCGCGGCCCGAACGTGATCCGGTAAAAGTTACCCGCAAATCCACTGAGGGCGTAGCCGCGAGCATTCGGGCTGCCCGGCGAGGGAACGGCATTGCCGACACGGAAACCCTCTTCGTCGCGGAACCATTCGGCGCCGAGGCCCCAGCTCCAAACGGCGTTTTTCTTCCAGTACAGATAGTTGTTAGAGCCATACCAGTAGGCCGTCTTGCCGCTCGCTAAGGCATTGCTTTGCACGCCTAAGTCGCTTTGAGCGATGTAGGTCCAATTATCGTTGAGCGGACGGCTGTAAACTAACGTCTGGAAATAACGGGGGCTGAACGCACCCGACTGGTTCGGTTCCACGCTGTAGACCTGGACCCACGCCAACGAGTCTTTGTTATTGCCGTTGACGGTCAATGTGCCGAGGTAGCCGGCATGGCGATTGAATGAGTTATCGAAGTTATCCCACCCATGGATCACGCCGGCGCCGACGTTCACTTTCTCCGTCACCTGGTAGGTGCCCCAGACGCCGGTGTGAGTGAACGGCTCGCCGTATTGATAGGTGTAAGGAATCGTATTGAAGAAGTTGTTATAGGTGCCGACCGTGTAATAACCGACCGGCGAAATGAAGTGGCCGACCTTGACCTTCAAGTCGTTATAGGCCACTTCCCCATAAAACTGCGTCAAGGCGAGTCCATAAAACTGGTTGGAGTTCCATTTGCTTTCCAGGCCGGCTTCAGTATCCCACCGATAACTTGTGCCGTACAAAGCGTCGATGCGGCCGCCGAGATCCCAGCCGTTGCCCTCCGTGTTGGTATCCTTCTTGCCGTACAAGTACAGCTCGTTCATCTGGTACTCGTTGGCGCGGTCGGTCCACGTCACCGGACCGTTGAAGCGATCCGAGGGGTTGTACGGGTTCCAGGTGTAGCTCTGAGCGAGCCAGCCGGCGACCTGAATGTTTTTCTTTTTCAGCCAGCAAGTATGGTCGGCCAGCACGAAGGGCTCGCCAAGTTCTACATTGTCGCTTGCACACGAAATTCCGTGCTTGCGTTTCGACGATGGCGGGCAGCTGCTCAATCCATACGATGTTGAAACTGTTGATGGGACGACGGCGCCCTCATAGGGCGGCGCATCGCTGGGCGAGGCGGGTTCTGCGTCGCCTGGCGCTTCTTCGCCAGCATAATAGCTTTCGTAGTTGTTGGCCAACTCGTGGTTGACTCGCGAGACGGTCCGCGTCCGCGGCGCCGAAGCGTAAGAACCACTGGGGTGAGCCAGTTCCTGAGCATACGTCGGGCTGTACCACAGCAGCCCGGCGACGGCTAAAGCCATCGCGCGTTTTGAGATCCTCATGACCCGATACTCCAGTCCGTGGACGGGTCGTGACGCGTGCCGCCAGAAAACGCGCACGAACAACGTTTTAGTCCCGGCATTGGCGCCGCCAACGCTGGCGGCATGCCGGGGGCCGAGTCCGATCGGCTACAGAAGCTATCGGTGGGAGATAACGCGTAAATACAGGCTAAAGGGGGCCCACATCGACCCGTCCGCGGGCTTTTTGCCTGGCAAGCGTTAAACTTTTCCGTCTGGAAAAACCTTGGTGGCTGCTCCTGTCGCGCAGCTTGCCAATGAGCCGCGAGTTGCAAACTGTTCCGCCCTGGGCTGGCTGCCGCGGATTTTGCCTGTCATGCGAGCGAACGGACTGCCATTCTTTCCGCGGTAAAAGGACCGATCGCTCCGCCCAATCGCGAAGCATGGGCGGCTGTTTAGATTCGGAATGCTATGTAAGCAGTCAACGCCAGCGCCAGAAAGGCCATGGTCAACGCGGAAAGCGCGGCGACTTGCAGCCAGTCGGACCCTAGGGAGCTGGGCTGTGGCGCCACGTCCGACCAGCGCGCGTCGCGCGGCCGGGGCGGAGCGCCGCTCGCAGGCCTAATGCCGGTTTCCCCTCCAAAGGTTTGCTGCTGGCGAATGGGCGCAATCTCAACTTGTGAATAGGCAGTGTGCTTGCCTGCGATCAATCGGGGAAAGACGACGCCGGCGCGTTGCCATTGAGTCCAGTCTTCGCGCCAGACGAATGCATCGCCCGATATCCGGCCTTCGCGCAGCCAACAGCGCATTTGCTCGGCTTCGGCTGGGCCGTAGCTTGCCGTGCCGTCGATGGGCGTCACGCACCACCTAAAACAGGCGTCATCGAGCAGGGCTTCTTCGTTGGTCAAGCGATCGCATCGGTGCGAAGAATTTTGGTCCATCTCGGAACCTTTAAGTGGCGAACCGGGGGGTACTTGAAAATGCGGGGCCGAACCTTGCCCATCAACGCGCTGCTGGCGGAATCGGCGAAGCAGACAAAGCAGAACTGATAGAACGCGGCCAAGCGCCGGCAAATCAAAGAGGCTCTCGCCGGTCAGTGCGCGCAATACCGCCCAAGTGGGCAGCTGCGATTCAGATTTGCAGCTTGACCTGCTGCAAGTGCAGAGATGAATGGTTCGTCTTAGCCCAGAGCGGACCTTCGCCTTCCGCCCGATTGCGCTCCCGTAAGCGCGGTCTTACCCCAGATTCCGCGATGGCGGCGAATTTGGCTTCCGCCAGAGGCGCCTGTTTTGCTTCGCCATTGCGCCGCAAATCGCCCGGCTGACTGGGACAGGAACTGCGCCACAGACGCGGCGCCGATCGACCTTGCTCGCTGCCGAGCGGCTGCCCCGATTGACCGCCGGAAGAAGTGGCGGCTACCGGCTGGAATTCGGGTAAGCTCTCCGAGGCAAGCCAATGACAGGCGTTGCCGAAGTTCGCCACGGCGACAAGCAAGTACACTCTTAGCGCACTTGCAAAGCAAGCATTCCTTCGCATGCCGTTTAGTCTAGCGAGTCGCCGGTAAATGGCAACAAGTGGCGATGTTGGCACCTGTCGACAAATTGCACGGCTCTCCCGAACGGCGGCGGCTGAGCAATATCGCTAGCGAGCAAAGAACGTCAAGAAGACCGTACCGCCTGCTAGCATAAGCAATCCGCCGGCCGCGGCTCCCAGCGCCCAGTGCCAAACTCGCAGCCTTTCGAAGGAGCTCCAAAGATTGCTCACGGCTGCATCCGACGGCGCTTCGCCGTTTGGCAGCCACATCGAGGCCGTGGAAGCAACTGCGGATGGCGCATCCGCCCCGCCGAATTGTTCCGCGGCGCTTTCCCGCATTGCCGAATCCAAGGGCTGCGCTGACTCTGCAAAATCACATGACGATTCGAGACAAGCCAGGTCTCGCAGCACATCAGACACGCTTTGATATCGGTATTCGGGTTTCTTCGCCAACAGCCTCGCAAAAATGGCATCTAGCTGAGGGGGGACCTCCGGGCAGACGCTCGAAAGGCGTGGAACCGGCCGTTCGCGATGCGCCAGCAGCCGTTCCATCGGCGTACCGCCATCGTAGACCGGCGCACCTGTTAGTAAGTAATGAAGCGTGCAGCCCAGGCTGTAAATATCCGAGCGGTGGTCGGCATGCTTCGTGTTGAGCGCCTGCTCAGGAGACATATAGTCGACAGTGCCAATGATCTGGCCTGAATTAGTTAGCTCATCGACGGCCGTTGCCGCGGAGCGGTCGACGGTCTGCAGCACACGCGCTAATCCCATATCGAGGATTTTCACGCAACCATTCTTATCCAAGAGCAAATTCGATGGCTTGATGTCCCGATGAATAATGCCTTGACTGTGAGCGTAATTCAGGCCGCGGGCGATTTGCGTAATGCAATCGATCGCGGCGGAGACGTCGAGCGGACCGTTCTCTTTGACCAACGAAGCCAGATTCTGCCCGTCCACCAGCTGCATTACCAGGAAATGAGTGCCATTTGCTTCATCCGCATCGTACGCCGCCACAATGTTCGGATGGTCGAGCTTGGCCGCCGCTTCCATCTCGCGCTGAAAGCGATGCAGCGCAAATTGGGTCTTGTTTTTGGCGGGCGGGAGCACCTTGAGAGCCACGACGCGCTTCATGCGGCGGTGCTCGGCCTTGAAAACCTGGCCCATGCCTCCAGCGCCAAGCAGATCGACGATGGTGTAGTTGCCGAGAATCAACCCCTGTGCCTTGCCGCGATACGCCGCCTGGCTCTGGAAGCGAGTCAAGCGGCGATGAGCGACCAGGGCCTCGGCCAACTCATGCGCTTCGGCCGGACGATTCTCAATGGGCAAGCCATCGATAAAGCGACGTAGTTCGTCGGAGCCAAGCAATCCGCTGGCCGTAAGCGAGTCGACGAACTGTTCGAGACTGACTGACATTAGGCGCCCGAAGAGGATTAGTCAGTTCCGAATTATAACCCAGTCGCGGCGCTCCGGGCAAAATCGCCGCTGCTCGCACGCCGACTATCCAGGCGATGAGCTGGCGCCGGCAGGGGCGAGATCCTCGAACATCGCCTCAACGAACGAATCGGGTTCAAACAGCGCCAGGTCTTCCGCTTTCTCGCCGACGCCGAGATATTTCACCGGCAGACCGACGTTTTGGCGAATCGCCACCACGACGCCGCCCTTGGCCGTGCCGTCGACCTTGGCCAGCACCAGCCCCGAGCACTTCACCGCCTCGGTAAAGTGCTTGGCCTGGCTAATGCCGTTCTGGCCGGTCGTGGCATCGAGCACGAGCAAGACTTCGTGCGGCGCCTCGGGAATTTGCTTGCCGATGACGCGGTGGATCTTGCTTAGTTCCTGCATCAAGTTTTGTTGAGTTTGCAGTCGGCCTGCTGTATCAATAATGCAGACGTCAGCCTTCAATTCCAAGGCTCGCGCGACGGCGCGATGGGCCACGCTGGCGGGGTCGCCCCCCGATTCGCCTTTGACGATTTCTGCGCCCAGCCTGCCCGCCCAGATGGTCAACTGCTCGACGGCAGCGGCGCGGAACGTGTCGGCGGCGCCAAGCACGACTTTTCTTCCTTGACTGCGGAACATTTGCGTCAGTTTCGCGATCGAGGTGGTTTTGCCCGCCCCATTGACCCCGGCCACCATGATGACGGTAGTCCCGCCGGCGACCAGGCGAATCGGTTCTTCGGCCTGGGCCATCAGCGTCTTGAGCTGCTGTTTGACGGTGGTCAGGACATCGGAGAGATGTACGACTCTCCCGCGATAATCGCTGCGCACGCGATCGACCGTTTGCTGCGCCGCCTTTACGCCCATGTCGGTCTTGATCAGGATCTCCAGCAACTCGTCCAGAAACTCGTCGTCGACGAGCCGGCCTTCGCTTTTGAACAGGTCGCGGATATCTGTGTTGAGCAGCCGGGTCGTTTTTTGCAGACCGGCCTTGAGCTTGTCGAAGAGTCCCATGCGGAGGCGTTAACTAGTAGGTGGTGGATGAAGACCGGGAGTCGGCGCCATGAATTGCGAACTTTACTACGTATCGCGATGTTTGGCGAGGAAGCGATCGAGGATTCCATTGACGAACTGGGCCGAGTGCCCGGTGCCATATCGCTTGGCCAGCTCGACGGCCTCATTGATGGCGACGCGGTCGGGAGTGTCGGCATAGAGAATCTCGAAAGCGCCCAGCCGCAATACATTGCGGTCGGTCGCCGCCATCCGGTCGATGCTCCAATTATCGGCGGTCTTGGCCAGCAGTTCGTCGAGCTCGGCGCGGTTTCGGCGTACGCCGGCGACCAGCGAGCGGGCGAATGAGATCAATTCCTCCGCCTTCAGACGCGCGCAAAGAAACTCGTCGGACTTGGCCGGATTGAGACCCGGATTCAAGTCGTCTTGAAACAATACTTGCAGGGCAACTTCGCGTGCTCGACTGCGTCGGGACATAGCTGCTAATTAACCGTCTGCGGACAAATTAAATCGAATCGCGGATGGCGACGATCCTGGCACTCCGACCTCAGAGACTCAGGAATTGCCGTGTCAAACCGTGGGCGTTTTCCGCGGTACAAGCTCGCTGCAAGCCGCCTTTGCCGAATACAGCATTCAGCCCGGCAACTGCCCAAGGAGATGGACCATTTCGAGCGCGGCCTCGGCACATTCGCTTCCCTTATTGCCTACGTTGCCGCCGGCGCGATGGATCGCTTGTTCGAGCGTATCGCACGTCAGGACGCCAAACAAGACCGGCACTCCCGTCTCTACCCCGGCCCGAGCCAGCTCGTTGCTTACCGCGCGGTTGATGTGCTGGTCGTGTGTCGTCTCTCCCCGGATTACCGCTCCCAAGCACAACACCGCCAGATAGCGGCCGCTGGCCGCCATCCGAGCTGCCAACAATGGGATCTCGAACGCACCAGGCGTCCAAATGACGTCGATCGCATCGTCCTGGACTCCGTGCGACGTCAGCGTCGCCACCGCTCCCTCCAGCAAGCGTGATGTGATCGATTTATTATACCGCGCAGTCACGATCGCAAAGCGACCTTCGCACGGAATCAACTGGCCTTCGTAGACGTTGGGCATTGAAGCAGGTTGGGTGACGGAAATTGGAGGTCGGAAAAAAACCATCAGACCTCCAGCGACCGCCCGGCATTTCCTCAGGATTTCATGCTCATCAAAAACTCGGCGTTGCTTTTCGTCTTGCCCAATCGGGTGACGAGCAACTCCATGGCCTCGGTCGGATTCATGTCATTGAGTACGCGGCGGAGAATGCAGATACGGCGGTATTCCTCGGGATCGAGCAACATCTCTTCGCGTCGCGTGCCGCTGCGATTGATATCGATTGCGGGCCAGATCCGCTTGTCGACCAGCTTGCGGTCGAGCACAACTTCCAAATTGCCCGTGCCTTTAAACTCCTCGAAGATCACTTCATCCATTTTACTGCCCGTCTCGACTAAAGCCGTGGCAATGATGGTCAGCGATCCGCCTTCTTCGACCTTGCGCGCGGAGCCGAAGAATCGCTTGGGGCGCTGCAAGGCGTTGGCGTCGACGCCGCCCGAAAGGATTTTTCCGGAGTGCGGCACTTCAGTGTTCCAGGCTCGCGCCAACCTCGTAATGGAGTCGAGGAAGATCACCACGTCGTGGCCATACTCAACCATCCGCTTGGCCTTTTCGATCACCATCTCCGAAACCTGAATGTGCCGCGCCGAGGGCTCGTCGAACGTCGAACTGATCACCTCGCAATTCGGCCCTTTGACCTGCCGCTCCATGTCGGTCACTTCTTCCGGCCGTTCGTCGATTAGCAGCATGATCACATACACCTCGGGGTGGTTGGTGAGCACGCTCTTAGCCATTTTTTGCAGCAAAATGGTCTTGCCGGCTCGCGGCGGACTGACGATCAAACCTCGCTGGCCGAAGCCGATTGGGACGATCAGATCGACCACGCGCATACTGACTTCTTCCGCCGCCGCTTCCAGCACCACGCGCTTGTCGGGATGCAGCGGCGTCAGGTCGTCGAAGAAAACCTTTTCGCTCAGCAGGTTCGGGTCTTGATAGTTGATTGCCTCGACGCGCAACAGTGCGAAATAACGCTCGTTCTCCTTCGGCGGGCGGATCTGTCCCGAAACCGTGGCGCCGGTACGCAAGCCAAAGCGACGAATCTGGCTCGGCGAGACATAAATGTCGTCGGGGCAGGAAAGATAATGATAGTCAGGGCTGCGGAGGAAACCGAATCCGTCGGGCAGCACTTCGAGCGTTCCCTCGCCGAACATCAATCCGTTGAGCTTCACGCGCTCTTTCAGAATTTTGAAGATCAGATCCTGTTTCTTAATGCCCGTGTAGTCGGTGAGATTCTCTTTGCGCGCCTGCTCGATCAATTGCGGCATCGTCATGCGCTGCAACTCGGCGATGTGAATATCGCCCTGCTTGATTTGTTCGTAGTGTTCGTGGACTTCGTCGCGTTCCTGCTCCGCTTCTTCCGCGAGTTCCTCGGCGAGGGACAGCGGTTCGCCTTCTTCTGGTTCTGCGTTGGCTTCATTGCGCAATAGCCGTTCGTCGACCGGAGCGCGATTGAAGTTTTCTTCGGGAAACAACGATTCTTCAGAGCGTTTGCTCTTATGGGGCCTTGCGCCCTTGGCATCTGCCATAAATGAGAACTCCCGCTGGGGATGCTGAGCCGACGCACGGAAGGCGTCAGCGGTAGGTTGGGTGATCCCTATACGTTAACTGAATTGCACAAACAAAAGAACTATCTGGCCGCTAGAAAAGCGACCGAACTGGATAGGAGCTAACCGACGAGAGAATGCCAAAGCTGCTTGACTTGCGCTTCGGTGGACTCCGCAGAGCCGGAGTTGTCAATCATCGTATCGGTATACGCCCGCTTGACTTCCAATGATTCCTGGGCCGCCTCGCGGGCGGCAAAATCCTCCTGATTCCATCCTCGCCCGACAGCTCGGGCCAGACGCACCTCGCGCGGCGCGTCGACAAACACGATCCGGTCGCAAAACTTGTTCCAGCCCGCTTTCAGCATTACGGGGGCGTCCAGCACCGCCACTTTCCGCCCTTCACGCGCCAAATCTTCTGCCTGACGCCGCAGGCGAACGCCAATCTCGGGATGCGTTAATTGTTCGAGGCATTGCAGTTGCCGGGGACCTTCCGGCGGGGGGGCGAAAACGATTTTTCCCAGTGCTTTGCGGTTAACCCGGCCATCGGCGCCAAACACTGCGTCACCCCAGTTTTGTCGCAGCTGGCGTTCGATTTCCGGCAATCGCAATACTTCGTGGCCGGCGCGGTCGCCATCGAGCAATCCTGCGCCCAGTTCGCAAAGCTGCCTGGCGACGAGGCTTTTTCCGCTGGCCACGCCGCCTAGCAACCCGACGATTTGCATACGCTTATCAGCCCGCCCACGGTTCGACTTCCGCCCAATTTCGGCCGGTCTTCACGTCGACTTTCAAAGGAACTGCGAGTTGCCGCACGCCCGCCATTTCTTCGGCCACGAGTCGCGCCAGGCCTTCGAGTTCGTCCGCGGAGACTTCGAAAATCAACTCGTCATGGATCTGCAGCAACATTTTCGCAGAAACGGCTTCGCTCTGCAGTCGGCGATGGATCGCGATCATGGCTAGCTTGATCAGATCCGCCGCCGATCCCTGGATTACCGTGTTGATGGCTGTCCGTTCGGGCAGGTTGCGCTGGCGGCCGGGGTCCGGGCGAATGCCGCGGATAGCCCGTTTGCGCCCCAGGACGGTACTAACATACCCTTTGGCGCGGCAGTCGACCAGTATTTTCGCCAGGAATTCCTCGACTCCCGGATACCGATCAAAGTATTCATTGATGAACCGCGCTGCCTCCTCTTGAGCGATATTGAGCGCTTTGGCCAAGCCAAACGGGCTTTGGCCGTAGATCACCCCGAAGTTGACTGCTTTCGCCGTCCGCCGCATGCTGCCGGTGACCTCGGCGAGCGGCACGCCATAGACCTGGCTGGCCACCAGAGTGTGAATGTCCTCATCGGCTGCGAAGGCCGCACACAGTGCCTCGTCGCCCGAGAAGTGGGCCAGCACGCGCAATTCGATCTGAGAATAGTCGGCGGCCAATAGCTGCCAGCCTTCATATCCTGGCAGGAACGCAGAGCGAATTTCGCGCCCGCTCTCGGTCCGGATCGGAATATTTTGTAGGTTGGGGTCGCTGGAGCTCAGACGCCCGGTGGCGGCGACCGATTGGTTGAACGATGCATGCACGCGGCCCGTGCGCGGATTGACCAGTTGCGGCAAGGCGTCGACGTAGGTGTTTTTGAGCTTTGCAAACTGGCGATATTCGATGATTTTCGCGGGCAGCGGATGAATTCTCGCCAGCTCTTCCAGCACGTCGGCATCCGTGCTGGGCCCCGTTTTCGTCTTCGCCAGCACGGGGAGCTTTTGTTCCTCGAACAATACCTGTTGCAATTGCTTGGGGGAGGCGATGTTGAACGGATGTTCGGCTAGTTCATATACCTCGGCTTCGAGCGCGGCCAGCCGCTCGCCATACTGGCGGCTCAACTCGCCGAGCCGATCAATGTCCACGCGGATGCCGTTGTGTTCAAGTTCCACGAGCACGTCGATGAGCGGCAATTCCAGCGTTTCGAACAGTTCCGTCAGGTCATTGGCGCCGAGCTTCTCGGCGAGGATTGGCATCAACCTGAGCGGCACGTCGGCGTCTTCGGCGGCATAGGCGGTGATTGCGGCGACCGGCACTTCGTCCATGCGTTTTTGCTGTTTGCCCGTGCCGATCAATTCGCTGATCTTGATGTTGGCGTGATTCAGGTATCGCTGCGCCAACTCGTCGAGATTGTGGTTTCGCTCTCCGGCGTCGAGCAGATAGCTGGCCACCATGGTGTCGAACATTGCTCCATGCATCTCGACGCCGGCGCATCGCAAGACGAGCATGTCGTACTTGAGGTTCTGCCCGAGTTTGCCGATCTTCGGGTTTTCAAGGATGGGCTTCAGCGCGGCCAGCGTTGCAGCAGGATCGAGATGCATTTCGCCCGCGGGAGCTCGCACGGGCAGATAGTATGCTTCGCCCGGCTGCCAGGCGAACGAGTATCCCACAATCTCCGCACATGTCGCCGAGATATTGGTGGTCTCGGTATCAAAGGAAAATTGCGATTGCCGCTGAAGTTCAGCCAAAAATTTGGCAAATGCTTCGGGCGTGTTGATCGTGCGATAGTCGGCGGTCCATGTCGCCGGCGCATCCGCAAGATTGAACTGCCGCAGTTGTTCTCCGAAGCGATGAAAGCCGAATTCGCCGAACAGTTGTTGCACCGCGGCGACATTGAATCCCCCAACGCGGCCGCGTTGCCAATCGACGTCGATCGGCACATGCGTATCGAGCCGCACGAGTTCGCGGCTGAGCAGCGCTTGTTGCCGTCCCTCAAGCAGGTTCTGCTTGCGTTTCGCGCCGGCCACTTCATTGGCGTGATCGAGCACGGAGTCGAGCGTGCCGTACGTTTGCAACAGTTCGCGAGCGATCTTCGGTCCGATCAACGGCACGCCGGGCACGTGGTCCACCGGGTCGCCGACCAGCGACTGGAAATCGACGACCTGATCAGGACGAATGCCCCAATCGGCGGTCAGCGCGTCGGCATCATAGATCAAGTCCTTGCGGACGTTGTAAATCTTCACACGGTCTGTGATCAGCTGCCGGCAATCCTTGTCGGCCGTGACCAGGTAGCACTCGCCGCCCAACTCGTCGGCCACTCGGGCAAGGGTCGCCAAAATGTCATCAGCTTCGTAACCGGGAAGTTCCAACAGCGGAATGCCGAGCGCCTCAACCGCGCGCCGGATCGCCGGAAATTGAGGGACCAACTCGCCCGGCATCTCCGCGCGGTGCACTTTGTAGTCGGCGTACAGTTCGTGGCGAAAGGTCGGCCCCGACATGTCGAATGCGCAAAACAGATAGTTCGGCTGTTTCTCCTGCATCAGGTACAGCATGTCGCGCACGAAGCCGAAGACGGCGTTGACCGGCTCGCCCTTGGGGCTGGTCATTTCCGGAATGGCATGAAACACCTGGAAGATCAGCGAGTTGGCGTCAATCACATAGATTTTTTCGCCCGCCAGGCTGACTGGAGGCGGAGCAGGGGGCCTGGCTGCGGTTTTGCCAGGTTCCGCCGGCGGAAGAGGATCTTTTGGACCAGCCGGCAGTTCACCAGCCGATGGATCGTCATCGGACTGCATGCCGGGCAGGATGGTTTGGCGAGAGCGTTGAGTCATGCTCTCTTTTTAGGTGATTTGTCGCTCAAAGGCGAGGCGTCGCCGAAGGCTTTGGCGTGCTCTTGCCGCTGTCTAACCGGGAAGCGAGAATATATCAATACAACTCTTCTTTTGAGTGAGCGGACTTGCCATGGCCCAATCCGTTGCCGCAGAGGAACTCACCGTCGCCGACGTTCTCGAGCTGTTTGGGCCAATTCCAGCACATCGCGTTCGCCATCATCCGGCGCCCGGCGTCGCTACAGAGCAGGACGCCATCAACATCGCTTTACATGAAGACCGTCTTTGCGAGCTCGTGGATGGAGTGTTGGTGGAAAAAACAATGGGCAATTACGAATCGTATCTGGCGGCATTGTTGATTCAGTTTCTGGGCGCCTATGTTCGCGAACATGATCTTGGATATGTCCTCGCCACGGACGGCATGGTGCGATTGGCCCCCGGCTTAGTCCGTGTTCCCGACGTTTCATTCATCTCCTGGGATCGGCTGCCGGATCGACGGGTTCCTCGCGACCCGATCGCGAACTTGGCGCCCGATCTGGCGATCGAAGTGCTCAGCAAGGGAAATACGAAGCAGGAGATGACCCGCAAGCTTGAAGATTATTTTGCCGCCGGCGTCCGGCTCGTCTGGTACATCGACGCCAAATCTGCGACGGCCCAGTGCTTTACGAGCCCGACTGACTTTGCGCTCGTAAAGGGTGAGGAAGCCTTGCAGGGGGGCGTCGTGTTACCGGGGTTTTCTTTGCCTCTCAAGCAACTGTTCGAGCAGGCAAAGTGAATTTCGCACGGAGCGTTGTGGTGGGTGTGGTTCTGACGGCGGTCGGGTTCGATCTTCAAGCGGCTTGAACGGCTTGGAGGATCTGGCCGATTTCTTCGACCGCCGTTTGCAAGGAAGCGACTGCCATTTTGAAATTCGTGTGGGCTGAAACCTGGGGCTGCAACTCGGCGAAATCCGCCGTCGCTTGCCGCAGCCTGGCGAATTTCTTGTGAGCCAGCTTCAAGTACTCGGCGGCGTCCTTGGCGTTCCACGCCGGGCCTAACGCGAGGCTATAGTCGTACAGTACGCGGACGATTTCGATCAGCTCTTCGTCCTCTTCCGCTTCCTCCGAATGCTTGACGAACGTGCGCACCATCCAGACATGAGTAAGCAGCGCATCAATGCGCCGCATGGCTTCGTCGGAAGTCATAAGGGAAGAAGGCGGAGCATCAAAGGGACGAATGGTTGCTGTGCGGGCGATCGATCGAACTCCAGAATAGCAGCCACGGGATTGTGGTGCATCCTTTCACGCGACCTTCGCCCCCGCATTTACTCGCGGCATCGCCCGAATAGCCGCGCGTCGATCAAATTGCCGTCTTTTCGGTAGTGTTGCCTGAGGTAGCCTTCTTGCTCGAAGCCGCATTTCTCAAGCACGCGAGCTGAGGCTCGATTAAACGCAAAAACCCAAGCGGTTAATTTGACGAGGCCCAACTCCTCAAAGGCCCAACGGCTCAATGCGCCGACCGCCGCGGTTGCGATTCCCTGCCCCCAGTACGGTTTCCCGAGCCAATAGCCAATCTCGGCGAGATGCGATTTTCCGAGTTCGACGCCGTCAAGTCCGCAGCAGCCGATCAGCCGTTCGTTCCGGTCGCGAATTGCCCAATGCACCGGTCGCCCATGCTGGGCGGTCG
>JAICIG010000155.1 GCA_025924495.1 Pirellulales bacterium | reverse complement strand
CGACGGCCACGACGAGCAGGTGCTCGCCGCGCTCGGCGAGCTGGGCGGCTGACGCTCTTCGCATGGCTACGCCGATCTATCTCGTGGCAATGAGCGTCGTGGTGTTGACGGCCGCCTGGGTGCTGCGCCGTGAGGCGCGCGAGCCCGATTTTTCGCCGCGCGACGCGCTGTGGGCCTGCGCAATCGTCCTGGCGCTGGCGGCCACGTTCGCCGTCGGCCTGGGCGAAAATAAGTTCGGCGTGATGCGGTTGTTCTGCTATGGGTTCTTCGGGTTCGTCGCGGCCATGCTCGCTTGCGCCGCCTGGGAACTGCGGCGGTACGCGCGCCGCGCCGCCCTTGCATTCGCCGCGGTGCTATGCCTGCTGGAGGGCGTCGGCATCGACGCATTCTTGATCGAGCCGCGTTGGTTGCAAGTGACCTATCAAGAAGTCGTGAGCCGGAAGATTTCGCATCCTCTGCGAATCGCGATTGTCGCCGATTTGCAAACCGACCAGATCGGCGCTTACGAGCGCGAGGCCCTGGCCCGGGTGATGGCCGAACAGCCCGACTTGATTCTGTTCGCCGGCGACTATCTGCAAGAATATAACAGCGGTCGCCGGGCCGACCTGCGGCGTAAGTTGCGAGAGGTGATCGCCGATCTCGGTTTCCGCGCGCCATTGGGGGCCTTCGCCGTCGGCGGCAATGCCGACTTGTCCGACTGGCCAAAGATTTTCGTCGGCACGCCGATCATGGCGATTGAGCAAACTCAGTCTTTCGATCTCGGCGAGATTGTCGTCACCGGGCTCTCGATTGAGGATTCGAAAAGCACAACGACGAGCGTGGCCGCTTGCGACAAGTTCCAAGCGGTGGTCGGGCATTACCCGAATTATGCCCTGGGACCGATCGACGCCGACCTGCTTGTCGCGGGGCACACGCACGGCGGCCAGGTGCAGGCGCCCTGGCTCGGCCCGCTGATGACTCTCTCACTCATTCCCCGCAGTTGGGCCGCCGGCACGACCGCGCTTTCCGAAGGCCGCACGCTGATCGTCTCGCGAGGCATCGGCATGGAGCGCGGCTTCGCTCCCCGTTTGCGCTTCCTCTGCCGCCCGCAATTGGTGATTGTGGACTTGCTGCCGCAGGAAGGGCCGAGGGGCCAGAGGGTTAGCGGGACGAAGGGATGACGATTGGCAATTGTGGCGACGGGCGACCGATGCCGAGCCTCTGCAACGCGCCCATGTCTATCAGGCGGCAACAGACCCACTTTTCTTCTTCACCACAATTCCGCCGTAGTTTCTTGGGGGTTCCCGGCTTGGCGAGATATTCTTGAGTAAACTGAAGTTCGAATTCGTCCCCGACTTCCTGGCTCGATTTCGCACAAAGTCTGGCATCTGAGACAGGCCCAACCCGCTCCGCGGAGATTTCAGCTTTACAACGAGCACGCCAGCGCGGCTTTGCCGCCATAACTAACCTTCAAAAAAACTGCTGTCGGCAACCATCCGAGTTCGCACGCGCGCAAGAAAAAACCGCCTTGAAAGCAGGGCAGGTCGCGTTTCGAACTCGGTCAGACCACTCTGGCGGCGAACATGAGCAATACGCATATTTGGCTGCATTTTTATCTCGAACGTCCGACTTTCGGCGAGGCCCAGCTAGCCGCGATTCAAGCTGCGATCGTGGACTTGCTCCCAGTTTGGTCGGCCGGATTGCGTGTCGCAAAGAATGAGTCTATGCGGAATGCCACCGGCGTTGCGCGAGGTGACCGACTGCTAGATGCTGTGTTGAAGGCTGCATCGCCCCGCCGAGGTCTCGGAAGTGCCACCCTGAAAGGTGCGTACGAGGGTATCTCGCTTTTCTTGGATTCATGCGAATCGACTTTGCCGCCTGAATTAAATCATATCGCGGTTGAGATAAGGGATCTCAATTCGGTCGAGGGCCTTGCGACAGAAGAATGGGCCAAACGATTCTTTGAGTTGCTGGTTACGAAGCTACCAGTGCGCTATGCTAACGCGCGATCAGATGCAGAATTTCAGGCAAAGAATATCGTGACTGATGGCAGTGCCGTTCATGCGGTCGGAACGTTACTGGAAAAAGCCCTGCCCGGTGTTTTCTGGTTGAATTTTTTGGGCGCTCCGTACATCCGAACTTTAGGTGAACAGCATTTGATGAAGACCCCGGCATGCACGGTAAAGCACATCGACGCAGGCATATTGATCGCATTGGCGTCCTCTCCCGGAGAATGGCAGACTGCGAACTATAAGAGTTACGAATTGCAAACAATCGCTCACATTGGTCCGAAGTTCATCTTTTCGCCAATGAAGCCAGCTGAACAAACTACGGCTCCGGATTTTCGATCGTCCTAGGTTGTTCAAGGGAGAAACGAATTCCCAGACACGCATCCTTTTCGCATTCGCTGGTGCCTGCGGGACCGGGCGAATGACTGGGTGTCTGCAATTCTCCTTGTCTGGTTTTGTCGTTTTGTCGCGCTCGGGCAGTTCGCAGGAATCGCGGCGATGTTGAAAGGTTAGTCGCGTAGCGACGACAGGCTGTAGCCCGGCGGCGCAGGCCCCGGGAAAGTTCGCGTTGCGGAATTCGCCGTCAGTCCCGCGGGGCCGGCAGGCGGCATGGCGTTCTTTCGCCCCTGGCGGGGCTGGAAGACAGGATTTCAGGGCTGACAGGATCCAGGGACTCGCGTCCCTGGCTACATCCTGCCGCCGCTACGCGGCTGGTTGACAGACAAGGAAAAGGACGAGGAAAGGGTGTCTGGAAGCCAGGAACCAATACCAACATCGGTTCCTTACACCTTTTCTTGCTTCTAGAATTCCCAGACACGCATCCTTTTTCCCATTCACCGGCAACGGCGCGACCAGGCGAATGACTGGGTGTCTGCTATTCTCCGCTATTCTCCCGGTGCATCTGCGCGTCTACTCGGGCGGGAGTGGTCGCCGCTTTTTCTCCACGACAATTCCGCCGTAGTTTTTCTTGAGACTTCCCGGCTTGGCAAGGTTCTCCTCGGTAAACCGCAGCTCGAATTCGCCGCCAACTTCCTGGCTGCATTTTGCACAGAGCCTAGCTTCGGGGAGAGCTTCCATCCGTTCGGCGGGAATTTCGGCTTTGCATCGAGCACACCAGCGCTGTTTAGAAGCCATATTTAACCTCCTCAGACAATGCGGTCGGCAACCAGCCGAATTCGCATGCGCGCAAGAAAAAACCCGCCTTGCAGGCAAGGCAGGTCGCATTTCGAACTCGGCATGGACTGACAATACTATAAGGCCGCTTCCAGCGCTCGTCTACAGTCTGTTCTTAATCGCCTCCGGCGCTTCCGTTATCCCTCCGCCCCTTCCGCTCACTCCACCGACGACCCAATCACGATTGCGGCTTCGCCGGGAATAACCCAGTTCTCCTCGGGGCGAAAGGGCAGGGCGCCGACGCCGCCGTAGGCAACAGCTTCGCTCGACCAGATCAAGCGCCAGCGGGCTCCCAGCGGCGGCGCGAGCAACGGTTCGGGCATGGATTCCAGCCGCAGCTCGGGACCGAAATTGATCACCACCAGCCGGTCGCCCCGCTCGCCGCCAAAATGGCGCAGTACAAATGCTTCGCCGCCCAGCCGTACGCCATGCAGTCGCTCGGCAGCTTGCTGGCTGAACACCGCGTCTTCGCGCCGCAACCGCAGCAAGTCGCGATGCAATGCATAGCTTGACTCGTGGACCGACCGCTCGGCAAAGTCCAATTTGCAGCGTGCGAACGTATCGGGATCGGTCGGGTCAGGCAGCCGCTCCTGCATCTCCGGCAGCGCCAAGGTACGAAACTGGCCGAGAAATTCCTTGCGGCCGTTGACCACTCCCGCCACGTGTTCGCTGGGCGGATCCGCAAAGTACAGAAAGGGAGCGGACGAAGAGAACTCTTGACCCTGAAAGATCATCGGC
Organism: Pirellulales bacterium; assembly: GCA_025924495.1. Next base: position 12,004 of record JAICIG010000155.1, on the reverse strand, counting down.
GTTCCCGGCGCGAGCAGAAAGTAAGCGGTCATTGCCCGGTGGCGTCCGGGGCTGGTCATTTGCCACGAGCGACGACCGTCGGCAGAATTGGCCAACTGATCGTGGTTTTCCAGGCAGTTCACGAAGGCCGCGCCTGGCAGCTCCTGCGTCGGCGTGCCGCGCGGCGCCTTTTGCCATGAGTAGTACTGCCCTTGGTAGAGAAATCCCCAACGAGCCAGGGCGATGAATTCTTCGGGAACGCCAAAGTAATCCTGATAGTATCCATCGCGACGCCCGTTGAGACGCACTAGCGCCGAGTGATGGAAGTCGTCGCTATAGAGTGCATCGAGAGCGAAGCCGCCTGCCTGGTCGGGCTGCAAATAGCGCACCTGCTGCGGTTCGTTCTCGCCTGTCAACACGATCGTTCGGCGGCCCGCCGCTCGTCGCGCTTCGCGCTGCATGACGCGCAGCACGTGCTCCGAAGAGTCGTCCAGAATCGCCTGCGTGGCATCGAACCTTAATCCATCGAAGTGGAACTCGTCGATCCAATAACGGACGTTGGCGACAAAAAACTCTCGCACTGCCGCCGAGTTTCGGCCATCGAAATTGATCGGTTGTCCCCAATCGTTTTTATGCCGCGCACTGGCAAAGTCCGCGGAGAACTCGCCGAGAAAGTTGCCCGCCAATCCAATATGGTTGTAGACCACGTCGAGCAATACGCCGATGCCTGCCGCATGCGCGGCATTGACAAACGCCCGCAAGTCGTCGGGCTCGCCGTACAACCGCGTCGGCGCGTAAAAATTGACGCCGTCGTAACCCCACCCATCCCGTCCGGGAAAGTCGGCGACTGGCATCATCTGCACCGCAGTGATGCCAGCCGCGGCCAGCTCGGGCAATTGCTCGAGCGCCGCATTCCAGCTTCCTTCGGCGGTGAACGTGCCGATATGCATCTCATACAGAACCTGCATCGGCAGCGAAATGCCGGGCCAGTCATCGTCGGTCCAGGAAAAGCCGCCCGGATCGATGATTTGCGATGGGCCAAACGGTCCATCGGGCTGAAAGCGCGAGGCGGGGTCGGGAAACAGCAGTTCCTGCCGCCCATCGAGTCGAAAACGATACCGCATCCCCGGGCGAGCTTGCTCGACGACGCCCGCAAAGTAGCCCTGGTCTTCGCGGATCAGCTCGCGGGGTCCCAATGCGCTCGAGGTCGGCGGTTCGAAAACCACCTCGACGCGCTTTCGTGCAGGCGCCCAAACGCGGAAGTGGATTCCCGCGTCCTGCACTTCGGCCCCGCAAGGATAGCGTCGCCTGGCGGCGCAAACAGCATGGGCCGTCATCATTTCCATCCATAGTTCGTACTATCGCCGGGAGCGCCGCGCCGTTCCACCAGCAGGCTTCGCCGATCCTTGGTGGCTTGGCGCCCCAAGGATCCAGCGCCGGTCCGCGTGCAGTGCGAATTCTGGGCCAAGTCATTTACCGCGACCCGGAGCCGCTAGGTGCGCAATTTGCTCTACCCTCAATTTTTGAGGACAGCGGATCAAGACTCGCTCCGCGTTCGCCTAAAAACACTCCGCTACCAGGGGAAGCCTTTCCGCCGCTCGTCCGAAATGCGGCCGCAGTGGTCAATGAATGATCGCCAATCGAGGGAGCTGTCATGCTGCAATCAATGGATGAGCTGCGCCAAGATCCCAACTTATCCTGTCCGGTTTTGAACCGGATGCCGTGGGAACGCTCGGGCCATGCCGACCCCGAGTTACTGCTCACGCGCGAATGGCTCGTCACCAACGGCCTCGGAGGCTATGCCTCTGGTTCGATCTCGGGCGCCTGTACACGACGTTATCACGGACTGCTGATTGCAGCTCTGCCGTCGCCTCTCGGCCGCACCGTCATGCTGAATCATGTGGCCGAGGAGTTTCGCTTACCCGACGGCAAGGTCGTTTCACTCGCCGGGGAACAATTGGCGGATCGCAAGTTAATTGTTTCAAGCGCCCTGGCCCTGCAGGAATTCCGCTTGGAGATGGGCGTGCCGGTCTGGCAATACGTCGTCGGCGATTTCGTCATCGAACGGCGCGTGTTGCTGCCCTACCAGCAAAACACGGTATATGTGGACTATCGCGTCCTGTCCGGGCCCGGCAGGCTGCGGCTGCGGGTTCGCCCTTCGGTTCACTTCCGGCCGCACGAGGCGCCCGTGTCGCTGAAACTCGACAAGGCCTTCTCCGTGACGGCGCTCGAACATGGCTGTGAGATCTGTTATCCACAGCTTCCTCCGCTGCGCGCCTGCCTGCTGGCGCCGAATTCGGCCATTGTCTTGGACGGCGGCAAGTGGCGGGAGCTTTTCTATCGGATGGAATACAATCGCGGTTACGAGGCGCACGGACAACTGTGGAGTCCGGGCTATTTTAAAACCGATCTGGAGACGGGCGACCACGCGACGCTCGTCGCCAGCACCGAGTCTTGGGATGTGCTGCAGGCCATCTCTCCCGCCGAAGCGTTCAAGGCCGAGCAGGAGCGACGTTCGCGATTATTATCTCAGGCCGGTCCGAAGATCGAAGACTCGATGGGCGCCGAACTGGTGCTGGCCGCCGACCAGTTCGTTATGACCCCCGCGACGCGCGTGGCCGACGCCGCTCGGCTGCGCGCCGGCGGCGACGAGGCGCGCAGCGTGATCGCCGGTTACCATTGGTTCACCGATTGGGGCCGCGACACGATGATCAGCCTGGAAGGGCTGACGCTGTGCACCGGACGGCATGCCGAGGCAGGCTACATTCTGCGGTCGTTTGCGCTGCATGTTCGCGACGGGCTGATTCCCAACCTGTTTCCGGAAGGACAGCACGAAGGTCTTTATCATACCGCCGATGCCACGCTGTGGTACTTTCATGCGCTCAACCGATACCTGCAGGCCACGAACGATCGTGCGACGCTGAAGCAACTTTTCCCGATCCTCGCTGACTGCGTCGAGCATCATTTGCGCGGCACGCGCTTCGGCATTCACGTCGATCCGGAAGACGGCCTGCTCGCGCAAGGGCAACAAGGTTATCAGTTGACGTGGATGGATGCCAAAGTAGGCGATTGGGTGGTGACGCCGAGGCGAGGGAAGGCGGTCGAGATCAACGCGCTGTGGTACAACGCCTTGCGTTTGATGCAGCATTGGAGCAGTGAAGAGCAGGGGGATCTTGCAGCGCGCTATGCGGGCTTGGCCGATCGCGTACGCGATTCGTTCAACCGCAAATTCTGGTGCGCCGAGCGAGATTATTTATATGATGTAATCGACGGCGAAAGCGGCAACGACGCCTCGATGCGGCCCAACCAGGTGTTTGCGATTTCCTTGCCGCATGCCGTCCTCGACCCCAGCCGTTGGCGCAGCGTGCTGGAACAAGTGATCAACCGCTTGCTGACGCCCATGGGCCTGCGCTCGTTGGCGCCGGGCGAGCCCGACTACAAACCGCGCTACGATGGCGATTTGCGCTCGCGCGACGCCGCTTACCATCAAGGCACCGTCTGGGCCTGGCTGGTCGGCCCGCTCGTAGACGCCTGGCTCAAACTACATCCCGGCGATTTCGAAACGGCCCGCGAGTTTTTGGTCGGCTTCCGCGCCCATTTGGGCGAAGCCTGCATTGGCACGATTTCCGAGGTCTTCGATGCCGAGGCTCCCTATTCGGCTCGCGGCTGCGTGGCCCAGGCCTGGAGCGTCGCCGAAGTGCTGCGTTGTTGGCTCAAGACAGCCGCGAGTTCAGCGGAGAACGAACCAGGCGCCATGCCGTCAGCAGACGGGCAACGTTAAAATTTCTATAAGTCAGCGCCCAGCAGGCCGACGCGCCTATCCGCCTGCTGCTCGTCAGGCGCCGCCGGCCGCCGAACGATTCCGCCCCGTTGCAAATGCCCGCGGCGCCGTTAGGCTTGAAGAGTCCTCGTCATCCTCGGGAGTCTTTCGCCGTATGGCTTTCGCCACGATCAATTACTTCAGCCGCTCGCTGCAGAAAGCGTCGTCGTTCAACATTGTGTTTCCCGACAATCCGCCCCTCAAGCGGCCTTGGGCGACGTTTTACTTGCTGCACGGACTGTCGGACGACCATACGATCTGGATGCGGCGAACGAGCATCGAACGCTATGTACAAGGCTGGCCGCTCGTCGTCGTCATGCCCGACGGCGGCCGAGGCTTCTACACCAATGCCGAAGAAGGGATGGCCTACGAAGACGACCTGATGAAGGACGTACTCGGCCTGGTCGAGCGGACCTTTCCGGTGAAAAAGGAGCGCGAGGGCAGAGCGATCGGCGGGCTCTCGATGGGCGGCTACGGCGCCGTGAAACTTGGCCTTAAGCACCATGAGACCTTCGGCAGCGTGAACTCGCATTCCGGCGCCGTCGGCATGCTGCGGCAAGAATCGATGAAGAACCGGCCCCTCACGCCCGAGTTCATGCGGATCTTCGGCGAGGATCCGCAAGGGGGCGATGAAGACCCGTTCGCGCTCGTTGAGCGAATCGATCATGGTCGCGTTCCCCCGATGCGGATCGACTGTGGCGTCGACGATGTCTTGCTCGATCAGAACCGCTCGTTCCACAAGCATCTCGAATCGCTGCGCATCATGCATGAGTACCAGGAGTATCCCGGCGGCCACAACTGGGCTTACTGGGACGAGCACGTGCAGGAAGCCATCGCCTTTCACGCCAAGAATCTGGGTCTGAAGCAGAATGAGCAGGAGTAAGCGCGGCGCCGCGCTCCGCTCGTCCAAGATCAGACGTTTCCTCCTTCTCAGCATTTGAATCTTTCTCGCAAGGGGCCGGAAATTGATCATCTATAATGACAATGTCATCTTTGCCGTGGCGATCGGCGCCGCAACCGGGTTCGGCATGTATTCCTATAGCCGCAACGCAAGCGTGGCAGAACTCGTCGGCGGACTCAGCGTGATCGTCTTCGATCTCTTTTTGCGGCTCAGGAATCAGGACCAGGACGCGCCGCTACTCGCTCCCGACGCCGGCGGCCATATCTGGTTTTGCCCGGTCTGGATCATCGGCATCGTCCTGACGGGCATCGGCGGCATGATGTGGCTGGGCTGGCTGTAGGCTGCTTTTGCGCCAAATCTTCCTTGCGCGGCGCGCCCGCCGTTGCTCCGGCATTTAACGGAGGTTTTTTTTTGCCTGGTCAGGTTCAAGCTCCGCAGACGATCTGCTTTTCCGCCTCTTGCACATTCCAGCGGCGCTGCTTAATATCAGCGCCGCGCCGGGGGGACGTGCTCCCTCCTAAAAAACTTGGGCATCGTCGATCACTCGTTTTATGCGGGCTGAAGTCCAGGTTATGGGGCACAATTCTCGCGGCGCCGTGCAGATTATGGATATTCTTCTTTCCTCCCTGTTCGAGGACGCGTTTCATGTTTCGGGCTTTCACGTTCTTGTCTTGCGCAGCGGCCCTGTTATCTGGTTGCGGCGGCTCGCCGAGCGTAGATGATCTGCCGTCGGTCACCGAGGAACTCGTCGCAACGCTGAAAACGATCAAAGACGCCGATGGCGCAAAAGCCGCCGCGCCAAAGCTGGAAGAACTGGCCGAAAAGATCCATGCTCTTCAGAAGCAGTCCGTAGCAGGCAACGCGACCGCGCCGAGTAATCCGGAACAATTTGCGCAGAAACAGCAAACCGCCCTGGCCGTATACGGCGAAGAACTGGTGCGCATCAGCTCCATTCCTGGCGCCGCTCAACAATTGCAGGGCATGATCAAAAAGCTGACTCCCGATCGCGAAATGGTCGCCTCGTTCGAATCGCGAGCGGGTAAGGCCATGCAAGAAATATCACCGGCCGCACCGCATTCGCCGCCGCCTGCCAGCACCCCTGCTGCCGAAGGTACTGGCGGCATTCAAAGCGCACTGGCGAAAGCCGCGTCAACGGCCGAGACAAATCCCAAGGTCGCTGCTCGCGAGCCAGCTTCGCCGCCAGTTCCCGCCGCTCCGGCGCAAGCAACCGCCGAACGGCCCGACTTACGACCAGATCCGAACTATAAGGACCCCATCGCCGACGTCGGCGTCAATTCCAACTGGAGCAAATGGTTCCCAACCGCCAAGAAAGGCGATTTCGTCGAGTTGGATTCGGATGCTGGCATTCGCCACCGCCACGAAGTGGTCGACGTCGTCGGCGACTCGGCAATTATCACCACCATCCATCACACAGGATCAAGCAAACTCGAATCGCGCGTCAAAATGAAAGTCCTGCCGAAATCAATGACGCCGCCGCCCGGGATGCAAGGACCGGCGGCCAAAAACGTTGGGGCCGAGACGATCTCGGTTCAGGGACGCGAATTGAAATGCCAGGTCGTGAAATTGGGCGCGCAAACGACCTGGTACTGTGACGAGGTCCCTTTCGATGGGATCGTTAAAGAAGCGCAAGGCCCGCGAGTTGAGGCAACGCTGATCGCTTTTGGCCGAGGGACGGGGCCATCGCCCAATATTCCGCCTGAGGCCGCCACGCCCTCTTCGACTCCCGCCCCAGCTGCAAAGATCGCGACTCCCTCGTCGCCCCCGCCTGCCGCCGTTTCCGCCCCAGGCGCGAACGAACAAGAGCGCGACCGGAAGAAGATGGAAGATCTGCAAGCCTCCATCGAGAAATGTCGGGCAGAAATCGAACGCCTGACGCCTGAATTGCGGCAGTCGAAAACGACCACCGAAGGGCTCGAGAAAAAAGTGAAGCGAGTGACCATCGCCGCATCGAAATCGAAGCGATCCAAAGAGGTCAAAGGCGAGCTTCAGCGAGAACTCAGCAGAGCGCGCGATGCAAGCTCGAAGCTCGAGAAAGAGCTGAAAAAGAACCAGGACCAACTCGATAAGCTTGAGAAACAGCTCAAGACGCTGGAGGAGCGATCCTCAGGCAAGCCGTAAGGATGAGCATAACGCGCTTCAGGCCCGCCAACCGTTAACCACGCGCTAAGGTCGCATACTGCAATACTTCCTGCGAACGGTACTCAATAATCCTTTCGAATTTGAATCCTGATTTCTCCAGGACGCGAATCGACGCAATGTTCGGCGCGTCGACCAGGCCGATGATGCGCGATAAATGCAGTTCGCGAAAGCCGTAGTCGACTAACGCACATGTGGCCTCGGTTGCCAGCCCGCGGCCCCAATAGGCGGGCAGCAGCCGATAACCGACATCAACCTCGCCTAGATCATCGAGATGCTTGAGGCCGGCCGAGCCGATGATGGCGGCAGAGTCTTTATCGACCATCGCCCAGCGACCAAAGCCATGCCGAGCATAATCCGGCAAGATTCGCTCGCGAATCAATTGCGCCGCCTCTTCCATGTCGGAGAAAACCGACTCGCCCGTGTAGCGGACGACCTCGGGATGACTGTTCAGCGCATAGATGGCGGGCGCATCGTCGACGATGAATGGTCGCAGACAGAGCCGTTCGGTCTCGATGATCGCTCGCGGAACAAACGACATAGGCGGGTTATTTAATCGCAGAAAACGGCAACACGAAGTTTCGCCTAATTGACCTGGCTCTCGTCCGCGACTCGTTGCCAGATGATGTCGCTTTCGACATCGAAGGTGCGCACCACCAGCCGCTTGGGCGAGAAAGTAATGATCTCGTACATTTCGTCTTCGGAAGCGCCATCTTGCATGCCTCGCCTGTTCGGATCGGGCGGAAATCGATGCACGATGTGCAGGTGCCTTGCATCGCCCAGACGCCAGTTGGCTTGATGGTCGTCGCCCTCATACGTCGCGCGGCCGTCGTCATGCAAGGTGAACTTCGGTTTCGGCCCCACGGATTCAGGAATCGGCCACTCTCGTCCGGCATTGATCACGCCGACGTGTTGCCACGTTCCGATGAGTTGGCGTCGAATGTCCGGACTGCCTCCCAAGTCGCGCAAACCCGCGTAGATCGAGAGCGAAACCATGCCAATGGCCGACAGCGCAAAGGCATTTCGCTTCGTCTTCGCGGTCAACGAATGTATTCGCGATTTCAAAGATAACACGACCAACCCCTTACAAACTCTCGCGCAAACTGACCATTTATGACGCAAGCCGGCGCCATGTGCAATCAGCGGCCAGGAAAATCTGGATCGCGCAGTGGAAGAATACCCAGTGTCAATCTGGAAAGGCGCTGAGCGCGCGTTTGCAGGGAGGCAACGCTGAACGGCACAACGATTCCCTTGATCTTTATCCGGATTTCCTGTCGTCCTTGGCAGGGCTGACGATCGTGACTCAGAGGATCCACTTCCAGGGGCTTGCGCACCCTGGCTGTATCCTTTCGTCCCGATGGGACTGAAAAACAGGCGCTTACGTGACTGGAGCCAGCCACTTACGGCACTGGAACCAGCCGGGTAGCGGCGACATGGTGTAGCCGGTCCGGCGCAAGCACCTGGAATCGAATCGACAAGCGGCGTCGGCAGCTCCGTTAGGAGCGACGGGGAACCTGCGCGGCGAACGAATACAACACCAATCATTGATTTTGACAGCGAAGGACCATGCATTCATCGCCAGAACGCCTTCAATTCAATTTCCCGCTTGAGAAACGCCCGGCCGCCGCGTCTAACTGAGGGCAGGGGACCGAGAAGCAAGGCGGACAGGACGTGGAGAGCGAACTTGGCCGATGCGGCAGCCTTCGACCGAATGGTTGTCGAGCACTTGCCCGCGGCGCTGCGCTTTGCCACGCGGCTGACCGGCAACCCCGAAGCGGCCGAGGACGTGGTTCAGGATGCGCTGGTGCGGGCGGCGCGCGGCTGGTCGGAGTTTCGCGGTGCGGCGGGCTTTCGCACCTGGTTCTGGCGAATCGTCATCAATGCGTTTCGCGACCGGTTGAGGCGGCCGCCGCCGGAACCGCTGGAACACGAAGTGCCCGACGGCGCCGCCCGCGAGCCTTTAGCTTCGATGTTGACTGCAGAATTGAGCGAACTGATTGCCGCCCGCATCTCGGCGCTGCCGGCCCGACAACGCGAGGTGTTGATCCTGTCCGTCTACGAACAACTCACGCCGCGCGAAACCGCCGCGGTGCTGGGCGTTAGCGAAGCGAATGTCTATTCGACGCTGCACCTTGCCCGGCAGCGTCTGAAGAGCCAATTGGCAGCTTATCTATCGGAGAAGTGAATGACCGCTCCCGAGCAACCTCGAAATCTGGAAGACAGCGACGATTCGCTCGACCGGCTGCTGCAATCGGCCCGCTGGCCGGAGCCGAATCCAGACCAGGTCGAGCGGCTTGCCCAGCGTTGGCAATTCCTGCGGCGCGGCCGCGCGACATCCAACCACTCGGCATGGCTGTTTGCGGCTCTCGCCGCCGGCTTGCTCGTCGCCACGGCTGCCGCAAGCTGGCGCTGGATCGGCGCCGAAAACATGGCGTCGGCCCCCCAGGAGTCGAAAGAGCGCCGCAACAACACTCCTGCAGCGAACGACGGGTTGGCAAACTCAGAGCCTCAGCGCGTTCGCCGCAATCCTCTAGCCACGCGACAGGAAACGGGACCTCGCTCACCCGCTTTGCCCAAGAGAGAGGGGAGCGAAGCCGACCGCCCGGCATTTTACGCTGCGCCGGTCGTCGCCTCAGGTTCCTCGACTGACGAGCTGACCTGCTACGAACAAGTTGCCTGGTTCGCAGTGCTCGAGCATCGCGAGCGACGGCGGGCATCAGCACAGCCGCGGTCAGAACCGCTCGACCTTCAACCGCTGAATGCCGCCTTGGCTTCGTTAGCCTCAACCATCAAAGTTGAAGGGGCAGGACAGGGGACCGCCAGATCGACGCGAAAGCCGCTCGTTTGGCGCGCAGCGACCGTCGCCGCAGCCGGCAAACTCGCCCCGCATGCCGAGCGCTATGAGCCGGCGCTAATCACGATCATCCAAACGACTGCCAAGACCCCCGCAGACCGAGCTCATAAGTTGGCCGCGACGTGCTTGCTGGCCCAGATCGGCACGCCCCGTTCGTTCCTCTTGCTTAGTCAACTCTTGGCCTCGCCCGAATTGCATGAGGGCGCTCTATTCGGCGTGGCGCGCTGGGCGACTGCCGACCAACTCGATTCACTGATCGTCGCCGAGCAACAGCCTGGGTTACAGCGCTGGTTGCTGACGTCGCTATTGGAACGCGGCGATTCGACTTCGCTGACGAGTTACTTGCACTTTGTCGGCGACCATAACTGGGGCCGCGCGGCGCTCGAGGCCGCACGGCAAGCGACCTATGCACCGGTTGAAGAACTGTTTGCTTGCCTGGAAGGGCCTCAGGTCTCGCTGCGCGAGACGGCCGCCAAGACCTTGGCCAATCTGCCCGACCCGCGCGTTTGGGAACGATTGGCCGAACACGTCCGCCAAAACGTTAGTCGGCGCGAAGCGCTCGTGGGGCTGCTCTCCAGTCCGTACCCTCAAGCGGCGGATTTCGTGCAAGCTGCCAAAGAAGATCAGTACTTGATGGCGACCGTGCAAGCGGTCGAGTCGGAAATACCTTGGTTCACGGAATATCCCCGGAGGTAAATCGTATGTTTCGCCATGTATCGCATTGCGCATTTCTTGCGGCGCTATCGCTCCTCTGCGGAGCGCAAACCGTCCTGGCTCAGCAAGCCGCGCGGCCAAAGCTGACGACCAAAGTCTACCGAGTCGACGACCTGGTGCTGCCAAGTCCGAATTATCCGTTCCGCGGCACCTGGTTGCCTGGCATGACCAAGGACCGCACCGAAGCGACGGGGGACGGCCCAAAGAGCACACGATCTCGCGCCCGGCGTGGCGGCATGGGCGGCATGATGATGCCCGGCGGCGCCGAGGCAGGCTCCATGATGGGCGGCATGGGGGCGCCAGGCGGCATGCCGGCAATGCCGGGCGCCGCTGGAGGACCAGGTATGGGCGGCGGCGGCGTTTCCTTCACGGAACCCGAAGACGTCGATTCCTTTTCGATCACGATGAGCAACTTGATCCACGCGATCATCGGCTTCATTGAGCCGATGAGTTGGAATGAGAACAACCCCGAGATGGAGGCCGATATCGGCCGGCTGGGTAGCGCTTTGGTCGTGCGGCAAACGGAAGACGTTCAACAACAAATCGGCGCCTTCCTTGAAGCGCTCCGTCAGGAGAACAGCGCCACCCAAACGCTTTCTGTCGAAGCACAATGGCTCTTGCTCGATTCCGAGCAACTCGCCGAGCTTAAAGCCGGCGGACGGACGCTCGACCGCAAGGCGCTTGCCAGGTTGGACGAAGGCGTTCGACAGTACCGCGGCCAGGTGTCCTGTTTCAACGGTCAAACCGTACATATCGTTTCCGGCCATCTGCAAACGGTGCTGCAAGGCGCCGTGCCGGTTGTCGGCGCCTCGAGCGTCGCCTATCAACCGACCATGTTCACGCCGCACGTCGGCGCCATGTTGGAAATCACGCCCACGGTGTTGCCTGGCGCCAAGGCCGCCATCATCAACGTGCAAAGCAGCGTCACGCGTTGGGACTCGCCGGGCGCGGCCGTCGAGTTGGGCGGCGGCGAAGCCGGTATGGGCGCGGGTGGCGGCGGGGCGGGGATCGGGGCGGGCGGCGGAGCGGCCGACGAATCAGGCGGATCAACCGGCGGCCCGGGCAGTAGCCGCGGCAAGAAACCGGCCGCGGCCCCTGGCTTTGGCGCCATGCCCGGCATGCCCGGGATGGCAGGAATGTCGGGCATGCCCGCCATGGGCGCCGGTCACGCCGCGCCGGCCATGCATATTGATCGGCTCAACGTCGCCGCGCAGCAACTCGCCACCAGCCTGCGCGTTCCCTTGAATCAGCCCGTATTGGTCGGCGGCATGACCTTCCCCAGCAGCGACGAAAGCCAGGCGCACCACAATCGCCAGCTTTACCTAATCGTTGAGATCAGCACCGACAGCGAACCGGAAGAGACGAGAACACAACGCTGATCCTGAAATTACAACTAAACACGCGGTAGTCAAATCAGCCGCGTAGCGGCGACATGCTGTAGCCAGGGGTGCAAACCCCTGGAATCGAATCAACGCGCAACATCGGCAGCTCCGTTAGGAGCGACAGGACGTTTGCGCGGCAAATGAGCACGACATTGGTCTGGCCGTCCGCCCTCAAAGTAGCAGGCACATTCCATGTG
>JAICIG010000154.1 GCA_025924495.1 Pirellulales bacterium | reverse complement strand
GTGACCCAGAAAAGCCGCGATTCTCCCCGCGATATATTCAGCCGCGGCAATGAGGAAATGCCCGGTTCCCATCGCCGGGTCGAGCACGCGAAACTCAAAGAGTCGTTCGAACAGCCGCTCATCGAGGGCCGTCCCTGGCGCTGAACCATCGCGCTCGCGGTCCGGCGAAACTCTGTCGTCCGTGGCGCTAGGGCAGGGGCCCTTGCTCATTGAGACGAACTCTTTCCGCAGGGCTGCGAGTTTCTCGTGCAGTGCCGGGCCAACCGTCGTTTCCAGGATATGATTCACAATGGGCTCGGGCGTGTAGAAACACCCAGCCGCTTTGCGGCGCGACATGACCTTGCCAGAACGGTTCGCATCGCGATCCCCCGTCTTGACGGGAAAGTCCAGCAGCCGCTCGTAGATCGAACCAAGATGCCGCGTGGAAAGGCAACGATAGTCGACGGGCTGTGGCAAGGCGTCCTCGTCGGCCCAAACGCGAGACAAGCCGTCTGCCAGGAGAGCCAGGCCGGGGTCGGCCAGCCGCGGCGCCAATCGACGGGCGCTGCGCTCGTTGGACGGAAACAAGAAGGGCTCGATCGCCTGCAGACTCGTTTGAAGTCGATTGCCAAGCCTCCGGCCGGCGACCCCGAACGCCGCTTTGAATCTCGCTTCGCGATCGCTGCGAACGTCTCCCCCCGCGGCGGCCAATTCAGTGCGCAGCCGCGGCAAAGCATCATCGAGCAACTTTCCGCGTGAATCGGCGTAAAACAAGAGCAGCATCTGAAACAGCAGGTCAAGCGCCCGATCGCAAGCCTGCTGAGCAGATGTTGCATTTCCCGGAGCGTCCCGTCTTCGGCGTCGCTTCCGAAACTCCGCCGCGAGCGTAGGAAAGACGACGGCGACAACCTGATCTTCCCAACAGGCGCTGATCGTTTGGCGATGATCATCGCACGAGGTCATGGTTGCTTTCGCCCGGACCATCAATGGCGGGTCTCAATCGCTAATTTCATTTACTCTCGAGGGCCCGGTCTGGCGCGAAGCGGCGCTTTGGACGTGCATCAAGATAACATCCATTCTTGCGAGTGCCTCCCCCTGACTGGCAGGTTGCAGCACGGCGCAATTGCGACGCGGCGCAAAAAAAACCGGCCGTGGATCCGAAGACCCACGGCCGGCGGAAGGCTTGTTGCGTGCGCGAACTTTAGGCGAACAATTCCTTGATCACGCGACCGCTGTTGGCAATCTTCATCGGGCGATTATTCTTGCTGGTGAAGGTCTTCTCCAGCGAGATGCCCAACGACTTGAGGACCGAGGCCATCACGTCTTCCGACGAGTAAGGCTCGGTGACCACTTCAGTGCCGTCTTCGTTGGTGGCGCCGATGGCCTGGCCGCCCTTCATGCCGGCGCCGCCGACGACTACGCTCCAGCTACGCGCCCAGTGATCGCGGCCCGTCGTGCCGTTGATCCGCGGCGTGCGGCTGAATTCGCCCATCCAGACGATCGCCGTGTCCTGGAGCAAACCGCGTTGATCGAGGTCTTCAATCAAGGCGCTCATCGGCTGATCGAGCTGCGGCAGCTTCGTTTCGAAGGTGCTGAAGATGTTGGCGTGGTTGTCCCAGCCGCCGAAATCGACTTCGACGAACGGCACGCCCTCTTCGACCAGGCGGCGTGCCATCAAGCAGCCGCGCGCAAAGCCCGTGTTGCCGCCCATGCCGCGGCCGGCGCCGCCGGTCACGCCGTAGCGTTCCAGCACTTCCTTGGGCTCCTTGTCGGTCTTGAAGGCGGCCATCTGCTTGCTGGTCATCAGCGAGAGGGTCTTGTCGAGAATCTTGGCATGGTCCATCGGCGCCTCGCCGCGACCTTGATCGACGAAACTCTTCTCGATCGCCCGCAAGGTCAGCATGCGCTGCTGCAGGCGGGCTTCATCCAGATCGAACTTCAAATTGCGCACATCGCCGTTGGTATCGACGACGAACGGAGCATAAGTCATGCCCAGGAAGCCGGGGCCGACGCTGCCGCCGCCCACCGACACGAACGGCGGAATCTCCAGATTGGGGACCTGGTCGATCAGTTCGTGTGCGACCACCGCGCCGTAGCTCGGATGCTCGACCGTCGTGCTGGGCACGTAGCCGGTGTGCATGTAGTAACGGCCGCGGTTATGATCGGCCTCGCGCGTGCTCATCGAGCGCACGATCGCCATGTGGTGCATCTGCTTCGCCATCATCGGCATGTGCTCGCAGATTTGCACGTCGCCCGAGGTGCTGATCGGCGTGAAGGGACCGCCCGTCGTAGCGCCCGGCTTGAGATCCCAGATGTCCATCGTGCTGGGGCCGCCGCCCATCCACAGCAGGATGCAGGCCTTATGCTTTTTCTTCAACTCGTCGGCGTTCGCGCGCAACGTGTTGGTAAAGCTGATCGCCGGCAGCGCCAACGCCGAAGCGCCGGCCAGGTGCTGCATGAAGTGCCGGCGGCTCATGCCGGCGGGAGTCTGCATCAAACGATTCATACGAATCTCCAGGAAAGGGTGGGGAGTAGTCGGCGATCAGAGCCGTGTGGGATCAAACCCTGATCAATGGTTCAAAATAAACTCGTTACTGTTCAACAGCGCCCACCAGACGTCTTCCAGCACCGTCGCCGCGTCGCCGCCGCGCGAAGCCAGTAGTCCGTTGGCTAATTGTAACTCGGCTCGCGACGGTCGGCGACCGAGCGCAGCCAGATAGAGCTGATTGACGGGGTTTGACTTCGCGCTCTGCCGGGCGACGCGGCCGAGAAAGCTGTCGGCTTCGATGCTCGTCGCCTGCCGGGTCAAATCGCCGTTCATCATCATCAGAGCTTGGGCGATCGTACCGTCGAACGTGGTTGTTTCGTTGTTTTCATCGGTGCCGAATGTAATCGCAAACTGCTTCAGCCATTCGTCTTTGGCCCGCTGCTGTTGTTCGTAGCTGCCCTGAGAGGCATGAGCTTCCGTGGCCACCAACAACGAGTCGTACAGTTGCTCGGCGGTCATCTGCCGCAGGTAAAAATGGCTGAACAGGGGCGGCTCGCCCAACGTGGGATCGTCCGCCGCATTGCCGAATTTTGAGCCGAACTTACTCGACAGCGAATAAGCCTCGCTTAGCGTGATCCAGCGGAGCAGCCTTTTCAGGTCGTGACCTTGAGCGGCAAATTCGCGACCCAGCTGCGCCAGCAGTTCGGGATGAGAGGGGGGATTGTGCGGTCCCAGATCATCGTACGGCTTGGTAAAGCCGTGGCCGAACAAGTGGGCCCACATCCGGTTCACGATCGCCTGCCCGAACTCCTCGGAACGGACAATCAGGCGTGCCAACTCGTCGCGGCGATTCACGTCGGAAACGAAACCGCTACGGTCAACTTCCGTTCCGTCGATAAAGACAGGATAAGCGACTTCCATCAACCCATTGCGCAGTTCGTAATAAATCTCGGCTTCGCTCGGGTCGGGCGCGGCGCCCTCGCCGGCAAAGTCTTCGTCGACCAGGCGCACGAGCTGCAGCTGATTGCCTTGCATTTCGCGGACGGCTTGCGTCTGGCGAAAGAACGCATTCAATTCCCAGAAACGGTTCTGCTTCCAGGCATTGAAGGGGTGGTTGTGGCATTGCGTACACTGAATCTGCACCCCCAGGAAGATCTGCGCCGTTTTGGCCGTGGCCGTGGCGGCCTTTTCCTGCAGGTTGTCGAGCACGAAATTTACGGCCCCATTGAAGTCGGGCTCGCCCGGTCGATTCGAGCCTTGAGCGCTAACCAGTTCGTAAACCAGCCGGTCATAGGGCTTGTTGTGCAGGAAAGAACGTCGCAGGTATTGATTCAAACCTTCCCGATTTACCGGGCTGTTGGGTTCCATGCCGCCATTACGGCCCACCAGCGTCGTCGTCCAAATCGTTGTCCAGTGGCGAGCATAGCCTTCCGCATAGTCGTCATCGTGCAGAAGCTGATCGACGAGTCGCGCGCGCTTGTCACGCGCTTTTTCTACTTGTAACGACTCTAATTCGGAAATTGTCGGAATCCGACCGATCAGATCCAAAAAGACGCGACGGCACCATTCGGCGTCGGTGGCTGCCGGCGACGGGCGAACATTGGCCTCCTGCCAGCGAACTCGCAGCGCCCGATCGATCAGGGCAATCATTTCCCGATCCGACACCGCCGATGTCGGCAAATCGGTTAAACGCGAAGCGCTTGCCACCGACTCTCCGGCCGGCGAGCGGGGAGCGTCAGCCTCCTGATCGTGAGGCTGCGTCTTACCGCCATGAGCGGGCTCCGTATGTTCCGATTGCTCGCGTCGAACTACGGCGTTTTCTGCCGAAGCCGATTGGTCTTGAACGACTTGCCTGCGATCCGTTGATTCGGGCGTCCCCTTCATCGTAGCCGGTGATTGCTCTGCCACGGCGTGTCTGCGCGGCTGGCTCTCGTCGCTCTTTGCAAGATTGCTTTGCTTCGCAGCAGGATCGCTTTGCTTTTGGACTTGTTGCCGTTCGGCCGCTACCGGCTCCGCGGCGCGCTGGCGAACAAGCCAGAAACCGCCGACGGCCAGCAGCAAGCTCGCCGCCAAACTCAGCGGCAACCAAGCCGAACGCGCGAAAGAGGAACCGGCGGGAGCTCGAAGCGGGGCGGGCTGCGCTGCGGGGATAACGACGCGCTTGACCGGAATGGGACGCAACGCGTCTGCCGCCAAAGGCGGAGTTCCATTTTCGCGCAGGCCTGAGGGCGCGCCTTGCCAGGCGGCCAGGATCCGCGCGGAAAGATCAGGCGGCTGTTGGCCGCCGAGAACTTCCTCCAGGCAGACGTCGAGAATCGGATCGTCGCGATCGTTCAGCATCGCAAGCTCCTCTCGATACAGGTCCGCAGGTGTTGTTTAGCGCGTTGCATCAGATTCTTTGCCCCGTCTTCACTCATTCCCAACACGGCTGCAATGTTGGCTCGCGATTGTTCTTCGCGAAATCGCAGCTCCAACGCTTGCCGGGCTTTCGACGCCAGCGTCTCCAGGCATTTTTGCAAGGCAGCCAGCAACTCGCGACCGTCGTCATTCGCCGCCCAGCGGCTCCAAGCCGCCTCGATTTCGTCCAGCTCAGCTACCGCCACCGCTCGGGCCGCACGGCGTTGAGCCGAAATGAACAGGTTACGGGACACTTGCCGCAAGTAAGCCGCAGTCGCCGCTCGATTGATCTCCTGAAAAGGTTTCTCGAGGACAGCCAAAAACGTTTCTTGCGTCAGGTCCTCCGCCTGGCTTGCGGAACATCCAAGCATCCGTAGATAGCGCCATACCCCCGCCTGATGCTCCTTGATCAGTCGGGCCGCATCGAACCCGCCGGGTGGTGCACTCCCGCTGGAAGGCGCATCGGTTGCCATCGTGATTAAAGCGCTTGAGGGAGCGAAATGTACTCAACGAATTTCGCAAAAATGCTGGGGCCAGCGCGGCGGTTCCGGTCCGCCGGCCGAGAGAATCGGGCGTAAGTCATTATATTCCGGGCGTTTGGGGCCTGCCACGATTCTGTCAGGAAATGGCAAAATAGAGCGTGAAACGCCGAGGAATCTTACCAGCAGACGGCCGCTACCTGGGTTTCCCAAGACCTTAATAGAAGCTGGCGACCAACGAGACCAGCGGCCGCCCCGTCGCTGACTGCCGATTGCCTGAAAATGAACTGCCTCAGTTTCGAACGTCGGCGAAAAGTTTGTTAATTGCCAGTTGACTCTCCCCTTGCCGGAGGCCGTAGATTGCTGCTTGTTCCGCAGCCGCAACATGCGAAAGCGCTGAGCCGAGGTTGTTGTGTTCAGTATTGGAGAGTTCTCGAAGATCACGGGTCTGACCGTGAAGACGCTGCGCTTTTACCACGAGCAGCAGCTGTTGCTGCCCGCCTGCGTCGATGAGCAATCCGGATATCGCTACTACAGCGATCGACAAATCGAAAGGGCTCGGGTGATCACGTATCTGCGGAGTCTCGATTTTCCGCTCGCCGAAATTGCCTTGCTGCTCGCAGACGAAGATGAGAGTGAGTTGCTGCAGGCGGTCGTGCGGCAGCGGGCTGCCATCGAAGAAAAGATCAATCGCTATCGCCAGACAATCCGTTCCTTGGACCAGTTTCTGGCAGATGAAAGGGAGGCTGCGGACATGATTCGACGGTCGTCTTATGACGTGCAAGAAAAGACAATCGACTCGCTGCTGATTGCCGGCATCCGCATGACAGGGAAGTATTCCGAGTGCGGCCAGGCATTTGCGAAAATCGGGCGCGGCTTCGGTCGATACATTTGCGGCAAGTGTTTCCTGTTGCACTACGATGACGAGTATCGTGAAGAAGACGCCGACTTCGAAGCCTGTATGCCGATCCGCAAAGGCCAGGCGATCGACGGCATTTCGGTGCGGGAGCTGCCCGGCGGACGCTGCTTATCGCTTTTGCACAAAGGCCCGTATGAGCAACTCGGGCGATCGTACGCCGCAGTGTTCAAACATGTGCGCGAGCGCGGCGAGCAGGTGCTATCGCCGACGCGAGAGATCTATCTGAAAGGTCCCGGCATGATCTTCAAGGGCAGTCCGCAGAACTACCTCACGGAGATTCAGCTATTGCTTGCCCCTCGCGCGGACGCTTGATGAATACGTCGAGTTGCTGGCCGACGTAGAGCGGCTGATCGTGCTTGCCGATGGCGTATATCGCCTGCAGCACGCGCGTGTCGACCCTTTCCGTATTGTCGCCGGTGAGCGATTTCTTGGGGACCACATACGGCTCTACGCGTACGAAGTGCAACTCGAATTCCCTGTCGGGCAAGCCCCGTAGCGTTGCTACGGCGGGAGCGCCCGGCACAAAGCGCGGAATGTCGTGCTCGTCGATATCGACTCGAGCGTGCAATTCGTCGACGTTGCCTAGCACGATCAACGCCTGGCTGGCGGGCGCGGCGACGAATTCGCCGGGCCGCACGTTGACTTGCAGCACTTGGCCATCGACCAGCGCTCGGACCGTGAGCCGGTCCAGATCGGCTTTGACCTGGTCGACCTGCGCGAGCGCCTGATCAACCGCGGCTTTGGCTACCAGTTTGTCGTACTGCCAAGATCCAGCTTTCAGCAAACGGTCTTGAGCCTTGGCTCGCGCGAGTTGAGCTTCGGCCGCCGAAAACGCCTTTTCGCGCTGAATCAAGTCTTCGTCGGTCACCACCCTGGTGGCAATCAAATGACGACCGCGATCCAGTTGATCGCGAGCTTTCGCCAGGTTTGATTCCGCTTCGGCCACTTGGGCTTCCGAAGCGGGAATTTCCTCGGGCCGCGGGCGGCGCTCCAGCATGGTCAATTGGGCTTCCGCCGCCGCTGCGGCTGCCCGGCGAAACCTCAGTTCGGCCTGCTGCACCCGATCGTCGAGTTGAAACAACGGTTCGCCCGCCTTGACCCGCTGTCCTACTTTCACCAAGACCTGAGTCACGACTCCCGGCGTAGGGGAACCGACGGCAATGTTCTCGGTTTGCGCTTCGATCATTCCGGCGCCGGCGACCGTTTCGGAAAAGGGATTTCGCGCCGGCGCCGATAACGTCTGCGGCGGAGTCGGCGCCTTTGGCGCGCCGGCGACATGCACGACGGCAAAAATGAGCAAGCCGACGGCCACGAGAGGCAAGGCGTATTTGGTCAACATCTCAGTCATCCAGAATCAATGCAGTTGGGTTGCCGGCGGCAGAGCTGCGTCTGCCAGCGAATTGGGAGCGGAAACCGCTTCAGGCAAGGCGACATCATAAGACGGCTGTTGCTGCTGAACGCGGATCACGCGACCGTCTTCCAATTGAACGATACGATCTCCGAAGCCGAAGACGCGGTTGTCGTGGGTCACGACCGCCACGGCCCGGCCGCTCTCCATGGCGACGCCGCGCAGCAGTTCCATAATGGTATGCCCTGTGCGCGCGTCGAGCGCCGAGGTCGGCTCGTCGCAAACCAGCAGCCGCGGTTCATGGACGAGGGCTCGGGCGATCGCCACGCGCTGCTGTTGTCCGCCCGAAAGCTTGGAGGGCAGCGCATCGGCGCGATCCGCCATGCCCATTCGGGCCAGCAGTTCCCGCGCTTTCGGCAACGCTTTGCGCCGCGACCAGCCATCCAGGAGCAACGGCACCGTTACGTTCTCGACGGCGGTCAAAGCGGGGAGCAAATTGAACTGCTGGAACACGAAGCCGATGTTGCGACCGCGGAAACGGACTTTTTGCGCCGAGGAAAGGCGCGGCAATTCGGCCCCCAGCACGTTGACCGATCCGGCGGTCGGTTCCAGAATGCCGGCGATTACGGACAAGAGCGTGGTCTTGCCGCAACCGCTCGGTCCGACCAGCAATGTGAGTTCGCCGGCATAGACGTCGAGATCGACGCCGCGCAGCGCGCGCACCAGCGTGCCGCCCGAGCCGAACTCCTTCGTAATTCCGCGGCATCTCACCGCCGCTTCCGTCATATCTGCCATTGGTTGCCTTTTAGCCTTGAAACACGACCGCTGGCTCCAGCACGAAAACTCGCCGCATTGAGAGCAGGCATGACAAGGCGGCGATTACCAACACGGCTGCTCCGGTGCCTACCAGAACCTCCCAGGGCATGAAAAAAGCCAACTTGTTTGCATTGCGCGTCGCATGACCGAAGATCGCTGCGCCGCCGACCCCAAGTCCGTAACCGATTCCCGCGACTACGACCGCCTGAAACAAGATCATGACCATCAGTCGCGCGTTGCCCGCGCCCATGGCCTTCAGCGCACCGAATTGCTTAAGGTTCTCGAGCGTGAACAAATAAAACGTCTGGCCGGCAATGGCGGTGCCGACAATGAAGCCGAGCACGACCGTAATGCCGAAATTGATCGGTATGCCTGTCTTCTGCATGAAGTACCAGATGGTCTTCCAGGAGAAATCGTCGCGAGACAGGGCCTGGAGTCCCGTTTGCTCAGTGATTCTTTCGCAGACCTCGCGCGAATCGAGTCCAGGCTCGGGATTCGCGAGCACGAACGACAATACCTTCCGCTCGCGCGGCACGAAGCCGACCGCCTGGCTGTAACGGGTATAAACGATCGGAAAAGTCTGGAACGTGCGCCGCGCCTTGCAGACGCCCACCAGCACCGCTCGCCGATCGTTCATCTCGAACGTCTTGCCCAGTTCGAACGGTTCGTTCGGCCAGAGCTGATGGTAACCGGCCTCGTCCATAATCAGCGCGTCGGGCCTCCGCAGGTCGGCCAGACTTCCGACGATGATCTCGCTCGGCGCCCCGACCATGGTCGCGTCGTCCAGGCCGAGCAAAATGATCTGTTGGAAATTTCCATCGGCCATCCGCGCCCGGGTAATGCCCTTATAGAGCCTCACGGCCCATTGCACGCCGGGCACGCCGCGGACGCGATAGAGATCGTTTTCCGACAGCGGCTTGATGTCGTCGATGAATTGCACGTTCGGATCCATGACCCAAATGTCGGCGCCTTCCAGGTCCTTGATTTGGCTGATGGTCAGACGCATGAGGCCGCAGAAAATCGAACTCTGTTGGGCGATCAACAGCGAGGCGAAGGTAATGCCCAGAATGATTCCAACGTATTTGCCGCGATTGCCGGTAAGCATTTTCCAGGCGATCCAAATCACGGCTGCGCTCCTTGCCCGGCGAGCTTCCGCCGCTCACGCCCGGCGCGCTGCCTCAAGCCCTCGATGGCCGCCAACGTCCAGTCGGCAATATGCTCGGCCAGATAGTCGGCCTGATAACGCCGGTATTCCTCAGACGGCGTGAGCAGTCCGAGGATCGGCCGGCCCAAACGGAAATGGAGGCACTGACCCACGATACCGAAGGTGATCAGTCGCAGCCGGTTTTCATCGACTTCGTCGGGCAACAATTCGCCCAACAGCGACATCATCAGTTCGAACTGCGGACGCATATAATCGCGCACCAACTCGCTGCACGCCGCCGTCGGCTGCTGCAATTCGCGGAGCATGAGCTGTCCTTGCCAGGCATCATCGGGCGCACTCAACATCCGCGAGAGAATGGCGAGTATTACATCGCGCAGCCTGGCATCTGCAGGCGTTCCTTCCGGCCAGGCGGGCGCCGGAATTTGCTGTCCTCGGCAAAAGTGAGCCCGTTTGACGCTTTCGATGTACAACCGCTGCTTATCGCCGAAGTGATAGTTGACTGCAGCTAGATTGACGCCGGCGCGATGGCAGATTTCCCGCACGGTGGCGGCGCGATAGCCCTTTTCGGCAAAAACCATCCCCGCCGTTTCCAGCAGGCGATGCTTCGTGTCATCGATTTCAGTCATTTGCATGGTCCCACGACCGCAGTCCAAACAGCCAATTAAAACAAGTGTTTCAAACAATTGTATGTCGGGCGAGAGCCGAAGACAAATGAACATCCTGCTGGATGGCTGCGGCCTGAACCTTCGAGAGTGTCGAAGTCAAGAATTGCCCGAGATTTCCCGGGCGGAACGGCCGCGCTTACTTGCCGTCCTTGGCGGGCGCGGGAACGGCGGCGGCGGGAGGAGTTTGCACGCGTCGGAAAATGAACAGCGCCTGCTGGTAGTCTGGGGCGCGGTCGGTTTCTGAGGCGTCGGGCGGCGAGTCGGTAATCTTCTTGGCCAAGTTTGCCCGCTTGTCGGCAGGCTCCGCCGGAGCGGTTTCATCGGCGGTGTCTTTTTTAGACGCCTCTTTAGAGCGTTCGTTGCGCGACATCGCTCGGCTCTGAGCCGAAGCCGGCTTACCGGCGACCCCGCCGCTCGGAGTTTTCTGCATGGCGTCCTCCGGTTGTTCTTTAAGCATCTCTTCATCTTGCGGCAATACCATCACTCGCTGGGCGCGCCCTAGCATGGTTTGAGACGCTTGCTGCTTCGCCGTTTTGAGCTTGTCCGCCTGCTGTGGCTGCTTGAAGTAATCGCTTTCGCGTTTGCTCTCTCTGTCCGCCGCCAAATTCGACTTATTCTCGTCCTTCAACGCTCGGCCGCGATTGTAAGCCGCATAGGCCCTTTGCTCGGGCGCTTCGGGCGCTGGCTCGACATTAACGGAGAGGAATAATTCCGGATGACGATCGATCTCGGCCAACACGCCTTTTAGTTGTTCGGCGGGCGCTTCGAGAAATACATAATCGGAATCGGCCCGATTCAGCGCTTCGGACACGACTTGAGCGCGTTGCAAGTTCTCGCGAGCGGCAGATCGTTGCGACAATCGGTCGCCCAGCCCGCCAAGCGAAGAGGCTTTTTGTTCTACAGGCGCCTCCGCCTTCTCAAGACCAGACTGTGCGTGATTGGTCTGCTGCGGCTCCTTCGCAGCACCCGCTTTGCCGCCTTCCTTGAGTTTCCTATCGAGCGTGGCCGACTGGCCGGCCCCTGCGTTCTCGGGTTGCCAGGCAATGCCATTACTGGCCAGCAAGCGACGGAATTCAGGACGATCTGCCACGTTCTTGTCGACATCACACCAGATGATCAATGTCTTTTCGTTCAGCGGCTCGGAGACCAGCTCGCCATCCTCGAGTCGTTCTACTTCGTACGCCATGTTGGCGGCGTCTTGCTGCTTTGCCAATCCGAAGCGATAGCCAAATCCTGCCGCCGGCGTTGCCGATTTGGCATCGGACTCCTTTTCAGCGTCGCCCTGGCCGCTGGCTCGTGTGGCCGGAGGGGCTCCACGCACGCCTGATTCCAAGGGCGCTGGCAGAGGAGCGGCCGCCGATTTGGGCGAGGATTCCGAAATTCGCGCGGCCGGCCCGCCCGCTGGCAGCGGCATATTGCCCGACTTACTCGAAGCCGCCGATTCTTCTGTATCTCTGAACTCCGTCGACAAATCCTCTTGTGCGTCGCGAGTTGATGCGGTTCGAGCCGATTTCTCTCCCGCCTGCGGGGTCTTGGCCTCGGGAGCCCGGAACTCTGCGTTCTTCGGAGCCGCGGCCGGCGCCTCGGCGATTTGGCCGCGGCGTACGGGCGCCTGGGGGGCGCGTTCTACGACCATAATCAGTACGCCGGCGGCCAGCGCCAACCCGGCCCAGGCCAGCGGCCGGCGCCATCGCTGCCAACTTTCGCCACGCGCCGATGGATGACGCGGCTCTCGCTGATGATGGCTGCGTTCGACCGATGCCAGTCGCATCTCGGTCGGTTCGCCTTCGACGTGTTCGAATTTGACGCTGGGCGGTTCGCCCAAGAGCATCTCGCGCTCGGCGCTTCGCATGACGCGATCTAGAAACGTGAGGTCGACGCGATGACTCGGCAGTCCTTCGAACCCGCCCCGCAACGCGCGCAAATCTTCGAGCAATTGGCGCGCTTCGGGCTGCTCCGCCAAGATGGCCTCGGCGCGAGCCCGCTCGGCTTCGCTCAGCTCGCCGTCGAGGTAGGCGCTAATCAGTTCGTCGTCGGGGATCGGATTCATGGAAACGTGCCGAGTACGCGAGCGAAATCTCTAAGGGTGATCAGGTTGGAGCACTTGTTTCAATTCGCACCGTAATTGCAGCCGGGCGCGGTGCAGGCGGCTGCGAACCGTTCCTACCGGCAAGCCGAGTATTTCTGCGATCGTGTCGTAGTCGCACCCATCGACCTCCCGTAGGACGACGATGCTGCGGTGTTCTTCGCTTAGTCTGGCCAGGGCGCCCTGGACTTGTGCGGCCAGCTCCTGCCGTTCGAGCCGATCCTCGGGCGGCGCTTCATTGCCGGGAGGATCCTGCCCCCACTGTTCTCGCTGCTGATCCATCGAGATCGCGGGCTTTTGCCGCCGCTTACAGCTCACCGCGGCATTGAACGCAATCCGGTACAACCAGGTGTAAAAAGCGCTCGAGCGCTCGAAGGTCTCCAGTTTAAGGAAGGCTTTGACAAACGCGTCCTGGGCCACGTCTCGCGCGTCTTCGGGCGAGCCCATGACGTGGGTCAAGGTATTGAACAAGCGGTCCTGGTACTTGCGCACCAAGAGCCCGAACGATGCTGAGTTGCCGGCGAGGGCTTCGTTGATCAATTGATCGTCTTCCACCGCGAGCCACATACTTTCGACGCCCTAGGCGTACGAAAGTTCCCTTCGAGTTCCGCTGCTAAGCTATTTCCTGAGTCGCTGCTTGCCGGGGGGCGCCGCTTCGCGATAGCCCGAAAAAGTCTCAAGTTCTTCCAATTCGGACTTCGTCTGGCGGGCCGAGCGGCTCCCGCCGCCACCGGCGCTTTATCATCCTGCCGACGCCGACGGCTGTCAAACTTCTCAGCCCCCCTGGGCGTAAGCCGGCCAAGCCATGCGCCGAGGCTGCCGCAGCAGGTAAATCCACAACCCAACCGCGCCGGCCAGCATGACCAGGCTGATATTCTGGGAGATGCTCAGGCCGGTGTTGAACACGGCTTTCTCGTCGATGCGGACAATTTCTTGCAGAAACCGCGCAATCGGGTGAATGGTCGCCATTAACGCGAATACTTCGCCGTCGCGCCGGCGATACGGATAATACGCCAGCAACAGCAAGCAGAGCAGGAGTGCATCGACGGCGCTGTAGAGCTGAGCCGGATGGATCGGCAAACTTGTTTCGGTCGCCGCCAGCGTGACTATCTTGGGCACGGAGTCGTCGTCGGTATACACCTCGAACCGTTCGCCTGCGCCGTCGATCGATGTCAAAGCCAGGACCGCGTCGTGCACGGTCGGCGTCTTTTCGTCGAGGCCTTTGCGCTTGTCGACGATGCGCGCAATGATTTGGCCGGCCGCCAGTCCCGCCCGCTCGGCAGGCGAAGCGGGTTGGACTGCGGTAATCAAGGGCGGAGATCGGCGCAGGTAGTTCCCCAACTCCAGTCCATGCAAATAAAGCCGGTGCGATTCCAGTTGCTCCAAATAGGGAGGGCTGCCGATCGGGAATCGCACAGCCCACGGAAGTTCGCAAGCGCCGCCGAAACAGCAACCATTGAGAAAGCAGCCGACGCGCCCCAGGGCCAAGCCGAGCATCAGGCTGGGAGAAATCAGATCCGCCAGCGCCAAGCCGGGCAGGCGATACTTATATACGAATGCGACCAGCGCGAGCCCCGCCCCGATCGCCGAACCAAACACAACGAGACCGCCATTCGTGAAATTGATGACTTGCTTCACGGTTTCCAGCCACGTCTCGCGCTGATAGTCGGGCCAGTATTCGATGACATAAAACAACCGCGCGCCGAAAATGCCGGCCAGAAATAGCCAGAAGGCGAGCGAAAAGATCATTTCTGGATCGAGGCCCAACCGCCGGGCTCGATATGCCGCCAGGCCTACGCCCGAGGAAACGCCGAGCAGCATCATCGTGCCGTAGCCGCGGATTGGCAGCCCATAGCGGTCGCACAGTTGCGGCAGCACAAAGGCGATGACCAGGCCGATGACGCCGAGGAGCGGCAGGTGACTTTTCGTTTCTGCGCTCCAGCCGTGTTGACGCACTAGCCGAGCCACGAATGCGATCGAACCGACGGCCCACACTGCCAGCAGCCAGCCAAAACCGAACGTCGGCACGCCGGCCACTTTGAGCGGAATATGAAACAATGTTTGCAACATGATGTTGAGCCGCGCCGAGAGGCCTGAGTTCAACCGGTCAGTAATAGGCAGTTATCGATCAATCGCGTCTTACCGACCTTCGCCGCGATGGCGGCCAAGGTCGTTCCCGCCAACTGCCGAACGGGCTGCAGGTTTTCTGGATCAACTAAAACCAGGTATTCCAGTTCCACGCCCGGCGCTTGGTGCAACACTTCGCGCATCGCCGCCAGAATCTTTTCCGCGGTGCGCTCGCCGGCCGCTGCGAGCGACCTCGCGCGATTCAAACTCTGCGAGATGGCTAGCGCCTGTTCCCGTTCGACGGGGCTGAGATAGGCATTGCGGCTGCTCATTGCCAACCCGTCGGGCTCCCGAACGATCGGGCAAACGCGAATTTCGATTGGCAAATCGAGATCGGCGACCATTCGCCGGACGACGAGCGTCTGCTGGAAGTCCTTCTGGCCAAAGTAGGCGCGGTCTGGCATTACCGCATTGAACAGCTTCAAAACGATTGTCGCCACGCCGCGGAAGTGACCTGGCCGGCAATTCCCTTCCAGCGGTTCAGCGATGCCCCCCACCTCGACGAACGTGACATGCTGAGGCCCGTACATTTCGCTCAGCTCGGGCGCGAATACGGCGTCGGCGCCGACGCGGCGAATTGCCTCCAGATCGGCTTCGAGCATGCGAGGATAACGCTGAAAATCTTCGCTGGGACCGAACTGCGCCGGATTCACGAAGATCGTCACAATCGTGAAGTCGCATTCGCGGCGAGCCGCTTCCAGCAAGCTCAGGTGCCCGGCGTGCAAGGCTCCCATCGTCGGCACGACGCCAATCGACTGACCCTTGCGGCGCGCGGACTGTACGGCCGTTCGCAGCGCTTCGCGCGTGGCGATGAGGAGAGGCGACGTTTGAGAGACGTCGGTCGGCGAGCCGGCAGGCATCTGGTGGAAGTCCTGGAAGGAAGGTCGTCTGAATTGGTTGGAAACAGGCGGGCGAGCCTGCCGTCGACGATTGGTTATTGCATTGCTCGCAGCGCGGCTTCGGCTTCTCGCAATCCGGCTTCTCGATCGTCCGCGCGAAGCCGCAGCACGGGGCCGACGTTTGGCCGCCGGCTCAACGCATCCAGCTCATTTGCCAGGTGCAGCGTTTCCACACTGCTTGCCGGCGGCGCTGCGAGGGCAATCAATAGCTTAGGCTGCACCGTTTCGCTTTGCGCTTGCTGCCAGGCTGAACGCACCGCTTCTTGTCCCGCGGAATCCAGCCGAGCTGCCCAAGCCAGCGATTGGTCGAGCCAGAAATCGCTGATCAGCCAATCTTCGGTCGAGCGGCTCTCCCCTGGGTGCAAAGCGGCGCGCGACAATAATCGTCGTCGATAGGCGAGGAATTCTATCTCCGTCTGGATAGCGCGGCCAGACGAACCGGCCGGCTCGGTCTCTATTTCGCCGGCGTTTCCGAGGCCGTGGCGCCAATCGGAGATCAATCGTCGCCCTTTCCGGGCCGCCAGTTGCTCGGCTAACCAGGTTTTGC
>JAICIG010000153.1 GCA_025924495.1 Pirellulales bacterium | reverse complement strand
TACCACCTGCGCGACGGCAAGAAGGCAATTCAGATCGCCAAGAAAGCATGCGAGTTGGCCGACTGGAGCGAGTGGATGTGCCTTGCCACCTTGGCAGCGGCCTATGCCGAGACGGGCGACTTCGAGTCCGCGATCAAGTGGCAGACCAAGGCGATGGAGATGTCGCAGCCTTGCGAGGATCGCGATCAGCGCGAGAACGAGAAGCGGCTAGCGCTTTATAAGGCCGGCAAGCCATTCCACGAAGAAGTAGCGGTCAAGCCGCCCGCCGAAGAGCCGGAACGATCGACGCCGGACAAATAGGCGGTCCGACAAACAGGTTCGGCGGCCTTTATTCCTGTAGGTCCTCAAAGGCGAAGCTGCGCGTTTGTTTCGGATAGGGCTTGCCATCGACCTCGACGTACGGATAGACCAGGAAATTCACTGGGCCGCCCGTCTGCGGCGGAGCCAGTTCGAGATCGCGCTCCAGCGAAAACATCACGCGGTCGGGCGGCAAGTGGCCGAAGAAAAAATCTCTCTGCTCCGGGTGTTGATCGGCTTCTGAGATGTCGACGCCAATCCAGCGCTGGCGGTCCAGGAATTGCGCCCAACAATGGTAGCCGGCGATCTCTCCTTGTTTCCGATCGCTGGGCAGCAGAAAGCCAATTTCGAATCGGGCGGGGATGTTCATGTCGCGGCAAAGCGCAATAAACACGCTGTGAAAATCAGTGCAGTTGCCGCGCTGCGAGTCACAAGCCCAAAGCGCGTCGCCGCGTCCCCAGCCTTCGCCCGATTTGTCGTATTTCATGTGCAATTCGACCCGATCATACAGAGCACGGGCCACGTCGAGTGTCGTGCCGTGCGGCGGCTCGTCGCTGAAAAATCGTTTCAATACCTTTCCATTCACCGGAACCAGCGAGCTGCCGGTCAGAAACTGTTCTCTCGAAGTTCCGCCAGCGGGAGCGCCCTCGGGCGACACGCCTCGCCGAGTAACAAGGTAAGTCAGCTCGAGCGGGATTTCGCCGCGATCATCGGCCTGGGCTTCTAGATACAGCAAGCTGTTTCTGAACCGCGGTTCGGTGGTATGTTGTACCTTGCCCGGCGCCTCGATCTTTTCAATCTCGATGGTCTGCTCGTGGTTGGTCGGCGGCAATGGCAACCAGATGCGTGCTGCGGCTTCGGGCGGCAATTCGTTGATGGTCGCTGTATAAAAAAAGCGAAACTTTCGTTCGCTTGACGCAGCCACATCTTTGGGAACGGCACTGCCCGCATTGCCGGACGGATCTCGGTTAGCTGAAGCCTGGTTGGCCGGCTCCGCCCGACGCTGGCAGCCGGCGAGCGCTGCGACGAGGCAGAGCAAGTATGCCGATGCGGCTGACTTAGCGCGTTCTGTCTCGTTCGATCTCGACACCAGCGATTACTCCATGAATTCCTGAGATTCCTGCCTTGCCCCACGGCTCTGGACGACCGTCACAACCTTCATCTTGAGCCGGGCAAGTCAACATCGTAGAGCACGCTGCCGGGCAAGCAAATCCTCCAACAACATGGGCTCACTCTCGCGGACTCGCCCGCTGCCGAGCTTGGTTGGCGAGCAACTCGGCCCAGCGGGCGTGCTGTTCGGATTGCTTCAAGTCGCCCGACTTCCGATAGAGCCGCGCGAGCCGGGCGTGAATCTCGCTTTGGTAGGGGTTGATCTGCGCCGCACGCTCAATGGCCTTGATTGCTGCGTCGTCGTTGCCCAATTCAGTCTCGCACAAACCGAGCAGCATCCAATCGACGCTGTGGCGGCGGAGCACGATGAGTTGAAGGAGCGCCTCGCGGGCGGTCGGCCATTGTCGGGTCTTGATCGCCGTGTCGGCGATCACGAATAATGCATTCACGCGCTCGCTCGCTGGCGCTTCATCGTGCTCGAGGGCGGCGTGCGCCATTTCGAAGGCGCGCAACGGAGCATCCGCCCAATAGAGCCTTGCTAGTCCGGCGTCGACATAAGCGTCGTGAAGACCGCGTTTGCGTACGCTTTCTAGCAATTCCACGGCGCGCGGTTTGTAGTGCTGATAGGCGGTGCCATCTCGTTGAGTTTGCGCAAATTCCAGATATGCCAGTCCCAGGCAGCGATCGCGGTCCAACTCAGGCAAGTGTGAAATATCTTCTAAGGCAACTAGTTCAGCCAATTTCCCCTCGTCCGGCGTCTCCACGGCGGACGAATGAACGCCGATGCGATGGTGCGTGAAGGCGACGTGAGGTATGTCCGTCGACACTTGCGGCATGTGGCAGGCCGCGCAGTTGTCGCCTGGCTGGTTCTTCGTGCGTTTGTCGACGGCGAGTCCGCAGGCCGATTCGGCATGGCACTCCAGGCATTTACTTCGATAGTGCGACAAGGTCGCCGCCGGCGCCGGGGCATGATGGGGATCGTGACAGGTCGTGCACGTAAGCGTTTCCGATGCCTGATAGCAGCGGCTCAGCCGCATCTGCTCCACATGCCCGACGACCTTCATTCGCTCATTTGGCGCATCCAGCTGATAATCGATGCGGAAGTCGGTCAGCGGCAAACCTGGGCGAAAGTCGGTCATATTGCGGCCGCGCACGAACACGGTGGCATTGCTGCGCAAGTGGCACTGCGCGCAAATGGCCTCGCCCAATTGGCGAGACGCCCTGCCAGGATGGAAGATCGCTGGATCGTTCGATTCGCTAGGATGGGCGCCGCCCTTCTGACGTTCGGCGTGCAACGAACCGGGTCCATGGCAGCATTCGCAGCCGATCGCTTGCTCGTGGATGACTACGCTGTGCAGGCCATCGCCTTCGGCTCGGCCGACATGACACATGATGCAACTCAGCCCCGCCGCGCGCTCAAAGCCAAGATGCTGCGGCCGATCGTAACCCGGCGACATGCCCCACGCCTGCCGCGACTGATACCAGGTAATCGGCGACTCCATCAGAAACCCGGCATCTTCCACAAGATAACTGCGCGTGTGCCTGCCGGAGCCAATTAGATATTTGACCGGATAGTCCTGCGCCAGCACCGAGCCATCGGGCGCAGCAAGGGATTCGCGGTGATGCATCACGCCATCGGCACGGTAGACGCGATAGGATTTTCCCGAAGCGGAATGTACGAACTCAGCATCGGGCGGTTCAGCCGCAGCGTCGACCGTGGCCAGCGCCTTGCTATGAGCGGTTTGCAGGTACGACTCGTACTGCTCCGGGTGGCACTTGGCGCACGCTTTCAGCCCGATGTACTTCACGTCGGCGTTTGCATTTTCAAAAGCCGTCGCGGAGAGCGGCGGCAAGGGAAGCGCAAGGGGCCTTTTCAAGGCGCCTCGGAGAAACCACCATGTGACCGCCAGCACGGCGGCAACGAGGAGCAAGAAATGTAACCGGCGAATTTGCATCCGGCTCCCCGCACGAGTCCCGCAGGTTCCCCAACGACAACAGCTCTCTCAATGGCCGTCATCCTAACAGCGTCTTGCTAGCAGAAAAAGACGCCGGATTTCTCTTTTCACGTCGCCGATGGCATACTGAAAGAGGTCGGAACGTCGCACCACGCACTTCATCCGCGTTCGACCGCTTTCGCCTCCTTTCATTTGCGTATTGGGAGAATTGCTCATGAATGCCGAAGAAATTGCGCCTCGTGGTTCTGTCATTTCCAGATTGCTTGGTTTGCGGATGATCTTTGGCGGGCTGTTCTTGCTCGCCATTCTCAGCGGTCTTGGCTGGGCCGCTTTCGGCGCCGTCGCAGCCGCACGTGAAGCTGCGCGACGGAGCACCTGCACGTGCCACTTAAAGCAGATCGGTTCGGCATTGCAGAACTATGGAGATGTCTATAAGAGGTTCCCGGCAGCCTATACGCTGCGCGGCGACGAGCCTGGCACAAGCTGGCGAGTTCAAATCTTGCCATTTGTCGAGCGAAAGGTGATCTACGACCGCTATCGCCAGCTCGAACCATGGGACAGCGTCTTTAACCGTCAACTGGCTGATGAATTCGCGGCCCAAAGGTCCTTATATCGCTGCCCGAGTGCGCCAGACGCACAACCACGAGCGCTGACCAACTATGTAATGCCCGTCGGCTCTGGCACGATCTCCGATGGCTCGGGCAGTTCGAGATTCAGTGATTTCCGCGATGGCACGTCAATGACAATCGCGGTCGCCGAGATTTACCCCACCGATATTTATTGGAATGAGCCGCGCGATTTGCCGCTCGACCGCATGAGCTATCGCCTCAATGATGCATCGAAGCCGAGCATTTCGAGCCCGCATATGGATGGAGCAATCGCAGTCTTTGCCGACGGCCACACGCAGACTTTATCGAACGCCATCGACCCAAAAGTGCTCAAAGCCTTACTTACGATCCACGGCGGAGAAATAATCGAACAAGAGTTTTAGACCCAGGGCATATTAACGGCAGGTTCAGGCCGCCTGCATTCGTCTGGTTTGCTGCTTTCCGACACGAAGCGTGCTACGGATCGCCAAGGCATCCATCGAACGAAGAGAGTTGCTGGACCTTTCGCCGATGCCGTAAGATCTGGTAAAGCAGCCCGACGAATTGAAGCATTTGCTCTCCTTTTAATGCAGCCCGGAAAATAACTTGACATCGTCAAATAGTGCTTATTTATTCCGGAAATCTCCGTTAGAGGAATTATGCAGATACCGCGAATCGCGGCGATGGAGCGCTCTCAAACCCCCGGACTCGCGTTTGCGGCTCGACGCCGGGACGCCCGCATTGCTCATTTGGCGGGTTGCCCACAGACCGTGCAGTACTAGTATTAAAAGCGTGAATTGCGCGCTGTGGCTGCGTGATTTGCCGAAGGGAGCCGAGAAAAGTTCAGCTTGGGTCTCAGGGCCGAGCTTTTGTGCGGACGGAGCGAGAAAACGCCGACGATGATGGCAGTAAGTCAAGGCGCACCATACCTGTAGAGTTCCGAGCATAACCTACGTGGCACATCTTCGAGCATCCGGTCGAGGATGGGTGGGGTCCGATCTTGCCACGGCGGCGCAACCCCTTCGATCTGGTGAATTTGAGGAGAGGGCACGTCGAATGCGTGCCGCGAACAGGCCAACTTTTTTCCCTTGGCAATCTGCAGGGTGGAAGGGGAGACGGGCTTGACGAACGACCGCTAGGAGAAGGCAAAAGGAAGACGCTGATGCGATTTCGAGTTAGCAACCTGGTACAGGCGGCGTTCAGTCAACTCATCAATCTTTCCGTGTTGGCCGTGCTGGTCGGGTTGCTCGCTTGGGGGCATCTGACGCACTGGAAGGCGCCGAAATTCTCGTCGCTGTGGCATAAGCCGGCGGATGAGCTGGCCGTGCAACCTGCACACGACGGCGGTTTATCCGATCCGCCCTCGGTTGCCGATCTAGCCAAGCAACCGCCGTTGTTGGCGCCAGTGCGCCTGGCGTCAAAACAGGCCGTTATCAAGTCGGGCATCGAACTGGCGACGGTCGAAAAACGCGAGATGACTCAGGAAGCCGTCGCGTTGGGCATGGTGACTTACGATCAGACTCGGCTGGCACAGCTCTCCTCGCGTGTTAGCGGCACCGTTTGGAGCGTGCAGAAGGGCGTCGGACAGGCCGTGAAGAAGGGCGAAATTCTGGCGATCATCGAGGCTCTGGAGGTCGGCAAGGTCAAAGCGGAGTTTTTGCAAGCGGTCGTCGATGCGGAACTTAAATCGCTCACGCTCAAACGGATGAGAAGCGTGCCTTCCGCCCTCTCGGAGCGACAGATCCGCGAAGCAGAAGCCAACGAGCGCGAAGCCCGCATCCGGCTCTTCAATGCGCAACAGACATTGGTCAATCTGGGCTTGCCGATCCGGCTGGAAGACGTCGCCAACCTTTATGACGAGGAACTCGTGAAGCGAGTCCATTTCCTCGGCCTGCCTCAATCGCTCGTTGATACGCTCGATCCCGAGACAACGACGGCCAACCTCATTCCGCTCGTCGCCCCATTCGACGGCCTGATGATTGGCCGCGAAATCGTCACGGGGGAACTGGTCGCTCCTTCGAGCGGCGCCCAAATTGTTTTAGCGGATGTGACTCGGATGTGGATTGAGCTCGACGTCCGCAAAGGCGACGCCACCAAGATCCGCCGCGGCCAGGAGGCCGTGTTTACGGTCGACGGGGTGCCAAGCGAAGTTCGCGGCGAGATCGACTGGATCAGCACCGAAGTCGACAGTCGCACGCGCACGGTGCAAGCGCGGATGGAAGTCGACAATCCGCTCGTGCATAGCGGCGATTCCGGTCCCGAAGGTCAGCGGTTGCTGCGTGCGAACATGTTCGGCGCCGCCGAGATCCGGATTCATGCCAATCCGGAGGCCGTGGTTGTGCCTAGCGTCGCCCTGCAGCGCGACGGGTCGTCGTTCGTCGTGTTCGTCAAAACTTCGGAACGGACGTTTCAACCGCGCGTCGTTGAGTTAGGCATTACCGACGACGACTACACAGAAATTCTCAGCGGCGTTTCAGCCGGCGAAACCGTGGCGGCGGCGGGCAGCCACGTGTTGAAAGCGGAAATCCTGAAAACTCGCCTCGCGACGGGCGGGCTATAAACGATGCTCGAGGCGGTCATCACCTGGTCTCTGCGCCATCGCGCCGTGGTGCTCGGCGTCGCGTTGGCGGCGGTGCTCGCCGGCTTTCTCTCGCTCCGCGCCCTCAACATCGACGCTTTCCCCGACACCACGCCGGTACAGGTGCAAATCAATACCGTCGCGCCGGCGCTGGTGCCCGATGAAATCGAACGGCTGATTACGTTCCCCGTCGAACTGGCAATGAGCGGCATGCCGGGACTGGTGCAGCACCGGTCAATTTCGCAGTTTGGCCTGTCGCAGGTGATCGTAACGTTCGAAGACGGCGTCGATATTTATCTGGCCCGGCAGATGATCAACGAGCGGTTGGGCTCGGTAGAACTGCCCGCCGGGGCGCGACGGCCCGAGATGGGCCCCGTGTCGACCGGGCTCGGCGAGGTTTTCCACTACACGCTGGCGAGCCGCGGCGCCGATCTGACCGAGATGCGCACCATCCAGGATTGGGAAATCAAGCCCCTGATGCGCGCCGTGCCCGGCACGGCCGAGATCAATTCCTGGGGCGGATTCAAAAAGCAGTATCAAATTCGCATCGATCCCATCAAGCTGGTCAAGTACGAGGTCTCGCTCGATCAATTGATGGCCGCCGTTCGCAGCAACAATCTCAACGTCGGCGGCGGCAACATCGATCAGGCCGGAGACATGCTGCTGGTTCATGGAGTCGGCCGCACGATCAGCGTCGAGCAAATCGAGAACATCGTTGTCGCCGCGCAGAATGGGGTGCCCATCCTGGTGCGCGACCTTGCCGAAGTCGTCGTCAGCCACGAGATCCGCCGTGGCGCCGTCACCGCGAATGGCCGCGGTGAGGTCGTTCTCGGACTGGGCTTCATGCTGATGGGCGAAAACAGCTACGCCGTCACCGAGCGGATGGGAGAAAAGTTCAAGGAAATCGGTCCTAAGCTCCCTGACAACCTGAAAGCCGAGCCCGTTTATGATCGAACCGTGCTCGTGGATCGGGTGATCGATACCGTTCGCAGCAATCTGTTCGACGGCGCCCTATTGGTGATCGCCATTCTGTTCATCTTTCTCGGCAATCTGCGCGCCGGCTTGATCTGCGCCGCAGCGATCCCGCTGGCGATGTTAGGCGCCTTCTCCGGCATGCTGCAGGCAGGGATTGCCGGCACCCTATTGAGCCTCGGGGCGATCGACTTCGGAATTGTCGTCGATAGTTCGGTGGTGGTTTTGGAGAATATCGTCAGTCAACTGGCGCATCATGGGCCTGTATCCGCCGCCAAACGAATGGAGATTATCCGGCAGGCCGCGGTCGAGGTGCGCACGCCGACGGTCTTTGGGCAGGTAATCATCATGATCGTCTATATTCCGATCCTGACGCTGCAGGGGGTGGAAGGGAAAATGTTCCGACCGATGGCCTTGACGGTCGTCTTCGTGCTAATTGGCTCGCTCGTGCTCTCGTTGACGTTTATTCCCGTGCTCTCGAGCCTCGTCCTGCCCAAGCGGCTCGAAGAGCGCGAAGTTCTGCTCGTGCGCGTGGCGAAGCGAATTTACCGGCCGATATTACGAGCGGCAATGGCCAATTCTTTCGCGGTGCTGGGCGTCGGCTGCGCCTTGCTGATCTTTGCCGCCATGCTGGCTTTGGGCTTCGGCACCGAATTCGTTCCTCGGCTTTCCGAAGGGGACGTGGTCATCGGCATCATGCGGCCGCCCGGAACGAGCCTGCAAGAATCGGTGCGAGTGAACACACAGATGGAAAAGGCGCTTCTCCAGGCGTTCCCCGACGAGATCTCGCACATCTGGAGCCGCATTGGCTCGCCCGAGGTCGCCACTGATGCGGGCAGCATCGAGGACACGGACATGTTCGTTTCGCTCAAGCCGCGGCACGACTGGCGGCGGGCCAAGACTCAGGACGATCTGGTCGAATTGATGTTCCGAGAAATTGAGGACATTCCCGGTCAGACGATCTGGTTCACACAACCAATCGAGCAACGCATTAACGAAATGATCTCCGGGGTCAAGGCCGATATCGCACTGAAGCTATTCGGCGATGAGTTTGACGTGCTATTGAAAAAATCTCAGGAGTTGGCCGAAGTGTTGCGCCCCATTCCGGGCTGCGCCGACCTGGCGATCGAGCAAATCTCCGATCTACCGATTTTGAGCGTGAAGATCAAGCAGGATCAGATCGCCCGCTACGGCGTGCCTGCCGAAGAAGTACTGAATCTCGTGGAATCGGTCGGCGGCAAGCCGTTGGGCGAGGTCATCGAAGGAGAACTTCGCTTCCCCTTGGTCGTTCGCTTGCCGGATGATTTGCGAGGCGACCCCGACGCCGTTGCGGCTCTGACGGTCGTGGCGGCGTCCGGCGAGCAGATTCCGCTGTCGAGACTGGCCGACATCAAGCTGGTGAAAGGCCCCAAACGCGTAATGCGCGAATGGGGGCAGCGCCGCATTACCGTCACTTGCAATGTGCGCGGCCGCGACATGGGCGGCTTCGTCGCCGAAGCGCAAGAGAAAATCGCCTCGAACGTGAAGTTACCCTCCGACGACTATTGGCTGGAATGGGGCGGACAGTTCGAGAATCTCGAGCGCGCTCAGCGGCGCTTGACGATCGTCGTCCCCTTGGCCTTGGCACTGATCGTCATCTTGCTCTACTCAAGCTACCACAATGTGGTCGACACCGCGTTTGTGTTCGGCAGCGTACCGTTTGCGTGTGTCGGCGGAGTACTGGCGATGTGGGTTCGCGATTTACCCCTCTCCATCTCGGCTGCGGTTGGCTTCATCACTCTGTCGGGCGTTTCCGTGCTGAGCAGTATGGTCGTGGTGACTCGGCTCCGTCGCAACCAAGACTCGGGTATGTCGAAACGCGAGTCGATCGAAAACGCCGCGCAAGCCTGCCTGCGCACCGTTCTGATGACTTCGATGGTTGCCAGCGTCGGCTTCATTCCCATGGCCGTGAGTACGGGCATGGGCGCCGAAGTACAACGGCCGCTGGCGACGGTGGTCATTGGCGGCGTAATCAGCAGCACTTTGATGACTTTGTTCATCTTGCCCGTCCTCTATCTTCTCGCGCCAGTGCGTCGAATATCTGCAAGCAGCATGCCCGCCGACAGCGAGTACGACGCGCCGGTTCTGGCTGCAAATTAGCTGCTTAGAGCCCGTCTGACCCCGGCGCCCTTTTCCTTAGATCGCCTCCCACGGCCAAATCCTTGGCATCGAAGGCTTTAGGTCAGCCCCGGCAAATACTTGTCTTGACACGCCCAGCGCCTAAAGCCGCCTTGCCACGAATCCATCGTCGGCGTAAAAGTCGAGCTGAGGATGCGGCGACCCTGGCCGATTGTCGCCCGCAAACAAGGAGGGATCGCACTGTTCATGGATGATTTTGCTTTACCGCGGCGGGCGTGCCGCACGCTTCGCGGTTCCGCTCGTCGATCTCGATGTTTGGCAGGGGTCTTCGGCATTGCCTTGACGCTGCTGGCCGGGGGTTCCCTCCCGGCTCAAGAGCCCGCGGCCGAAGCCGTTGCTCCTGCCGCTCCCACGGCCGCGCCCGGCAAGGCCGCTAACCTGGAACTTACGCGAGAGGCAATCCAACAACGGATCGAACAAAGCAAAACGGCGAAGGAACTCGACGACAAGGCGAAGGCCGATATCGCGGATCTCTATCAAAAGGCGCTCCAAGAACTCGACCGCGGCGAAGCAATCGCCAAACAAGCGGCGGCGTTCGACCAGCAGGCCAAGCAGGCGCCAGCACAGCTGCAAAAACTGCGGCAACAGCTGGACGAACCGACATCCAAACTGAACCTTGATCTCTCGCCGACTACAGAGATTGCCGAACTGGAAGGCCGGCTGGCGCAAGCACAAACCGACCTGGCCAACGCCCAGGACGAGCTGACTCAACTCGATGCAGAACCCAAACGCCGCGCGGAGCGCCGGCTCGCCAGCATTCCCAAAGGGCTCGAAGAAGCTGCCAAGCAACTCGCCGATTTGCAAAAGTCGCTCGAGGCGCCGCCGGCCGAAAACGATCCTGCGGAACTGACCGCCGCGCGACAGACGCAGCTTCTGGTGCGAAAGGCTGCCAAAGAGAAAGAGATCGCGCTGCTCAAGAGCGAACGCGAGTGCTACAACGCCGAGGATGAATTGCTGCCCAAGCGTCGCGACCTGGCGGTGCGGCGCGTCGCGGAGAAGAAGGCGCTCGTCGATGAATGGCAGGAAGTCATTCACGATCGCCGCGAGGAGGACGCCACCGAGAAGCTGAAACAGGCGACGCGGGAAAAGAAAGATACCTGCCCAGAGCTGCAGATCTTCGCAGCCGAGAACGAGGATCTGGCCAAACGCGCTAAGACAACCAGCGACGAGATCGCCAGCGCCGAACACCAGATCAGCGAATTCAAGAATACGCTGGCTGAGCTCAAGCGCGAATTTACCGATCTGCAAGCCCGATACGGCAGCCTGGAAAGCACGCCGGAAATTGGCCCCCTGCTCTTGCAGTATCGAGCCGATTTGCGACGCAAGCGCCAGCATCTCGATCAGGTCTCCTTGCCTTCGTCGACCATCGTCCAGCTTCAACTGGAACTGGCGACTCTGGATGAACAGCGCAAGAAGCTGAACGATATTCCAGCGCGCGCCGAGGAAATCATTCGGACGCTCGATTTATCCAGGCCGCACCCTCCCAGCCGCGAACAACTCGATTACGAGTTGCGCGAATTGCTGCGGAACCGCTGCGATATTCTCGATTCCCTCTCGGCAGCATGCAATCGATACTTTGGCAAGTTAGTCGGTCTGACCGACGTTGAAGAAGAGTTGACCAAAGAGATCGCGGTCGAAGCGGAATACATCGACGAACGGATCTTGTGGGTTCGCAGCACTTCAGCGCTCGCTCTTACAGACTTCGCTGCGGCGAGCGAATGTTTGAAATGGTGCGCACGCCCTGCGGAGTGGGCCGTCGTCGCCCAACTGTTGAGCGACGACTTGCTAGGCCATCTTTTTCTGACGCTGGCGACCGGCGCGCTGTTCGTCGGTTTGCTGGCCGCGCAGCGCAAGCTGCGGACCAGAATTCGCGAACATGGCGAGCATGCCGCCCGCGCCAGCACCGATGATATGGCGCCCACTTTGCGCGTCCTGGTGCTGACCGCGCTGATGTCGATCCCTTGGTCCTTATTGCTGATCTATCTCGGCTGGCGGTTAGGAGAGATCCCGCGGTCAACCGAGCTCGCCCAGGCATTGGCTTGGGGATTGAAGGTGACCGGCATCGTGCTGCTGCCGCTGGAACTGATTCGGCACGTCTGCCGCGGTCGCGGACTCGGGCACGCCCATTTCGGCTGGCCGGAAGCGAGCCTCAAGACCGTCCGCCGACACTTGCGCTGGTTCATGTTCGTGGGGCTGCCGTTAACCTTCGCCGCCGCCACGACGCACGCGCTGGAAAACGATCGCTGGCGCGACTCGCTGGGCCGGTCGTTATTCATCGTTGCGATGCTGCTGCTGGCTGTTTTCGTCGAGCGCGTGTTTCGCCCGATGGGCGGCATGCTGCAAGAATTCATTGCCAGCCGCGGCGCTTGGGTCCATCGCCTGAATTTCGTGTTGCTGCCCGTTTCGGCAGGCGCCCCTTTGGTGTTGGCGGCGCTGGCGGCGCTGGGATATTTCTACACGGCACAGCAACTAGCCGCACGATTGCAAGGCACCGCCTGGCTATTTGTCGGGTTGCTGATTGCCGGGGCATTGGCGCTCCGTTGGGTTTTAGTGTCGAGGCGACGACTGGCAATTCGCCAAGCCCGCCAACGGCGTGCAGCGGCGCTAGCGGCGGCGCAAGCCTCGGAGTCGAGCGGGACGCCCTCCGCGCCGGCCGTCGCCGAAGCCGAGCTGGATCTGACCACGATCAACGCTCAAACGCGGCGGCTTGTGCAGGCGGCCGTGGCCGCGGCATTGTTGGTCGGGCTGTGGGGAATCTGGGCCGATGTTTTGCCGGCGCTATCGATTCTCGATTGGCCTCTCTGGTACACCAATGGCGCCGGAGGAATTCGCACCTCGGTCAATATCTCGCACCTGCTGCTGGCCTGCGGCTGGTTTATGATGATGGTGATCGCCAGCCGCAACATTCCAGGTTTGCTGGAGATCGCCCTGCTCCAGCGCTTGCCGCTGGAACCGGCCACTCGGTATGCCATCACAACGTTGTCTCGCTACGCCATCACGGTGCTCGGCATCATTGCAGTCTGCGGCACGGTGGGAATCACCTGGGAAAAAGTGCATTGGCTGTTGGCGGCAGTGAGCGTCGGTCTCGGTTTCGGTCTGCAGGAAATCTTCGCGAATTTCATCTCGGGCCTGATCATCTTATTCGAGCGTCCGGTCCGCGTTGGCGACATCGTAACCGTGGGCGATGTCAGCGGCGTCGTATCGCGAATCCGCATTCGCGCCACGATGATCGTCGACTGGGATCGAAAGGAACTGATCGTGCCCAACAAGGAGTTTATTACCGGACGCGTGCTCAACTGGACGCTCTCCGATCAGATGAACCGCGTCGTCGTCAATGTCGGAGTAGCCTACGGCTCCGACATCGCTAAGGTGCGCGAGTTGCTGTTGAAGATTGCCGGCGAGAACGAGTTCATCATGAAAGATCCCGCCCCGATGGCCAGCTTCGAGGGCTTTGGCGACAGCTCGCTGAATCTTGTGTTGCGGTGCTATCTGCCGAACCTGGAGAATCGCCTCGCCGTGGTTCACGACTTGCATATGAAAATTCATAATCTGTTCCAGGCCGAAGGCATCGAGATTCCCTTCCCTCAACGCGATCTCAACGTCCGTTATCTCGATGCACCGCACGCCAACACCGTTCCTCTGGCCGCGTCTGCAAAGTACGAAGCCCAATCGAAGCGCCAGCAAGCGTCGGCCTGAGCGGCATTGACCGAGACAATCGGCCGCTCGATAGCTTCCATCTTTTTCAACAGCGTTGCAGGCTGCCAAACAGGTATCACTCGGGCGTCTCTGCGCCCACGCCTTGCTATCGCTGGTTCGCTCGAAGCATAGCTGACGCCTCAGGTTATGTTCGCACCGAATTGCAGGCAGTGGACCTTCCGGGCGAGGACGTATAATGCACTAGCCATCCATACCGGCGGCAGTCCGGGTGGCGTGTCAACCCGAGTGCCTGCCGATATTTCCACCGCCAACTTCACGCTTCGGAAGCCGCCTGTCATGCTCCGCCTCGCCCTTGCCGTTCGTGCGGCGTCGACAGCTTGCCTGCTGGCATGCGTCGCAGCATCCGCTCAAGCCGCCAGCAACTTCAACGTGGCCGAAGCTCGCAAAAGCGTCGTGTTTATTCGCCGGATTACTCCTGGCAGAGAGACCGCGCTTGGGTCCGGCTTTCTGATTTCGACCGACGGCCTGATTTACACCAGCCGGCACGTCATCGAGTCGTCGGACCGCACGGCTAAGGGAACGCTGATCCTGGTCGGCGTACCCTCAGCGAAAGATCCGGATGATCTCGATTGGTTCAAGGCGGAGATTGCTTATCGCCACGACGATGAGAATCTCGATTTTGCCATACTGAAGATCGCCGCCCAGACCGGCTATCCGCCGTTTCCCGCGCTGCCCTTGTCGTTCGACAAACTTGAACTCGGCGCCGACGTTGCCGTGATCGGATACCCGTACATTCGCGAAAACGAGGCGGTGCTATCGTTCAACAAGGGAAGCATCTCGGCAACCCGCGTGCACTTCGGCGGTTACACCTATTATCAGACCGACGCTGCCGTCAACCATGGCAACTCGGGCG
This sequence comes from Pirellulales bacterium, assembly GCA_025924495.1. Next base: position 1,679 of record JAICIG010000153.1, on the reverse strand, counting down.
GCCCGCTGCTGAACGGACAGGGTCATGCGATCGGAATTGTGACGTTAAAAGAGGTGAACGCCGAGAATATCGGGTTTGCGCTCTATTTGAGCGAGGCTCGTCCCGCCATCTCGGCGGCCGAAGCGCATCTGGCCTCGCTCAAGCCGCGACCAGGGCCGATCAAAATCAGCGATCTCCGTCTGCCCACATCGATCCATCCCGTCACGACCGCCTGGGAAGTGAACGCGGGCAGGCCGCAGGAGGAAAAAGGCCAACTGGCGCTCGACGGGCACGGCGGCCCGTACTGGGTTACGAGCCGCCAGATACTACCAGCCGATTTCCAACTGGTTATTCCCTGCGCGCTTGAATATCTACAAGGCTCGCAAGCCATCGACGTCACCCAAAAGACGAGCTTGCGAAACCTGTATGTGCGATTTGGCACCGCGGAAACCTCCGCCCCCATCTGGGAACGCAAAGGCTACCAGGTGCAGTTTGGACACAAGATCCTGGCGCTATTCAAGAACGGCAAGCTGGTCAAAAGCGTGGGCGAGGGGAATCCGCAAGCCAAGCCGTTTCGTCTTTCCATCACCAAGCAGCAGGATCGCATTCAGGTCGCTATCGATGGCCGCACGCTGATTGATTATCGTGATTCCGAGCCGCTAACGACTGACGAGCGCTTCTCAATCGGCGGATACCTTTCTAAGCTGCATCTCGGCGAGGTAACCGCGATCAAACTCGACGCCGCGTCGCCTCCCATCGAGCCGCAGCAGGCTAGCGCCGTCAACGACTAGTCCGAGCGCTATTTTAAGGAACGGCCGTTGCCGCCGGTCGAGCCGCTGCACGCATTTGCTGCCACAGCCGCCGCAATACGGGCAGGCAATCCGATGACAGCGACCCGCGCGCATAAATAATTTGCGAATAGAGCTGCGCTAATTCACGAACCTCGCCGCCAAGCTGCGGCGCCAGACCGCCCAAGTGTTGCGCGAATTCGAGCGGCGTTTCATCCGGCCGGCGCGCCGCGTCATGCTCGAAGGCCCATGCCTGCAAGGCCTCGAAGCTGTATCGCACCAACTGGTCGGGCGAAGACCGGCTGGCGGCGCCCGAGGCAAACGGATCCTGGAATGCGGCAAAGGGGCGAGGGGGCGCAGTTGCTGGCTTGAACTCGGTTGCACCTGCGGCTGCGGATCTCCGGCCGAATAAGCCGCTTAAAATCGCCTTGAGTTCCTCCCACAACTGTCGGAGAAACGCCATCACCTGACGCCGGTACTTCAGAAATCCGTAAACGGCCGCGGCGATGATCACCGCGTACATCAACCATCGAATCCAGGACGCAAGCGATATATTCTTCAGCCACGACAACCGCGGCGCTGAAGGCGGACTTGTAGGCGGCGGAGGCGGGCTGGCGCCACTTTGCTGCGACTGACTCTGATCTGCTGGCTGGGGGCGGGGCTGCTGATCAGCCATCTGCCCTGGGCGCGGAGCCTGGTGTGATTCGGTTGGCGGCGCCTGGCCGGTTTGACTTTCTTGCTGATTTGAACTTGGCGCCCTCTGTCCCTGTTGGCCTTGTCCCTGTTGACCTTGTCCCTGTTGACCTTGCCCCTGTTGACCTTGCCCCTGTTGACCTTGCCCCTGTTGACCTTGCCCCTGTTGACCTTGCCCCTGTTGACCTTGCCCCTGTTGACCTTGCCCCTGTTGACCCT
>JAICIG010000152.1 GCA_025924495.1 Pirellulales bacterium | reverse complement strand
GGCATTCAGTTCGGCTACGACGCCAATATGATCGTCATCGACAATCTCGAAGCCTGGGCCGCCAGCCTCGACGAAACGCCCAGCCGCGCGCGGATCAAATGCCTGCTGATCCGCCTGGCGACCATCGCTGTAAAGACGAATACCGCCATCGTGGCGCTGGCCCGGTTGAACGGTCCGGCGGGCGGACGCGTGGCGGCGCGAGAGCTGGCCGAGCTGTCGGCCATCGCCCCGGTCGTCTGGTTGACGGCAAACGATGCGGAAGATCCGACGCGACGCTTATTGCTGCCGATCAAAAACAGCTTGGGCGAGATGGCGCCGGCCGCCGCCTTCCGGATTCGAGAGGGCCGAGTCGTCTGGGAGCCGGGCGCGGTCGAGCTTTCCGCCACGAAGATCGTGCCGCCGACCGCCCGTCGCGAGGCCGAACAGCGCGATCGCGAAGATGCGGCCGAGTGGCTGCTAGCGGCGCTGGCGGACGGAACGGTCGAATCCACCGAGCTCTTCCGGCAGGCCCGCAGTTGCGGCATCTCGGCCAGGACATTGCGCCGGGCCGCTAAGGCGCTGGGGTTGAAGCCGAGGAAAACGGCCTTCGACGGACCGTGGGCATGGGAACTGGGGGAAATGCGGATTTCGGAATGCGGAATGCGGAATGAGGAAGAGCGCGGAACTGGGAGCGCGGAGTGCGGAGCGGGAGAGGAGCAGGACCCGGCGGAAACTCCGAGTGCGAGCGAAGGTGGTCAGCGGTGCGAAGGTGGCCAAGTGCGAGTGGAGAAGTTGGCGGCGGCGGCTCCGCAGGTTGCTGGGCGACGGACGGTCGTGCGACAGAATGAGGAGCGAGCGAGGCGATATTTGGAGTTGGGCGAGTCGGATGAGCGATATGACTTCTCGGTATTTCCCGTTCCCCGAGGCGAGCTGGCGAAGGTGGCCAAATGAGCGCGGGAAAGTTGGGAGGGAACAACAGAAGGCAGAGGAACAGAAGGGAACGAAGTAAACGAAGAGGCGGGGTTGCGGGGTTCGCGTCGCGGATTTGACAAGAGGGCCAAGGTGGCCAGGTTGGAACGGAAAAGTTCGCGCGGATAGCCCGCATGGCGAGTGTCGCGCCGGCAAGCTGAATTCGGCATTCCGAATTCTCCGCCGCTTACGCTGCCGCGCCGTTTTCGTTAAATTGCTGGCCATGAATGCGTTGAATCAAAATCATTTCGGCGATCGCCTGGCCGAGGCGGTACGGCGGAAGAAGAATCCGGTGGTGGTCGGCCTCGATCCGCGCATTGAGCAACTGCCTGCGGGCTTATGCGACGCAGGTCCTCGAGATTGGCCGGCACAGGCTGCCGGGTATGCCAAGTTTTGCCGCGGCGTGATCGACGCGGTGGCGCCGCTCGTACCGGCCGTGAAACCTCAGGCGGCATGTTTCGAACAACTTGGCGCGGCGGGCATGCAGGCTCTGACTGAGGTCGTGCAGCATGCAACCGCCGCGGGGCTGTTGGTGATTATGGATGGCAAGCGGAATGATATCGGCTCCACGGCGACTGCCTACGCCGATGGTTTTCTAGGGCGCGAAAGCGCTTGGGGCGCCGATGCGTTGACGGTAAGCCCCTACCTGGGCGACGACAGCTTGCGGCCGTTCGTGGATGTCGCGCGGGCACGCGGCGGCGGGCTGTTTATTCTCGTCAAGACCTCGAATCCAGGCGGCGGCCAATTTCAGGATCTTGTCGCGGATGGCCTGCCCCTGTATCGCCACGTGGGAAACTACGTTGAACGGCTGGCGGGAGAAACCCGAGGCGAGAGCGGTTACGGCAGCGTCGGAGCGGTCGTGGGCGCCACTTACCCGGGGCAACTCGCCGAATTGCGTGCCGCCATGCCGCGAACGTGGTTTCTTGTTCCTGGCTTCGGCAGCCAAGGGGGGACGGCCCGCGACGTGGCTGGCGCGTTTGATGCAAGCGGCCTCGGCGCGGTGATCAATAATTCGCGCGGCATTATTTTCGCGCATGCTCGTCCGCAGTATGCTCAATTCGGCGCCGCTCGCTGGCAAGATGCTGTTGCGGCGGCTACGCAAGAAATGATCGACCAGTTACGCGCCGATACGTCCGTTGGCGAATTGAACTAAGCGCGTGTGCCTCCCGCGGATAGCGCAAGGCGGTCGATGACAGGATGGAACCGATTCGTGGAGAGCGAAAAACATGGCGAAGTCGCGCGTAGTGGTGCTCGGTTCGGTCAACGTTGACCTGGTCGTACGAGGACAACGTCTGCCTCGTCCGGGAGAAACGGTGCTCGGCGGAGAGTTCTATCAAGCCGCGGGGGGCAAAGGCGCCAACCAGGCGGTCGCCGCCGCTCGATTGGCGAGCGAACCGCCGACATTGCTGGCCGCGGTGGGAGATGACGAATACGGCCGCCAGACCCAAGCCAATTTCGGCCGTGAAAACCTGGTCGTCGACTATATCAAGACGGCGCCCAAGCAACCGACCGGCGTAGCGCTGATCATGGTCGATGCCGACGGAGACAATATGATTAGCGTCGCTTCGGGTGCGAACCTCTGCTTCACTCCCGACGACATCGACGCGCTGGCGGGGCAGGTCTTCGCCCCCGGCGGCGTGTTTCTTACCTGTTTGGAATCGCCGCCGGAAACAGTCGCCCGCGGGCTCCAATGTGCGAAGCGAGCCGGTATGCTGACGGTATTGAATCCGGCGCCGGCGAATGCAGCGGTGGCGGAAATGGCGCCGTGGGTCGATGTTTTGACGCCCAATGAAGGGGAAGCTTCGTCGCTGGCCGGTTTCTCGGAAGAATTCTGTTTCGACGCGATCGCTTCGGCGCAGCAACTGCAGCGCCGCGGCTTTAAGCAGTGCGTCGTCACGCTGGGACCGCAAGGATGCCTGGTGGCCGAAGAGAAAGTCATTGCCATCCCCGGCCACTGCGTGACGGCGATCGACGCGACCGGCGCCGGCGACGCGTTCAACGGTGCGCTGGCCGTGGCGCTGGCCGAAGGCCGAACGCTCGTGGAAGCCGCGCGTTGGGCGAATTGCGCTGCGGCCATTGCCGTCACGCGCCGCGGCGCTCAACCTTCGTTGCCTACGCGCGCAGAAGTCGAGCAGTTCCCCGCAGGATAAGCGATGAGCGAGGCTGCTTCCACGTCGGTCGGGTTCGCAACCATCCGCGGCAGCCAGGAGACGACGCGCGAGCAGATTGACCGGCGACTGGAGACGCTGGCGACAGCGAAATCGCGGTACAGGCAACTGAGCTTGGGCGAGCGAATCACCCTCGTCGAGGCTTGCCTGGAAGGAACGTTCCGACTGGCCGCCGAGTGGAACGCCTCCGCTTGCCGAGCCAAAGGCCTGGCCTTGGACGCTCCGGCGGCGGGCGAAGAACTGGCGACCGGCCCCTTGGCCACGATCCGCTACTTGCGGTTGCTGGCTCGCAGCTTGCGCGACATTGAACAGTATGGCCGGCCGCAACTGCCGGGCGATGTGGAGCCGGGGCCCGACGGTCGACTGCGCGTTCAATTGCTGCCGACGCAAGGATTGTACGACAAACTGCTGTTTCGCGGGTTTCGCGCCGATGCCTGGATGCAGCCTGGAGTGGCGAAAGACAATCTGGACGACTTTCTGGCCGCCGACTTCCGCCGGCGATTGCCGACCGAAGGCGTTGCGCTCGTCCTGGGAGCGGGCAACGTTTCCTCGATTCCGATTGTCGACGCCTTCACCAAGTTGTTCCAGGAAAGTCGCGTCGTGCTGTTGAAGATGAATCCGGTCAACGACTATCTAGGCGCTATCTTCGAGCGCGCCTACGAGGCGTTGATCAGCGCCGGATTTCTACAATTGGTCTATGGCGGCGCCGAGGCCGGCGCTTATGCGGTCGCCCATCGGCTTGTCGACGAGGTGCATATTACCGGCTCGATTGCCGTGCATGATGCGATTGTTTGGGGACCGCCCGGCGTTGACCGCGCAGCGCGGCTCGCAGAGAACAAACCGCTGTTAGACAAGCGGATTACGAGCGAGTTGGGCAATGTGACGCCGTGGATTGTCGTGCCAGGGCCATACCGCCGTGGTCAGCTCAATTTTCAGGCCGAGAATGTGGCGGCGATGATCGTCAATAACGCCTCGTTTAACTGCATCGCCTGCAAGTTGATCATCACGTGGCGTCGCTGGCGCGACCGCCAACGTTTTCTGGACAAGATCGACGCAGTGCTCTCGCGCGTGCCGCCGCGCAAAGCCTACTACCCTGGCGCCGCCGCGCGGTATCAGCGCTTCATAGGACACGAGCCCGAGCAAAACTCGGCAGGCACGCTCCCCTGGACGCTCGTGCGCGACATCGATCCAGCAGGAGAGCCGCACTGGATTCGCGAGGAGTCGTTTGTGTGCGCTTGCGCGGAGCTGTCGCTCGACGCCGCCGACGAAGCAGAATTTCTCGAGAAAGCGGTGGAGTTTGTCAACGATCGGGTGTGGGGCACGCTGGGCGTCGGCCTCATGATCCATCCTGCTGCGCGCCGCGGCGTCGAACGCGAAGAGCGATTTCAGCGAGCCATTGGCCGATTGCGCTACGGGACGGTGGCAATCAACCATTGGCCGGCCATCGCCTACGCAATGATGAACATGCCTTGGGGGGGCTATCCCGGCGCCACACTGGACGATCCCCAAAGCGGCATTGGCTGGGTACACAATGCGTTTCTCCTCGACGGCGTAGAAAAAACCGTGCTGGAAGGTCCGTTAGTCGTCCGTCCGAAGCCGTTCTGGTTTCCAACGCATCGACAAGCGCATCGCCTGGCGTGGAAAGTGCTCGAGCTGTATCACCGCCCGCACTGGCGTCGATTGCCCGGCGTGTTCTGGGCGGCGCTCCGCGGCTGACATGAGAGGAGCGAACCGGTACGATCTCAGCGGCGGGAAGGCAGCGACGCGCCGTCGTCGGAATTGGCGGCGACGAAGCGCGCGGCCTGAGCCCGAATATCGGGGTCGGCGTCTTCGCGCGCGACTTGTTCAACGCGGCGCAGCAGTTGCGGATCCTGGCTGGTGGCCATGAGCGTTACGGCAGTGCGGCGGATCGCGGCGTTTTCATCTCGGCTGAGCCACAGCAGCCAGTGCTTCGCGTCGACGCCGCGCATGCCCGGCAGGGCTTCGGCCCAGCGCCGGCGCTCGTCGGCATCCTTGGAGGTCAGGTGCTTGCCTGCTTCGATTTCGCGCCGGCTAAAGCCGCGTCGCGTCAGTTCGCTTTCGGCTGCTGCGGCGAGCGAAGCGCCTTGCGACAAGCGCGCAAACAGTTCGAGGGCTTCCTGGTCGCGAAGGCCGCCCGCGGAATTCGCAGCATTGGCGCCATCCAGGGATTGCGTCCAGGCGGCCTGTTCGACATCGTCGGCCATGTAAGCGGCTTGATTCGCGGCCGCGTGGGGCGCGGCGCCGCCCGCGGTAAGACGTCGAGCGCCTGCGTGGTCGACGATGAGCTTTCGTGGCGGCTCGCTGGCGGCAATTGCCGTCGGGGAGCGTCCATCGCTGATGGAACTTTGCAGGGGCGGCAAGTCCGGCGCTTCGAGAGCATCGAGAGGCGGCGGATTGGCGGTGACGACTGGCAACGAGGACGGCTGTAAATCGGCTGCGACGAGCGCCGATCGAACGGCGTCGCGATCGCGCCTCCAGCGCCCGGCGATTTGATCGGCGCCGGACCTTCCGGCTCGTAGCGTCTGCTCGCAGTCGGCGACGAGTTGAGCTCGTTCCACGACATTGCCGTCGGTCGGCCAAAGCAAGATTCGTGTGACGACGTCCGCTGCGAACAGCTGCGAGGTCGGCTCGAGCTCGGCTGCGTGCTCGGCAAGTGCGGCTGCCAGAATGCGGAGTTTTCCGCTGGCTTGCTCGCGCGGCAAGCGCGCCCAGAGGTTCAGTTTGTCGTCCAAGGCCAGACGTGCTTCGCGGCGAACGCCTTCGCGCGGCGATGCAAGGCCGAAGACTAAGATGGCGACACCCTTGTCGCCGAGTTCGGCAATGCGATTGACCAGCGCGGGCGCTTCTTCGTCGGTCGCGGTCGCCAGTTGGTTCTGCCAGTAGCGCGATGTCCAGGCGGTTTGAGCAAACCATACCCAGGCCGCTGCGCCGGTCGCCAGAACGGCGACGAACGTCAGCCGCGGACGAGTCCATAAGCGTTTGGTTGGCGCGGCGCCTTTGCTCACTCGATGCCTCCTACCCAACTTTGCACGACGACAGACGGCCCGGAAGCTCGGCCGAGCATTGTCTGCGCAAGGGAGCTTTGCCACAAGTCCAGTCAGAGCATTGCCATTGGCTGCTTACCCCCAGCAAGAAACGCGAGCGGAGGCGAATTTGGCTGGTCGCCCATGGCAGCACAAGCCGAATTATCCCTAAGACCGGAAGAGACTGCCGAGTGAGAGCCGCCAGGCGGCTGTCGCAAGCGTCGACTTCCGGTTCGCATGATCCTGGGGGGGATATGAGTAAAGTTTTCCGCGCGCTTGCGCCGTCGGGCTCAATGCGCAGGGCAATCGGGGCCGCGGCCGTTTGTGCTTGCTTTGGATTCGCATCCGGAGCAGCGCGAGCGGCACAGCCGACCGCGGCGACTTCCAGCCGAGAAGCCCGCGACGACGCCGCGCGCGCCATTCCCTACGCCAAGCTCGACCGCGAGGCGCGAGCGAAAATTGCTCGCGTGATTTCGGCGACGACGATCTATCGCCGACTTCCCAGCCAGTCAATCGAATGCGATCCAAACCTGTACTTATTTCTGATCGAGCGGCCTGACCTGGTCGTGAACATCTGGGAGGCGCTCGGCATTAGCGAGGTGTCGGTCGAGCGGCTCAGCGATCGCGCGTTCTCGGCGAACGACAAAGCCGGCACGCTGGGGCGCATGGAGTTTCTGCATCGCAGCCCCGCGTTGCATCTGGTGTATGCCGAGGGTTCTTACGACGGCCCGCTGTTTGGCCGAACGATCAAGGGCAAGACGTTGCTGGTGCTGCGCAGTCAATATTTCCGCAGCGCAGACGGCCGGCAATTTGTCCGCTGCCGGCTCGATGCCTTCTTACACGTCGAGAACGTAGGCGTGGGCATGCTGGCGAAAACGCTGCAGCCGTTGGTCGGCGTCGCGGCGGATCATAACTTCCGTGAAACTGCCAACTTCCTGGCGGGCGTCAGCCGCGCCGCCGAAGTCAATTACGCCGGCATGCAGCGGATGGCCGAAAAACTCAATAATGTCGACGAGACCGATCGCGAGCAATTCGTCGCACTGACGGAACAATTGGCGATTCGCGCCGCGATGCAGCGTACGGCCCAAGTGCAAAACGGCAAGCCGCTTGGAGCGCCCTCGTCGCCGGCGACAGTTCGCCAACCAACACTGACGACGCGTCGCGAAACGCCCGAGACTGTCGAGCGCTAAGCGTCGTTCGCACCGGCTGAATTGGCGCGATGAATTTGCCCTCGGAGTTCAGGCGATCAGATTGATGCCGCCCCCTTCGGCCGGCAGGCCCATGAGCTGGCGTTGGTGTTCGGCATGTTCAGCGTACTCGGGGCTTGCCAAGACCGCTCCCAGAACGGCTGGCAACGAAGCCCCTTTCGCTGAATAACGCTGGAAGAAAACCAAGATGCCGACATGCTCGCTATTCATGCCGGTTTGCAACAGGACGTTCCGTTGCAGCAAGGCATTTTGAAAGGTCAGCGCCGAACTCAGATTCTCCAACGGCGGCCTGTCGCCGGATAACCAGAAGTAGTCGAGATCCGTAAGCGAGTCTTGGTTTTCGCAGGCCTCGAACCGTACCGGCGGGCAATCGCAGGCTGCCGGCGTCGCCCGCGGATGGACGGCAAAATCGCGAGGCGCGATGGCTCGGAGCCCGTCGAAGTGAGCGACCCAAGGTCGATCCGCGCCGGCAGGCGCTAATCGATGCGGGTAACGCCACAGCGCATGGCTGATCGGCTGAATACGGAGCATGACGCCAACCGTACTCCTGGCAACAAGGAAGAACGAGAAGTGCTTGGAGCAAGGCTGCGGCGCCTTCGAAAGGGCAAGGCGAGAGAACTCCCGCCGGAACTGCCAGACCAAGGGGGCGAATTCAGCATCCGCTTGGCCGCGCATTGCTCGCTATGTTGACCGTAGTCTGCGGTCCAAGTGCAAGCAAGCAACCAGAAGTGCGGCCGGGCGGATATGGCCAGGACGCTGGTCCGTCTGTAATCGATATCGCGGCGATGACGAGCATCACGCCTGTAAGGCGCGGCTGGAATTCGCGAGGACGAAAGCGGGTTGTGAACGCTTGTTCACTCGGAAGCCGCGCGAGGGGCCTCCCAGAAACTTTCTTTGACGGATGAGCCGGGTCAGGCATCGACCCGGCCTCAAAGCTGAAAAACCGCTAGGCGCGAGGGCCCAAGAGATTGCGGCGGCTGCGGCGCTCGGCGCGAAGGCGGGCGCGGCGGCGAGTTTCGCTCGGTTTTTCGTAGTATTCCTTGCGACGCATCTCCTTTTTGATACCGCTTCGCTCAACCAGTTTCCGGAAACGGCGAACGGCCTCTTGGATCGATTCGCGGTCCCGCACGTTCAACTTAACCACAGCTCCTCCTTTGGATCAGACAGTAATGCCGGAATCTTCCACCGAACATCCTTTTTCATCGGCGGAAACGAATTGGCTAGTGTACACGAACCCGCCGGCCGCTGTCCATCCATCTGAGGTAAGAACTTACGCTCGCGCGGAACCGCCCGCCGCGAGCCGGCGCGGTCGCTCTACGGCCATCGAAAGGTGGGTGGCGGCAGGATTTCTGGTTTATCGCTTCTGCCAGACTCGCCTGCTCTGCGCAGGTCGCTTGGGCTTCGCCAAGAGGGAACTGATGTTCCAGCTCGATTTGGCCGATGGCAATTAACGGCTGCACTCGTTCGGCAGCGATGGCCCAGCTTCTTTGATGAGACCGCTCATGGCTTCGACCTCGGCTCAGATTCACCCGCTCATAGAACTCGAGCAGCGACAGGATGAAGCGCTGCGGCAGCTCGAAGCGCTGGAGTTGCGCATCGAGACGGCCTTGGCGGAGTTCACTGCCTTGAGGCTGGAAGCTCTCAAGCCGACGCGTGCAGTTCCGCCGGCAGCCGCCGCTTAACGGCCGCAAATAGTAGCGCCTTGAGCGGCTCTTCGTTCTCAGCGTGAAACTATTTGGGCGCAGGCTTGTCCCCATCGTTTGATGGGGCAGCTTCCGAGTCGTCCAGGCGGCGCTTCGCTTCATCTAGCGATTGCTCCAGATCCTGCCAAGCCTGCGTCGCCCCGCTCTTCAATTCTTTCCAGGCATCGGGGCTGGCGTTCTTCCAGGCTTCGAGTTTCCGCTGTGCGACCTGGCGTTTTTCCTCCAGTTGCGCCATGCGGCGATTCCACTCGGGCTTGGCTTGTTCCTTCAGGTCCTTACTCTGAGCTTTGAGCCGCTCGAATTCCGGTTCCAGCGCGTCGATCTGTTCCTGGAGCTGGCGACGCAGTTCCGCGGCCGATTGCTGGGCGTATTGCGATGTTGTATCGAATGCTTCCCGGGCCTCGCGTTCGACATCTTGGGCAGTCACTTTCGGCTCCGGTTCGCTCTCCGGCAGCTTGATCGCAGGCGCCGCCGGCGGCGTCTTATTTACGGCCGGCTCGTTCGCGTTGCAGGAGATGGTCGTTGTCAGGATCGCTGCGATCCAGACGATCGAATTTCGCTGTGTCTGTGCCATGGTTGGCGCCTCCTCTCGCGGTGTGCGCACCCAATCTTAAAGCCTCAGGCCGCTCCAGGGAAGCATGTGCGCATCCAAGCCGCGCGTCGACGTATACTGCGCCCACGATAGCCGGGCAGCGGTCCCCGCACTTTTGAGTAAGCTGTTCGCCGTTCAATGCCACAGCCGCGTCGGCTCACATGAATTGGCGTGATTTAATTAGTGACGTGTAAGTCGCTTCAGCCGACCTTGACGCTCAGCGGGCGATTCCCTATTGTCTCGCGCCATCTTAGTTCTCGAGGGGATTCAGCAATTGCCGGCGGCTTTCGAGCGCTGCCGGCTTCGGGAAGGAATGCCAAACGATGAAATGGCTGCTGATCTTGACCGGACTGCTTGCCGCCGCCTTCTGCCAGGGCTGCTGTCGGCCGGGCGGAATGTTCGGGCAGCCTGGCTATGGCTATTACGGCAGCTATCCGGCCGCCCCTGCGGTCAGCTATCCCGCCTACTCGGGCAATCCGTGTGCTTGCCAGTAGATGGTTGATAGAGCGAATGCCGAGCGTTTGACTCGGTCGGCCTAGGCAATGGGCCGGCGGCGGCTTATGTACGCCGCAAGAGCTAATTTACCGGATGTTCCTTACTCGGGGGCGACTTCGACATAGACTTTCAAAGCCGACTTGTCGTCGACGAGTAGCCGAATGGCTTCGGCATAATTGTCGAGCCCTTGCACCGGATTCGTAAGAATTCGTTGGATTACGCCCGGATAAGTCACTTCGCCGAGCGCGAGATCCTTGATTCCCATTTCAAAATGTTCCCGGTTGGCATTTACCGATCCCAAGAGCAGCTTGTTGCCCAGCACCCAGTCGAGGTTCACCTTGTCCGAGGGAACTTCGATATGCTGTCGGCCGCCGGTGATGCTGGTCCAGACCAGAACGCCGTTGTGCCCCAGCACTTCCATGGCGCCGAAGGCCAAGGCGCTGGAGCCGGTACAGTCAATGATCAGGTCAGCTTTTCCCGCCTCGGCGGCCAGTTGTTTGAGCGGCTTCTCGTCGGTACTGACGTAATGAGCTCCCAGCCCGCCGACAATTTCCGCCTTCAAATTGGGGGCCGGCGAGCGGGCAAGCGTATACACTTGCAGGCCGCGCAGCCGCAGAATCAGCGTGCTGAGCAAGCCGATTTGACCGGCGCCCAAGACATACGCCACGCGCGGACGCCACACTTTCAACCGGCGCTGCACCTCGAAGGCCTGCTGGATGGCCTTGGCGGCGCAGCTCATCGGCTCGGCAAGCACGTGCAAATGCTTCAGACCGACGGGCATTTTGACGATAAACTCGGCGTCTTCGACATAGTGCTCGGTGAGGAAGCCGTGCAACAGGTTGATCCCCCGTTCGTAGTAGGTCTCTTCGCTCGTCATGTCCGAGGTGCCGATCTGATCGTAGATCGAACCCCCGGGCCTGCGGACGGTGGCGGTCACAAAGTCGCCCGGCCTGACGTGATCGACATTGGCGCCCACTTCAACGACCACGCCGAACGACTCATGACCCAGGACCAAGAAGTCAAAGCCCGGGGGAGCGTTGCCGTACTTCGCCTCGTTGATTTCCTTGTCGGTGGCGTCGACGCCCACCTTAAGGACCCGCACCAGCACGCCGCGACCGCCTGGGATGTCGCTCAGCGCGGGCTTGGGCAGGTTCGCCAGGTGGACGCTGTTGGGGACGCCGGGACGGACGGCAATCGCTTTCATACAAACGGTTCTCGCTTTACGATGGTCTTCGAACAGAGCTAACGGCAGGCGGCTCCCGAGAGCTCTTGGCAGGCAATGTAGGCCTCGTCAGGGAACTCTTCAAGTGCCGACCTTCTCAAGAGGATTTCAACACACCCCATGCCCACCGCACTCAGCGCTCCGCCGCGGCGAAAGCGCACTCGCCTGAATCCTTCGCAACCGCGCCACCGACACCGTCACGATCTGCAGGCGATTCTGGCCGACGGCGCCGCCTTCAGTTTGATGGTCGGCATTGGCGAAACGTACCTGCCCGCGTTTGTGCTGGCGGCGGGTCTTGGCGAACTGGCCGCAGGTCTGATTACTACCGTGCCTTTGCTTGCCGGCGGATTGTTGCAATTGATTTCTCCTTGGGCGATCCGACGTCTGGGCTCGCATCGGAGGTGGGTCGTACTCTGCACGCTGTGTCAGGCCGCAAGTTTTTTGCCGCTGGTCGCTGCTGCATGGCTGGAGACCGTTCCCGTAGCGCTCGTGTTCATGATGGCTTCCATTTATTGGGGAGCAGGTTTGGCCGCCGGTCCTGCCTGGAATACCTGGGTCGGTTCGCTCGTGCCCGAGCCTGTCCGTGCGAACTATTTCGCGCGGCGAACGCGATTTAGCCAGGCGGGCGTGATGGTGGGGTTTGTCGCAGGCGGCTTTTCCCTGCAGGCCGGCGTCGCGAGCGGGCGCGTCGTGACAGTATTTGCCGGGCTCTTTTTGACAGCCGCCGTATGCCGTCTGGTCTCAACTTTATTCCTCGCCAGCCAAAGCGAACCGGCCCCGCCCAACGGCGAGCATCGCGACGTGCCGCTGGGCGAACTGCTGGGCCGCCTCCGGCAAGGGGCGGATGGTTCGCTCTTGGTGTATCTGTTGTCGGTGCAGTGCGCTGCTCAGATCGCCGGGCCTTACTTTACGCCCTACATGCTCAAGCAGGTCCGTTTCTCTTATATCGAGTACGTGGTTCTGATTGGCGTCTCGTTTGCCGCGAAAGTCTTGGCCTTGCCGGCGTTGGGTCGCTTGGCGCGTCGCGTCGGCGCTCGTCAGTTATTGTGGCTGGGGGGAATCGGCATCGTTCCGGTTTCGGCGATGTGGCTCGTTTCCAACAATTTCGGTTACCTGCTGTTCGTGCAGGCGCTCGCCGGGCTCACCTGGGCCGCTTACGAACTGGCGATGTTCCTGCTGTTTTTCGAATCGATCCCCGAGCTGGAACGCACCAGCGTACTGACCACTTATAACTTCGGCCACGCCTTGGCGACGGTGATAGGCTCGCTGGTCGGCGGCCTCATGCTGGCGGCGCTCGGCAAGAGCCCCGGCGTCTATTTGGCGATCTTCACCTTGTCTTCGGTCGCTCGACTCGCCACGATTATATTGTTGAGCCGCGTACCCGAGACGAATCGCCGTTCGTTGCCCGTCATCGGCCGGCGCATTTTGGGAATCCGTCCGGCGCTAGGCTCCATCGATCGGCCGGTCCTCCTCGTTGCGGCTGCCAGCCAGGAAACACAGCAGCCGCAGCCGGAGATGTTCACGGCGATTCTGGAGCGGCGCGCCGCAGACCGCAGCCCGATTCTCGGCGTCGAGTTGGCTCAAAGCCAGCCGTTTGCCGCGACGGCTGCCGTGAGCATACCAAGCGACTCCAGTTTATGAGTCAGTCCAAAGGCCGCAAAGCGAGGCCGCCCGCACGAAGGATTGCCGCGGCGCGCCCGCGCAGCGAGTCGGCGTCGTCGGGGAAATCGCCTCGAGTGATGGCCGCTCGCCACGGCGTAGCGGTGTCGCCAGGAATCGCCGTCGGCAAAGCGCACTGCATTCAAGACGTCTTCGCCGGTCAGGACGCCGAACCGCTCGATGACACGGCGGCGAGCAATGAATTGGCTCGCTATGACCAAGCGCGGGAGAAGACTGTCGCCGACTTGAGGTTGCTGCACCACAAGGTGCGCGGCCAGGTTGGCGAACGAGCGGCCGCCATCTTTCAGATGCACGAATCGATCCTACACGATTCGGCGTTCACCGCGAAGGTGCGATCGTGGATCGTTGAATCGCGGCAACCGGCCGAGGCGGCGCTAAGGCGGCTGCTTGACGAATATACGGCCCTCTTCGCGCGGACGACCGACGAGTACTTAAAGGAACGCCTGGCCGATGTGCGCGACGTGGTGCTGCGGCTGGCTCAGCATCTGGCCGCGATGCGCGATCCGCAGCAACCGGCCGCCGAACCCGTCGCCGGTCCGGTGATCCTGGTCGCGAACGAGCTTGTGCCTTCGCACGTGATCACGCTGGGAAAACATGAAGTGGCGGGCATCGTGACGCAGGCCGGCGGTCGCACCAGCCACGCCGCCATCCTGGCCCGCAGCCGCGGCATCCCTTGCGTCTCGGGCGTCGAAGGAGTGCTTCACGATGTGCAGCCCGGCGACACCATAGTAGTTGATGGGCGCGAAGGAAGCGTGTTCATCAACCCTGACGTCGAGACGCAGCGCGCCTATCGGCGCTTGCAGCGAGATTTCGTCGATCTGAAAGACCACCTGGCCGAGAACCGGGATCAGCCGGCGATCACGGCCGACGGCGAAACGGTGGAGTTGCTGGCCAATATCAGCAATTTGGCCGACGCGCGCACGGCGGTCGCCATGGGTGCAAGCGGCGTTGGCCTGTATCGCACCGAGTATCTGTTCCTCACGCATCCCGACGTCCCCGACGAAGAACAGCAGGTCAAAGACTACCGCGACGTGATCGCGGCCAGCCCCAATCGGCGCGTGACGTTTCGCACGCTCGACGTCGGCGGCGATAAGAAGATGCGTTATCTGGGCATGGAGCACGAGGCGAACCCTTTCATGGGCTGGCGCTCGATCCGGCTATCGTTTGAACATCCGGCTTTTTTCATCACGCAAATCCGAGCGGTGTTGCGCGCGGCGGCTCCGGCTCGAGGAATGAAGAAGCAGGTTCGATTGATGTTTCCGATGATCACCACGCTCGACGAGATGCGCAAAGTGCGAGCGATGGTGAAAAAGGCCGCAGAGCAGTTACGGCAAGAAGACTTGCCGTTTGCCGACGTGCCTATCGGACTGATGCTGGAGGTGCCCGCCGCTGCCGTGGCGCTCGACATGCTGTTGGAGGCCGCCGATTTCGTGTCGATCGGATCGAACGACCTGGTGCAGTACCTGATGGCCGCCGATCGCGACAACCCCAAGGTCAGTCATCTTTGCCAGCCGCTCAGTCCCGCCGTGCTGGAAGTCTTGTCGCAGACGATTCGCACATGCCGCGCCGCGGGCAAGCCAGTCACGCTCTGCGGCGAGATGGCCGCGGCGCCGCGCGCCTTCCTGCTGCTGTTTGGCATGGGGTTGCGCAGTTTCAGCATGAGCCCCGCATTCATCCCCATCATGAAAGAACTGGTCGCGCATTTGACGCACGCTCGGACGTCGGCCATTGTCGAACGCGCGTTGAGGCTGAACACCACGGCACAGATCATTCGCTATCTGGGCAAACAATTGGCCGAGATCGCGCCGAACTTAGCGCTTGTCGATTCGGCGTCGTAGCGGAAACTACCAGCGCTTTCGCCCCCCGGCCTCACGCCGGCGCCTAATTCAGCATGGCTTCGGCGATCACGAAATAAACCACAATGCCCGTGACGTCGACGAGACTGGCGACCACGGGGTTCGACATCAGCGCCGGATCGAAACCGAGCCGCTTTAGCGCCAGCGGCAAGATCGCCCCCACCAGATTGCCGCACAAAACGACTACCGCCACGCCGACCGCCACGACGGCGGCCAGGCGGTAAGGGTCGAGCCCTTCCAGGGCATCGAGAGGAGTAATCCAGGCACGCAAGAACCCAACGAGACCGAGCATCAGGCCCAGGGAAGCTCCCATCAGGATTTCGTGCCACAGCACGTGGAACCAGTCTCGCGGTTCAATCTCGCCCAGCGCCAAGGCGCGGGTGATCAAGGTCGCGGATTGCGAGCCGCAGTTTCCTCCTGCGGAGATGATCAGCGGCACGAACAACATTAAGGCAGGCATTTTCTGAAACAGCCACTCAAACCTTGCCATGGCCGTGGTCGTCAAGAAGCCGCCGACGAACAGAATCGTCATCCAAAAGCCGCGCTTGCCCCACAGCGTGGCGAAAGGCGTTCGCAGATAGCTGTCCATCAAGGGCTCGACGGCGCCCATGCGGTAGACGTCTTCGGTCGCCTCGTCGACGATCACGTCGATCACGTCGTCGTGTGTGACGATACCCACGAGCCGGCCGCCGCTATCGACGATCGGCAGCGCGATCAAGTCGTATTCCATCAGCTTGGCCGCGGCCGCCTCTTGGTCTTCGTCCACCGTGGCCGAGATGACGTCCGTTTGCATGATCTTCGAGACCGGTCGACTGGCCGGCGCCAGGATCAGGTCTTTCAGCGATACCATGCCGATCAACCGCCGCTGATCATCGACGACATAGCAATAGTAAATCGTTTCCCGGTCCGGAGCTTCGCGGCGCAGGCGCTCAATGGCCGCGGCCGCGGTAAGTTCCGCGGGCAAGGTGGCGTAGTCGCTGGTCATGACCGCCCCGGCCGTCCCTGCGTCGTACGAGGCCAGGTTGCGGATATCTTCGCGCTCGGCGTGGGC
>JAICIG010000151.1 GCA_025924495.1 Pirellulales bacterium | reverse complement strand
TGCCGCGTTCCGTCGGAGTGATTTCTCCTGTGCGCTCCCGCGTTTCCGGATGCTCGAATTGTTCGATCAGTTTCCAAGGTTCTCCTCGTTTCGAAGCAGAAAACAAACGCGCTCGACTGCCGTCGGCCCCAAGAATCCAGGCATCCATTTGCATGATCTCCTCGGTTGTAAAGCATGAACTTTGCCATGCCGCTGCTGGTCATTGTGAGCATCGCGGCTAGATACATGACAGAATGCAATTACTATGCCGTGCAGGCGAGCCGGGACCACTCAGTCGCTGCGTGCGATCAGCTGGGTCGCCGTTACCATTTCTCGACGCGTAGCTTATGGCGACGCATGAAATCTTCGGCTTCGTCGCGCGTGAAGACGCTCTCGGTGGCGCCGATCGACCGCACACAGCTAGCTCCGAGCGCGCTTCCCCATTCGAGGCAACGGAGCGGATCGCCGCCCGCCAGCATTCCGGCGATATAACCGGCATCGAAGGCATCGCCGGCGCCCGTCGCGCCGACATAAGAGACTGGATAAACGTCCGCTTTGACGCGGACTGCGTCGCTCGCCAGAATTGTGCCCGCTCCGCCGCAGGTGATGACGACCGTTTTCGCGCCAGCGGCTAAAAACTGTTCGGCCTGACGGCGGGGATCGTCCAACCCGGTGATCATGGCGGCTTCGTCGTTGTTGGGCAGGAAGACATCGGTTTCTGACAGCACGGGTTCCAGTTGGCGCCAATGATCGCCCGCGCCAGGCAGCACGATATCAAGCACGGTAGAGACGCCAGCCGCCCGGGCCTCGCGAAATAACGTGGCGAGCGCGTCGGCCTTAAGGCCCGGCATCAACAGATAGCCGCCGAGATAAAGCACTCGGGCCTGGCGAACCTGGTCGAGCGGAATATCTTCGGCCGTGACGCGGGCGTTGGCGCCGATGGTGTGAATAAACCTGCGGTCCTCTCCCGCCACGTTGACGATCAACGTGCCGGAGGTGCCGACATCGGCGAGTTGGCGAATCGTGCTCGTGTCGATTCCCTGCCGCTCGAGCGTTTCAACCACAAACCGACCGAAGACGTCGCGACCGACGCAGCCGACAATGCCGACGTTGACTCCGAGGCGCGCCAGGTCCATGGCCGCGTTCGAAGCGCAGCCGCCAATGTTGAGCAACAAGTGATCGGTCAGAACCAACTCGCCCGATTTCGGCAACCGCGGAATCGGAGCGCAGAGATGATCGGCGACAAGCAGGCCCACGCTGAGACAATCGACAGGCATGTTTTAAGAGATCCACGTATTCGGGTTTTAAATTGCAGGTTCCGAGCCGCAGGGCTCGCGATTTGGAATTTGGAACTTGAGATCAGCAACCTATTCGTCCCAAGGACCGCCAAACTGACCTTGACGGTCTAAGGAGGTTTTTCTAATGTCCCGCCGCTGGGGTCGCAGGCTCAGGATGAGCCCTCTCGCCAAAAGTGCCCTGTTTTTAGCAGTCGGGTGCTTGGTTTTCCATCCCCGCACGCGCTACTCGCCGGGCCTTTCCGAGTGACCCGCACGACCGCACCCGCTGCGGCCATGGATGGTACAACCGCGGGGGCCCGAAGTATGACGACGCGTCGGCGCTGGCGGCTTGATTGTAGTCCTGCAAGGTTGGGCGATGCTCCAGCCAAGCGAATTCTCTGTAGTGCTCTTGGGCTGCTGCAGCCTTCGAGCTTCTTCGTCGCACCTCGTAGCGCATGGCCCGCGAGTTCGATCTTGCCGGCGCTCTCTTGCGCGCTGTACCTGCTGGCGTCGGCGACCGCGTGTTTCGCGGCCGAAGAAACGCCGGCCGATGTTCGCATCGCAAGCCTGGTTCGACGCCTGGGGAGCGATGCCTATTCCCAGCGCGATTCCGCCGAGGAAGAGCTGGCCGCGCTTGGATCTTCGGCGCGAGAGCAACTCACCGCCGCCACGGAGAACCCGGACCCCGAAGTGCGATTGCGGGCAAAGAAGCTCTTAGCACACATGAAGGTGACCGAGTTGTGGTCGGCAAGCCGCGTTCGCTGTCCGGCAGAGCAGAGTTCGGCCGCGGCCGCCTTGGCAATGATCAGCCGCCAAACCGGCAACCGCGTGCTGGCGGGCGATCAATACGGCACGTTTCAAGATCGCATGGTGACTTTGAAACTTGTCGAAGGCACTTTCTGGGAGGTTATCGACGAATTGTGCCGCGAGAGCGGCAATCGGGTGCGGCCGCATTACGACACGCGCCGTCCGGGCCTGGTGCTGGCCGCCGGCGCCTTGGGAAAGAACCCTGTCGCTCATGCGGGGCCCGTGCGCATGCAAATGGTCCGCGCCCGGCGTTCCTTCAGCGAAGAATTCGACTACGAACGGCTGAATGGCGAGCAGAACCATACCTTTCAATTTGAACTGCAAGCCATGTGGGAAGATCGATTCAGCCTGATCGCTTACCGGTCTCATCCCGAACTGGTCGAAGCAGTCACCGATTCTGGCGCCCGACTCGTCGCTGCTCAGGCCGCGGCCAGCGGCTGGAATGTGGCGGGATCGGGTACGCGTCAGCTTTCGATGAGCTTGCGGCTGCAACCGCCCGCGACTGCGTGCAAAGAACTCGATACGCTGAAACTGAAATGGGGACTGGTCGCCATTGGCGACCGAGCCAGCATCGAAGTCGCCGACTTCGACTCGACGGCTCCGCATTTCCAAGACGATGTGGAACTGGTCGTACAGAGTTTTCGCCGAGGTCCAGGCGACCGCTGGGAGGCATGCTTGCTTCTCGTGCGGGAATTGGTCATTCCCGAGCCGCAGGAATTGCTGTTCGAGGAGATCGACGTCGCGCTGTTCGACGACCAGGGGCGCGCCTTTCATCGGCAAGGTCAATCGAACACGCTGAGCGACGAAGGCGCGATGGTCAAACTCGTCTTTGTCGGAGAGTCGCCGACGGCAAAGCCGAAGGTATTGCGGCTGACCTATCCGCGCATCCGCACTCAGAAAGACCTGGAAGTGGTGTTTCGCCACGTGCCGCTGCCGCGCTCCCGTCCCGAATGAGAGAAGCGTGGAGTTCGGAACTCAGAGTGCGGAGCGGGAAGACGCCAAGAGCAGCTAGGCTCCGCGCTGCGGGTTCCGCGCTCCGCGCTTGATTAATCTGCGCTCAATCTCCGCTACGATGCTTGTGGCGACATTCTCCTTGCTGCCGCTGAGCCGAGCGACGACCTCGCCTTGCTTGTCGATCAGTTCGATTTCGGTATCGAGCGCGTTCATCGCGGATGGACCATTAAGGACCATCAAGTCGCAGCTTTTCTTTTCGAGCTTCGCGAGGGCCCTGAGCCGCTGATCGTCGGTTTCCAGTGCGAAGCCGACGAGCCACTGATGCTGTTTCTCCGCGCCCAATGTGGCGACAACGTCAGGCGTTTCGATCAGATGCAGTTCCAGCGGCGCTCCGGTCTTCTGGATTTTGCCTTCGGCGACGCGGACAGGTCGGTAGTCGCAGGGGGCCGCCACGCCGATCAAGCCATCGCAACGGGGAAAGACGCGACGGCAGGCCTCGAGCATCTCCTCGGTCGATACGACGTGAATGAGCTCGGCTTCCGGCGGATAATCGACGTCGACCGGACCGCTGACGATCGTCACCTGATGCCCCGCCTCGATCATGGCGACGGCCAGCGCTCGCCCCATGCGACCGCTTGAGGCGTTGGTCAAATAGCGAACCGGGTCGAGGTACTGTCGCGTGGGGCCCGAAGTGATCAGCACGTGCGCCACCGGCCAAGCTCCCGCGCTATTTGAGCTGCTGTTCGATGGCGGCTCGAATTGTCTCCGGCGACGCCATTCGCCCGGCGCCTTGTTGCCGGCAGCTCAGCCAGCCCTCTTCCGGATCGACCACGATAAAGCCGTCGCTTCGCAATTGGGAGACGTTACGTTGGACGGCCGGTTTTGACCACATCTCGCAGTTCATCGCCGGAGCGACGATGATCTTGCCCGCGAAGGACAAGGTCAGCGTCGACAGCAAATCATCGGCGAGGCCGTGGGCGGCCTTTGCCAGGTAGTTGGCGGTGGCCGGCGCGATGCAGAGCAACTCAGCTCTCTGGGCCAGTTCGATGTGAGCTCCGAGCGGATAACCTGGATCGCCGAACACTTGCGCATGCACTCGACGGCCGGTGAGCGCTTCGAACGTGGCCGCCCCAATGAACTCGCGCGCCGAGGCCGTCATGATGACGGACACGCCGGCGCCTGACTGTACGAGCTGGCTTACGAGCGCCGCCGTTTTGTAGGCAGCGATTCCGCCTGTGACGCCGATCAACAGTTCTCGACCATTCATCGAACTTGCGCCAGGCGGTAACGCCCCCGAAGTCGCTGCGCTCGTCGTAGGGCCGGGGAGCGAGCTACCGGTGAACTGAATTGGATAGGAAAATCGCTCTCGCGCGTGGGTCGCGGAAGCGAGCGGACGACTGCGCCGAACCGGGCGTTAGAGATCGGTCAGATCGAGCTCGGGCGGGCCGCCGGCATCTTCCGGTTCGCCCGCGACGCGAACATTCGACGAGGCATCGAGGAAGATCTTGTCTTGCATAATCTCCTCGATCACGACCTGGAGCTTGTCGGTGCTGTTCGTATCAACCAGCGGACGGCTGCCGGCGTTGAGCGCCACGAGCCGCTTCTGGATTAGCGTCGACAGCTTGAACCGCCCGCCCACCTTGTTCACGATCGCTTCCTCGCGAAGCTCATCAATCATTTCTGTCAATCTCCACTCTGGTTAAGAATTTCGCACAACTCTCGCACCGCCCTATCGATGTCGTCGTTGACGACCTGAAAACGGTAGCGATCGATAAAGGACAGCTCGCGGCGCGCCACCTCCAGGCGGCGCTGCAACGCAGCTTCGCTTTCGGTGCCGCGGTCGCGCAGCCGGCGCTCCAGGTCTTCGACCGAGCGCGGTCTCACGAAGATCGTCAGTGCGTCAGGATAATGCTCCAGAACGGCCAACGTGCCTTGGACGTCAATCTCTAAGACTACCCACTTTCCATTCGCCAGGCTAGGGGCCACTTCGCTCTTGAGCGTTCCATACCAGTCGCCCCGCTGGTAGACCTCGAAGCACTCCAGGAACTCCCCGGCCGCGCGGCGACGCGCAAACTCCTCGCGGCTGAGGAAGTGATAGTCGACGCCGTCTTTCTCGCCGGGTCGCGGCGGCCGCGTCGTGGCTGAAACGCTGGGCGCCAGCGGCCGGGGGCAACAGGCATACAACCGTTTCAGCAGCGTGGTTTTGCCGGCGCCCGAAGGGCCGGAAATCACAATCAGCTTGCCGGGAGCGGCGGTTTCCATGGCAGGTAGTTCGCACGAGCCGAGGAGCGAATCCATGACCGAAGACAACCTCATTCGATGTTCTGGATCATTTCCCGAATCCGTTCGATGGCGGCCTTGATTTCGATCACGTGCCGGGCGATCTGCACGTCGTTGGCTTTTGAGCCGATCGTGTTCGTTTCACGGAACATTTCCTGGGTAAGAAACTCTAGCTTGCGGCCCGAGCTTTCAGGCAGATCCATGATCGAGTCGAATTGCTCTAAATGGCTGCGCAGCCTCACCACCTCTTCGGAAATATCGCTTCGTTCGGCAAAAATGCTCACTTCTTTGATCAAATCGGCCGGCTCTAAGCTCACTGCGAATTCGGCCAGGGTTGCCTGCAAACGGTCGGTGAGCCTGTTTCGATACGCTTCCGCGACTGCCGGCGCCCGTGCGGCGATGCCCTTCAATTCAGTCGCCACCGTCTGGCAATTAGCGCGCAGGTCAGCCGCCATGGCGCGACCTTCTTCCGTCCGCATTTGAGCCAGGTTTTCCATGGCCGCCTCCAACGTGGCGCGCACGAGGGGCCATTCTTCTTCGGCCATCGCAGGCGTGGTGGGGTTTTCGACGACGACGCCGGGGAGCGTCAGCAGGGTCGCGAAAGGAACGTCGGCGGGCAGATTGTACTGGCGGTGCAATTCACTCAGCTGCTGGTGATAGCCGATCAAAACCTGCGGGTTGAGTCGAAAATCGTCCCCGCCTCGCATGCGATCGATGCGCAGTGAAACCTGCACGGTTCCGCGGCGGATTTGCTGCCGGACGACGCTTTCGATCTCGGGCTCAAGCAACCCGTAGCCCTCGCCGCACTTCAGCGCCAGCTTGAAGTAGCGATTGTTAATCGTGCGGACCTCGACCCCCACGGCCACGCCATCAGCCTGACGATGCGCTTCTCCGAGGCCTGTCATGCTCAGCAACAAGCGTATGCACTCCCGAGCGGGCGACTCCTCAGAGGAATGTCGAGGAGCAGAAATGAGGAACTACTTGCCGCCGTCTTCCGACTTGCTGCTGCCGCCCGACGTGCTCGGCGCGGGAGACGCCTGGCCGCCTTTGCCGGGGGTTCGGCCCGCTGGCGATGGCTTGCTTGTTTTCGACTCGCTGCCGGGCGCCTTCTCAATCGATTCTTCTGTCTGAGCGGCGTTGGCGCCGGCAGAACGGTCGAACAGGTTTTCGGTGGCAGACATATATTTGACGGCCCCGACGCAAAGCAGAATCCAGACGATGGCCAGTCCCGAGGTGATCTTCGTGAAAACATCGCCGGCCTTCGTACCGAAAGCGCTCTGGCCGCCCATGCCGCCTAAGGCGCCTGCCAGACCGCCGCCGCGACCGCGCTGCAAGAGAATCAGCACGATCAGAAACAGCGAAGTCACGATCATCAAGAACTTAATCAGAAATACCATGGCCTTCTTTCTCCACGGCGAACTGCCTGGGAAGCAGTCGCCTGTCGGGCTGCATAGGCAGCCGCAGAATAAGCGAAAGTACTATCTGCCCGGCCGGGCTCCGCCCAGCGTTACTTCTTCCTGACCCCGGCTACGATCCCAAAAAAATCGTCGGCCTTCAAACTGGCGCCGCCGACCAACGCTCCATCGATATCCGGCTGGGAAAGCAATTCGGCGGCGTTGTTTGGTTTGACGCTGCCGCCATACTGAATGCGGACCTGCTGAGCCAAGCCGGCATTGTAGCGTTCGGTCATGATTTTGCGAAGGTCTAGATGCACCTCCTCGGCCTGCTCGGGCGTGGCTACTTTGCCGGTGCCGATGGCCCAGACGGGTTCGTAAGCAATCACAATTTTCGCGAGATCCGCCGCGGAGACGCCCGCGAGCGAGCCGTCGAATTGCCGTCGAATGACGGCCGAGGTCTGCCCGGCCTCGCGCTCGGAGAGCAATTCGCCGACGCAAACGATCGGCGTCAGGCCCGCTTTCAAGGCGGCAATGACCTTACGGTTGATGTCGGCATCGGTTTCGCCCAACACATGTCGTCGCTCGCTATGTCCGAGGATTACATAGCGGCAGCCGAGATCAACCAGCATGGCCGCGCTGATTTCACCCGTGAAGGCGCCTGACGCCTCGTGGTACATGTTCTGAGCCCCCAGCCCTACCTTGCTGCCCTGGAGCGCCTTGCCGACTGCTTCCAGGTACACGCTTGGCGGGCAGACGGCCAGGTCTGCGTCTGCCACGCCGGCCGATTGTTCGGCCACCGCTTTCGCTAAGGCGACCGCCTCAGCGCGGTTGAGGTTCATTTTCCAGTTGCCGGCGATGAAGGGACGTCGCATGGGAATGGGATTTCCAGGTTCAAGGTACAGGTTTCAACTTCCAGGCAATCTGGCCGCGGCCGTCCGCTGCCAAGCACGAGACAGTTCTGGAATTTGGAACCTTAACGCGTCGTAGATATCGTTTTTCCAAACAGCTCTGCCAGTTTCCTAATCTGGCCGGCAAGTTCGGCATATTGGTGCGGCAGCAGCGCCTGGGGCCCGTCGGAGAGGGCTTCTTCGGGGCAGTTGTGGACCTCAATGTGCACCCCGTCGGCGCCTGCGGCGACCCCAGCCAATGCGCAGGGCGGAATCAAATCGGGCCGCCCGGTGGCATGGCTCGGATCAACGATGATCGGCAGATGCGAAAGGGCTTTCGCGGCGGGTACGGCCGCCACATCATATAAGTTCCGTGTCGAGGAATCGAAGCTCTTAACGCCGCGTTCGCACAGCACGACGTTTGGGTTACCTTCTGCCAAAATGTATTCGGCGCTCATCAAGAGATCTTTGATGGTGGCGCTCATGCCGCGTTTGAGCAGCACCGGTTTGCGAGTCTGGCCGACCTCCGTCAGAAGGTTGAAGTTCTGCATGTTCCGGGCGCCAATCTGAAACATGTCGGTGTAGCGATAGACCAGTTCCACGCGCCGCGGGTCCATCACTTCGGTCACGATCGGCAATTCGTATTTGTCGCCGGTATCGCGAAGGATTTTTAAGCCTTCTTCCCCCATGCCTTGGTAAGCGTATGGACTGGTCCTCGGTTTGAACGCGCCGCCGCGGAGCAGATTGGCGCCAGCTTCCTTGATCGACCTGGCGATCGCATCCATCCGCTCGGCGCCTTCCACGGCGCAAGGGCCGGCGATCATCGCCAGGTAACCGCCGCCGATCTTCACGCCCGCCACGTCGACAACGCTTGGCTCGGGATGGGCCTCATTGCTGGCCAGCTTGTAGGGCGGCAGAATAGGAACCACGCTCGCCACGCCCGGAATCGCTTCCAAGGGCGAAGCTTGCAGCTTTTCTTCGTCGCCGATCACGCCAATGATGGTTCGGTAAGTCCCCTTGCTCAAATGGGCTCGCAGGCCCAGGGCTTCCACGCGCTCGATGACATGCTCGATTTGCTCATCGGTCGCCTGAGGTTTTAAGACGATAATCACGGCAGCGGCTGACCAAGGGGTACGAGAATAGAGCGGCGCCCAAAGTCCACAATGGACCCTATTCGGGGCACGCCAAGTACGTCAGTTTAGCAATTTTGCCCGGCAGCGACATGGGGCAAGGCGTGGTCTTTTATTGAGCGCCTGGACTCTGCTGCCATGCTTTTTTATCCGGCCGGCTGGCTACGCGGATAAGCCCCTAGTATCTCCAATCGCAGCGCTTTTCGCTCTAGCGCCGCCAAGGCCTTCTTCACGCGCGTGTCGATTTCGTGGCCGTCCAATTCAACAAAGAACAAATAGTGCCCTTCCGTCTGAGGAATGGGGAACGACTCGATCCAAGTCAGGTTGAGCCGGCAGCGCTTAAAGATCGCAATCGCGTCAGCCAGCGAGCCGGGGCGGTGGGCCACCTCGAACATCAGCGAAGTCTTATCGTGTCCGGTGCGCGGAGCCGATTCATCGCCGATAATGGCGAATCGGGTAATATTCGCCGGATTGTCCTCGATACGCTCGGCCAGCACGTTCAGGCCGTAGTGAACGCCGGCCTGCGAACTTGCGATTGCGGCGGCGCCCGGTTTGTCTTGGGCCAATTGAGCGGCGGTCGCCGTACTGGTGACTTCAATGGTCCGGGCGACCGGCAGGTGCTTCATGAGCCAATTGCGACATTGCGAAAGAGCCTGCGGACGGCTGTAAACCTCGGTAACCTCCGAGCGCTGGCATCTTCCGAGTAAGCAGTGGTGGATACGCAGTTGGACTTCGCCGCAAATCCGCACGCGCAACCGCGTGAACATATCGAGCGTGTCTGCAATTCGCCCGTCGGTCGAATTCTCGATGGGCACCACGCCGAACGTGGCGTGTCCGCGGTTGACCTCCTCGAAGACCGCTGAAATGCTGCCGACCGGCACATATTCGACGCCCGTGCCGAATCGATCGAGCGCCGCCAGATGGCTATAGCTGTAGGCCGGACCAAGCACCGCTACCTTCCACGGCCGCTCCAGCGCCTTAGCGCCGCTTTGCAATTCCAGAAACACCGATCGCAGCGACTCGTTGGGCAGCGGCCCCTTGTTCTGCGTGAGCGCCTTGGCAACCGCATCGGGTTCGGGTTGCGGCGGATGGTGATTATCGCCTTCGACGCCGGCCGCCTTGTTCAACTGCACCGCCAGCTTGGTGCGCTGGTTGATCAGTTTGACCAATTCGCGGTCGAGGCGATCAAGCTGGTTACGAAGCGCTGCCTCGCTATCACTGCGCGCCGCTCCCTTTTTCGCGTTTCGCGGAGCTGGTTCCTTGGTCATTGATTTGGTCTCAAGATCTGTCCCGGCAACGACCTGCGCTTTGGCGGCAGCAGCCCCTTGTACAAGTCCGCCAAGCGGGTGTCAAGCATATGCTGTCATTTTGGCAGTGCGAGCGAATCCGCACAGACCCATTGGCCAAAAATGGCAGCTTTCCTGGGTCGTGTGCAGGTCGATGTTCGAGCTGGAACGGATCTTGGTTTCTTAAGTCATTTACAAGTAAACATTTGCGTATTGCGGGTTTGCGACGGCCCCCGCTGGCATGGCCTTTGCTTTTGTGGATGCCATCAGCGGATTACGCAGGTCATCAAGGTCACACTTCTTCGATCCGAAGCTCAAATACAAAAGGTATTGGCGCAGGCTGTGCGGGAGATTCGGTCTCTGGCAGTCGTACCGGCCGAACCACGCGAAAGGGAGTTAAGAGACATGGCACAAGGCGAAAGAATCATCGGCATCGACTTGGGTACGACGAACTCAGTGGTCGCGGTCATGGAGGGGGGCGATCCCAAAGTCATTCCAAACCAGGAAGGCAATCGGTTGACTCCCAGCGTCGTGGCATTCACTGATAAAGGCGATGTGCTAGTTGGCGAACCGGCCCGGCGCCAGGCGGTTACCAATCCGACGCGAACGATCTACTCGATCAAGCGGTTTATGGGACGGCGGCACAACGAGGTCGCTAGCGAGGAAAAAATCGTTCCGTACGCGGTCGTCGGCGGTCCGCAGGATTATGTGAAGGTCAAGATCGGCGACAAAGAACATACCCCGCCCGAGATTTCGGCCAAAATTCTGCGCAAGCTCAAGGAATCGGCCGAAGCGTATCTGGGGCACAAGGTCAACAAGGCCGTGATCACCGTGCCGGCCTACTTCAACGACGCCCAACGCCAGGCGACCAAAGACGCCGGCCAGATTGCCGGTTTGGAGGTGGCTCGCATCATCAACGAGCCCACGGCCGCGGCCATGGCCTACGGCCTCGACAAGAAGAAGGCGGAAAAGATCGTCGTTTTCGATCTCGGCGGCGGCACCTTCGACGTTTCGGTGCTGCAAGTCGACGACGGCTTATTCCGCGTCATCAGCACGAACGGCGACACGCACTTGGGCGGCGACGACTTCGACCAGGTGCTGATCAACCACGTGGCTGACGAATTCAAGAAAGAGCAGGGCATCGATCTGCGCAAGGACACGATGGCTTTGCAACGATTGCAGGAAGCTTGCGAAAAGGCGAAGAAGGAACTCAGCTCGCAGAGCACGACGGACATCAACCTGCCGTTCATCACGGCTGATGCCAGCGGTCCTAAGCACTTACAGATGAACATCACGCGAGCCAAGTTCGAGCAGTTGGTTGATCATTTGATCGAACGCTGCCGCGGCCCGGTGTTGCAAGCCTTGAAAGACGCCAAGCTGCAACCTAGCGAAATCGATGAAGTCGTGCTCGTGGGCGGATCGACGCGCATTCCCAAAGTTCAAGAGCTTGTCAAAAAGCTGTTCAACAAGGAGCCGCACAAGGGAGTCAATCCGGACGAGGTGGTCGCCGTTGGCGCCGCAATTCAAGGCGGAGTGCTGGCGGGCGAAGTCAAGGATGTGCTCTTGCTGGACGTGACTCCGCTGTCGTTGGGCATCGAGACCCTGGGCGGGATCATGACGAAGCTGATTGAGCGCAACACCACGATCCCAACCGAGAAGAAGAACGTGTTCAGCACGGCGGACGATAACCAGACGGCCGTTACCGTGCGAGTCTTTCAGGGCGAACGCGAGATGGCTGCCGACAACCGCTTGCTCGGTCAGTTCAATTTGGAAGGCATTGCGCCCGCTCCGCGCGGCATGCCGCAGATCGAGGTCAAGTTCGACATCGACGCCAACGGCATTCTCAACGTGTCGGCCAAGGATCTTGGCACCGGCAAGGAACAGACTGTGCGAATCGAGCAGTCGAGCGGTCTGAATGAGCAAGAGATTGAACGGATGCGCAAGGATGCCGAATCGCACGCTGCCGAAGACAAGCAGAAGCGCGAGCTGGCGGAACTGCGCAACCAGGCCGATTCGATGTGCTTCCAGCTCGAAAAGCTGATGAATGAGCACGCCGATAAGCTGAGCGACAACGACAAAGCGCCGCTGGAGGCTGCGATCAAGAAAACACGCGAAGTGGCGAAAGGCTCCGACGTACAAGCCATTAAGTCGGCCGTGTCGGAATTGGAGCAGGCTTCGCACGCCTTGAGCAAAACGCTCTACGAGTCTGGGGCCAAGGCGGGCGCTGGCGCCGCGCCGGGACCCGACGGAGCTTCCGCGGGCGGCGCGGCATCGGAGGAAGATGCGATCGACGCTGAATTCGAGGTCAAGGACTCGAAGTAACTTCGATTTTCCAGTTTCGACCGCAGGATGTAGGAAACGGGTGGCGACTAAGCCGAGAGAACCGGCATCGCCAACCGTTTCCGTCCCGCGGTCGTGTTTTGCGCAGAAGGCAACACCATGGCATTTCGCTTCGACAAACTGACGATCAAGGCTCAAGAAGCGGTCCAGCGCGCCCAGGACATTGCAGCGGATCGCGGCAATCCACAGATCGAGCCCTTGCATCTGCTGGGCGCCTTGCTGGCGGAGAGCGAGGGAATCTTTGGCGCTATCATCGAAAAAATCGGCGCCAATCGCGCCCAGCTCGACAAGATCGTCGCGGCCGAGTTGGGGCATCTGCCCAAGACTTCGGGAGGCGCGCCGCCGCAGCCTGCTCAGGGCTTGATGCAGGTGTTCGACGCAGCGCAACGTGAAGCCGATACGATGAAGGACGACTTCGTTTCGGTCGAGCATCTGCTTCTGGCGTTGACCAAGGTCGATTCGAAAGCCAGGCAGGTTTTAAAGCTCAACGCCATCACCGATCAACAAATCTTGCAGGCGCTGCAAAGCGTGCGCGGCAGTGCGCGCGTGGAAGACCAAAACCCGGAGGCCAAATTCCAGGCTTTGGAGAAGTACGGCATCGATCTGGTCGAAAAGGCGCGCAACGGCAAACTCGATCCGGTGATTGGCCGCGATCAGGAAATTCGCCGCGTGATCCAAGTGTTGTCGAGGCGCACGAAGAACAACCCCGTGCTGATTGGCGAACCGGGCGTCGGTAAGACGGCCATCGTCGAAGGTCTGGCGTTGCGCATTGTGCAGGGAGACGTGCCCGAGACGCTCAAGAACCGGCGCGTTGTCGCCTTGGATATGGGAGCGCTGATCGCCGGCGCCAAATACCGGGGCGAGTTCGAAGAGCGCCTGAAAGCCGTGCTCAAAGAAGTGCAGAGCGCTGGCGGCAACGTGATCATGTTCATCGACGAGCTGCACACCGTGATCGGCGCCGGAGCGGCGGAAGGCGCTGCCGACGCCGCGAATTTGCTCAAGCCGGCCTTGGCACGAGGCGAGTTGCGCTGTGTCGGCGCCACCACGCTCGACGAGTATCGTAAGTACATCGAAAAAGATGCTGCTCTAGAACGCCGTTTTCAACCGGTCTATGTCGGCGAGCCGAGCGTCGAGGACACGATCGCCATTTTGCGAGGGCTGAAAGGACGCTATGAGGCGCATCATAAAGGGGTGAAGATCAAGGATTCGGCCCTGGTGGCCGCGGCCAATCTATCGCATCGTTACATCAGCGATCGATTCCTGCCCGACAAAGCGATCGACCTGGTGGATGAAGCCGCCAGCCGGCTGGCGATGGAATTGCAGAGCGTGCCGACGGAAATCGACGAAGTTCAGCGACGGTTGGTGCAACTAGAATTGGCCGCACGGCAACTTGCCGAAGAGACCGAAGAGCACGCGCAGGAGCGAAAGGCGGAGATCGAAGAAGAAATGCAGGGGCTGCGCCGCAAGCTGGCGAGCTTGCGCGAGCAGTGGGAATCGGAAAAGCTCGGCCTGGGCGATGTGCAGCAGACCCGCAGCCAGCTCGACCAAATCGATCTTCAGTTTCAGCAGTTGCAGACGGCAATCAAAGAGAAGCAGGCGGGCGGCGCTCCGATTGAAGAGAAGGACTATCAGCAACTCTACCAACTCGACGTCGAGCGCAAGAAGCTGCTGAAGCGGATTGACGAGTTGAGCGCAGTGAGCGATGCGCCGAAAGGCGCTCCCGTCGAGGGCCGACGCTTGCTGCGCCGCGAAGTAGGGCCGGAGGAAATCGCCGAGATCGTCAGCGTCTGGACCGGCATTCCGGTCAGCCGCATGATGGAGACTGAGCGCGCCAAATTGTTGGTGCTGGAGGAGCGTTTGCATCAGCGCGTGGTAGGGCAGGACGAAGCCGTCGAGGCGGTGTCCAACGCCGTGCGACGCAGCCGTTCAGGATTGCAAGATCCTAATCGGCCGATCGGCTCGTTCATCTTCCTGGGACCCACAGGGGTGGGCAAAACCGAGCTTTGCAAAGCGCTGGCCCAGGTGTTGTTCGACGACGAAAACGCCATGGTCCGGCTCGACATGAGCGAGTTCATGGAGCGGCATACGGTCAGCCGATTGATCGGCGCTCCGCCGGGCTATGTTGGTTACGAAGAAGGAGGCCGCTTGACCGAGGCGGTTCGCCGCCGTCCGTACTCCGTCGTGCTGCTTGATGAGATCGAAAAAGCGCATCGCGACGTGTTTAATATTCTCCTGCAAGTGCTCGACGACGGTCGTTTAAGCGACAATCAAGGACACACGGTCGATTTCACGAACACCATCATCGTGATGACGTCGAACATTGGCAGCCAGGCGATTCAAGAAATCACCCGGGAAGGCGGCAAGGAATCTGAAATTCGCGAGGCGGTCGAGACGGCCTTGCGAGCCCACTTCCTGCCGGAGTTCCTGAATCGCATCGATGAAACGATCATCTTCCACCCGTTGGACGCTACGCATATCCGACAAATCGTCAAGCTGCAAATTGAGCGGTTGCGCGCTCAGTTGGCTCAGCACGATTTAAGCCTGGAAGTCACGGCGGCCGCGCTCGACGAGATCGCCGCCGTTGGCTACGACCCGACCTATGGCGCTCGTCCGCTGAAACGAGTCATCCAGCAACAGATTCAGAACCCGCTGGCGACCGAATTGCTCAAAGGCGAGTTGACGCCTGAGACGGGAGTGCGAGTCGACTTCCGCGGCGGCGAGTTCGTCTTTGAGCGGATCGAGCAACCCGAGCCGGTAGAGGCGGGCGGCTGAGAGATAGCAATCAAAGAGCAGAATTCCGCAGCCAGTCAGGCTGCGGAATTTGGCTGGGCCGGGACATCGAAGCGACGTCTCTGGCAGCAGCCTCGCCGTTCCGCTTGGCAGCCGGGAAGCACTTCAGCGGGAAATGATTCCGACTTGGTTGGCGGCGAGCGCGCAAGGGCGGGCGAATCAGCGATCCTGGCTGACGAGCTGCCAGTTCTGGATGATCACTTCGCAGCCGGGCGTCATGTTGCGGAGCTTCTCGGCGATCATCGCCTTTTCAGAGACAGTCGCCTTCTTGAGCTTCTTGGAGAAATGATTCAGTTTCTTGCGACGATGACGGCGCCGCTTGATTTCCTTGTGGCGTTCGCTGATACCACCCACGTTCGGGCTGCCTTTCTAAAATCCGCCTAGGGAAGCGGTCTACCAGGACCTCGACTTCGCATCGGGCCAGCGACCGTCCGCCAGCCTTTGTCGAGCCGTGTTTTCTAACACGAACCGGCGCCGAGGTCAACGCGGAGCAACCGCGGCTATAATTCACACTTATGGATGAGAAGCGCCGCGACAGACGTTTCCAGTTCGATCTCCAAACGCTGTTTTGGCTCACGTTTGTCATTGCAATCTTGTGCATGCTGTTGCCGGTGCTCTTTGGCTGGTGGCCGGAGATGGCCTTCGGCCGACGGCTCAAGCGGGGCGAACTCAATGCGCCGATCGTTACCGCCGCCATCGTCTTTCTCGTCGTTCGCGCCCTGATCCGGAGAGATCGGCCATAAGTAAAGAAATGCTGCGTCAGGATACCCGCACGCTTCAGCCGCTGAAATCAATTCGGCCGCAGAAACCAGCCCTTGGTCGTTGGATCGGTTTTGAAGAACTTAAGGAGCAGCTCTGCCACCTTGCG
>JAICIG010000150.1 GCA_025924495.1 Pirellulales bacterium | reverse complement strand
TCGATCTGCTGCTTAACTCTTCCAGCGCCGATCTTTACCGCGGGCTCGGTCGGCAGCACGGAGTTTGGCGATTCCAACACGTCGGCCCGCTCGCTCGGCGGAATATCGAAGGGCACGACGTCAGTCCGGCCGTCGTCGATTTCGACAGCAACGGCGTGCCCGATTTTCTCGGCGGAGCGGAGGATGGCAGGTTTTATTTCCTGCCGAACCCAAGGGGGCGGTAGGCCCGTGTCCGCTTCAACGCCTGACTAGCCGCGGTTTTCCTTACTTCGCCGACGCCGCACGAGGCCCTCGGCCACAATCGGATGACGATCCGCGCCGCCGCGCAATGCAGTTCCTGCACCGTGTTGGTGCAATTCTTCCCTACCGCCCGGCGGCCGTCTGTGCCAGAGGGGATTTCTCCGAGCCAATGCAGAACAGATGCTGTTCGCCGCGGAGCAGGATGCCATTGGTGATTGGAACAGGCGAACCAATGATCGACTCGCCCATGTTGTTCTCGGACAACAACTCAAATTTGTCGTTGGCGATGCTCGCGACAAATACGGCGCCATCCTCGCGCGGCGCGTAGAGTTTATCTCCGGCGACGAGCGGCGAGGCGTAAAAGTTCGTGCGATGCTTGGGAAAAGCCCCCTCCCAAATCGTCTTGCCTGTGGCGGGGTCGATGCTCGCGACCTGGCCGCGATCGCGGACAAGAATCACGCGCCCCTTGTAAACGGCCGGAGTCGGGACGAACGTGCCGACGTCTTTTCGCTCCCACACATGGTTGCTTTGCGTGACGTCGCCGCTGCCGGTCAGTCGAATCCCATGCAATCTCGGAATGCCTCGATCGTTGCGGCCATAGGCGATCACCGCCATGTCGCCGGCGATCACCGGCGTCGCAATGGCCGGCCACAAGGCGTTGGCATCCGGGTTGAAGTTGCCGCACGACCACGCGACCTGCCCGTCCGTCGCGCTGTGGATGGTCAAATGCTCGCCGCCCCAGACGAGGATCGATTCCTTCCCCTGGTGCTCGATGACGAGCGGCGTGGCATAGCCGTGATCGCACTCGGTGGGCGTCGAGTAATTGCGAGCGACCTTCCAGGCCAGTTCGCCGGTTTCTTTATCGAATGCGGCCAGCCACGACTCGCCATGGTGCATGCGAGCCATGACGACGTACTTGCTCGTCAATACAGGCGACGTGCCGTGATCCCAGAAGAGCGTGTCTTTGCCGAAACGTTCGACGAGATCGGTCTGCCAACGCACTTTCCCGTCGAGCTCGATGGCCGCGAAGGCGCCGCTCTTGAAGAACACGAACACGGCCTTGCCATCGGTCGCCGGCGAGGCATTGCTTCCCGAACCGTTTCGATGCTTGCCGGGGTTCTCCGTGCCGAAGACGGCGCGCCATTTCTCGGCGCCGGCCAGGTCGTACGAGACAAGCGCGTCTTTCCCATCGGCGGGAGAGGTCAGATAGATTGCTCCGTTGAGCAAAATGGGCGTCGAACACCCCTTGCCCGGCAACGCGGTGCGCCAAAGATAATTATCGGCGCCGAACTCAACGGGATAATCACCCTTTTCAACGCTGCCATTGGCCAGCGGCCCGCGCCACGAAGGCCAGTCCGCAACGTCCGCAGCCATACCGAGTCGTGCGGAAACGAGCGTCAACCACGCGGCAGCGAAGAAGATTCTGTTTGTCACGTTGTCGAAATCCTTTGAAGTTCCTGTGATGCGGTCTCGCGCCGTCAGTATACAACGCCCTGCGACCGTGCGAAACGCGGAGCAGCCCTCTCGGGCATACAGGCAGATTGATCGATCTAAGCGCGACCGGCTCCTTGGGCGCGTTGGCGTTCCCGGCTGACGCGGGGCCAGCCAAGTCGCACGTCGGCTTTGCGTCGCGACCTGCCATGCCGACTGAAACCCAAGAGACTGCTACACTGAAGTAGCCTCATTCATAACTGAAGGCTCGTTCAACGAATGCCAGACGCAAACAACAAACAACCACGGCCGTCGGTTTCCGACATCATCTCGGCCGCCCGAAAAACTGCCGTGCCCGCGAAACCCCAGCCGGCGGAACCGCGTACGCAATCGGAGGACCGATGGACCGTTACGCGATCGCAGACTTCGGTTGCGTATTGGTTGAACTTGCCTGAAATCGACATGGCGCAATTCAGGCAGGGGCTGGACCTGTTTTGGAGCAAGTTGCTGGCGGTCGCTGCCGAGCGGCCGGGTCGGCGAGACGCGTTATATCTCGAACTTGACCTGGGGGAAGGAAATATACTTGCAACTTTTAGCGGCTCGCGGCCGCTGGGCGGCAAGGAGCCGATTGAGCGAGATGAGTCCGTATCAGTCAACATCTATTCGGTCTGGACCGAAAGCGAAACCGACAACATTTTAAAAAACGATCCCAGCCCTGAGGTTGAAGCGGCCGCCGTTGGCATGCTCGAGTCGTCGATCCTGCAGATGACCGTCGAAGCGTTTCGGACATTGCATCGGCGAGAACCGGGGGTCGTCGCACCTCTTGCCGATTGCGTCGGAGTTTTTGCCAGGCAGCTTACCGCGGAAGAGCTATTCGAGTTGCATTTGTTCGATGATCGCCTGCCCGCTTTCTCGCTCGTTCTGCCCGAGGCGCCTGTCGCCGCGCCGCACACCGACCAGGACGTCGCCGCGGTCGAGTTGGAAAAGCTCGCGACCTACCAGGGCGTTGAGGTAGTCAAGAGACGCCAGGGAGTCGTCGTCGAAATCTATTTGGCCCGATCTGCAGGCGTGACAGATGAAGCTCTGAGATATTTGCTGGCATTCCCAAAGCTCGAGAAGTTGTTTTTGAGCGATACGTCGATTACCGACGACGGACTCGCGTACATTGGGCCGCTAACTTCTCTCAAACGGCTCGGCCTTGCGGGCACGCGAATCACCGACGAAGGGCTAGCTCGCCTCGCCAATCTCAAGAAGTTATTCGAGCTCGACCTGAAATCGACGCAAGTCACGGCAGCGGGCGCGGAAAAGTTGAGGCCCGCCTTGCCGGCGATCAAGCGGCTGATAGTTGGTTAACGGCGCGGAAGCATTCGATAAGTGAAGTCGCCGCCATCGTGCCCAGACTTTGGAGGAGCGCGAGTCACGGTTGCCGCCGTACCTCGGGTAAATTGAGTCGCCTGCGCGTCGCCTCGATGATCTTCTCGGGCTTATCAACCTGAGCCCAGTGATAGACGTCGCAGAGGGCCTTCGCAGCTCGCGCCGCGGCGTACAGCGCAAACCCGGCCGGCAACGGTGCGTCGGGCGCCCCAACCAGGTCGGACAGGTGCTGGATGCCTTCGGCGTCTCCAAGCTTCGCCAGCCCCCACGCGGCCGTCGTCTTGTCGTAGGTCGTGATGCTTTCGCCTATTCGGATGATTTCCGAGCGTTTGCGCGGCGGCGCTTCATAAGCCTTGC
Source organism: Pirellulales bacterium (assembly GCA_025924495.1). The sequence continues at coordinate 12,615 of JAICIG010000150.1, read as the reverse complement.
GCAAGGCGGGCCTGCAGGCTTCCACGGCAAATTCTTTTAGGGCCGACAAGACGCTTCCGTAGAGATCGCCGACATCCCGCGACGCCAATTCCATCAGGACGGGAAGATTGACGTCGCATTTCATCTCTCCGATCGCATGCACGGCGGCGCGGGCGATTGCTTCGTGCGGCTCGTTGCCAATCATCTCGTTGAGAAATCCCGCCAACTGAGGCAGCGGTCCGTGGGCGATTGCCAGGACCAGCCATAGGAGATCGTGCGCCGCCGGTTTCAGCATCTCGCTCAAACGCGCGGCAACGTCGGGGCGCTCGGCAAATTGAGCCAGCACATAGATCGCGGCCCGTTGACGTACTTGGTCCCCGGCGGCCGCCGCGTCCAAGCTCGCGAGCACGTTCTCTGAGTGCACGAGTTCGCAGATTTGCTTTACCTCGCGGCGCACCTCTGCGCGGTCGAGATCAGAAGGGTACTCGACCTCGCCCAGGCGATCGAGACTGGAACGAATGATCGACTGCGGAGTGTTCTCTCCAGCCGAGTCGCTTGGCGCAGGCCTGGCATCGCTTGCTGCCGGGCGCGGATCGGGCAGCACATCGTACGCGCGCCACGGCGGCCCGATCAGCACAGTCTGATTCGTGCCGACGGCGAGAAAACGCCCCGGCCCCAAGCGGGTCACGTCGTACAAGTTCGTCGAAAACTGAGCGGCAGCTAGCTCCAGCGAAGCGGCCCTGCTGGTAATGCGAATTAAATCATCGCCTGCACAAACCACCGAGCCATCGTCGTCAAACGCAATGCCCGTTATGCCCCACGGTATGTCCGTCTCGATTGGCTGCCACGCCCTGCCGTCGTAAAGGCGCGTCAAGCCGTCGAGGCCCGTCGCGACGCGCTGTCCGGAGAGGTCGCCGAAAATGAGGTTTAAGTCCTTGTCAGTCGCCGCATTTTCTTTCTCGACGTTGCCGCAGCGCAGCCGCAAGCAGGTCCCCTTTCGACCAACGATCGTCAGGTCGTCCTCGCTCGCTCCCCAAATACCACTTAACTGCTTTGAAATGCCCAAATCAATTCGCTCGACGCGTCCCTCGAAGACTCGATGACAGTCGCCGCGGTCCCCCACGAGATAAAAGGCGTCTGTGCCAAGCGCAATTAGCGCATTCGCGCCGTGGATGTTGATGTCCAGACGCCAGCAGCCTTCCCGTGTGCATCGGTAAATCGTGCCGTAGATATCCAGTCCGATGACGGTCCCCGGCGCAGCCGCGCAAAGATGCGTTAGCCACACGTCTGGCAGATCGACGACAATTTTCCATCGCGTTCCATCGCAGGGCAGGACCTCGCTCCAGTTTCGATCCGGCTGCCCAACATAAGTTCGGAAAGCCAGGACGAAAAAATCTCGCTCCGAAAAGGCGATTATCTGCCCAAAAGTCAACTCGTACTCTTCTCGTCGAGCCACGATCCACCCGAGTTTTGAGAAACGCCCAACGACGAACCCTTCGATCGCAACCGCGGCTCATCCAGGCGGGCGCAGTTCGCAGCCATTCTCATGCGGGAAACATTCCGGTCAGCCCTTCGGATGCCCGCCTCACAGGCCCGTTTTCACCCATTTGCCAGATATGTCTTGCCAGGCCTTTTTGGCAACCCGCCACTCGCCGTCCGTCAAAGCTACTTCGTACTTGCACTTCTTCTTAAAACCGGTCGTCTGCTGCGTCATGATGATGACGCGCGTCGCCGACTTTTCCACGACCTCGAGAATCGGCTCGGCCGCCGGATCGTATTCGGGAGGCTTCTGATACGAGATGCCGCCAGTCATGCTGCCGGGTGCACAATACTGAGCAAAGATCTCTTCGTATCTTTTCGCGGTGACTGCAGTTGCTTCCTCGTGCGAGAGTTGGCCGTCTTTTACCTGCCGCGACCTGCGCCACGAGTCGATCTCCCACTGATTCATGGCCGTGAAGAAGCCCTGCAAGGCGGCGATGGCCCCGGCGGATGCCTGACCGGGTTCGGAAATCATAGGCAGTCGCTTTTTTGCTGAGATAAAGATGAAAAAAATGGCAGGGTCATTGGCAGACGCGACCCAGAGGGGCGCCGGCGACGATGCCCTCGTTTAGCCGGTAGGAGGCTTATGTCGCGTCTCTTGCCACGATGATACCAGTTCGCCGTTCTTGAAACCCAGGAACGACAAGACGAGCTTCTCGAGCTTGAATTTGCCGCGCCGATCGTGGGCGTAAACCCAGAGAGAATCGTAATCGTCGCCGAAGGCGCCGTCGAAGAGGTGAATGCCGAGTTGCTGCAAGGTCGCCAGAGGCGGAGCGACTTCGCTGGCCGCCTGACGATAGCTGGGCTCGCCGACAAGTCGCAGCACCTCCTCTTCACGCGTGCCATGTTCCACCGCTCGCATCTGCTCGACGGGGACAACGCCCGGCTGAGGTTTGGAAGAGTCGTTATTTTCTTGCACCCAGAGCTCCTAAAGGCGGAAGGCATGCCACATCAGCCGCTCGCTCGGAGCCACGGCGACGGAGCAAATGGCGTTTTCCAGCGGCGCAAAGGCCAGCGACAAAATCGGGTCCTTCGCCAGCCGCGCTCTGCCGATCTGCCTTCGCTGCTCAAGTCCCCAGAATAGCACCGTTCCGCTCTCCAGACCAATCGCGACGATGCCGAGCCGAGAAGAATGAGCCAGAGCACAGACCGGCGGCTTGAGGCGGACCTCAAAGGCCTCGCTCGACCACGTTTCTGCATTCCACAACAAGATGCGGCCGCGGCGCGAAATGCTGAAAACGCCCCGACCGTCGTTCACCGCCAGATGCTTCCAGTTATCGCCGGGCGGAAGCGGCAGCGAGTTGATCATTCTCGCAGTTTCAATATCCCACACGAATAAGCGGTCGTACGATCCGGAGACAAAGCGATCTCTTTCCGCCAGAAAGGCGACAAAATCGACGTTGTGCATATGCGGCCTGGCGAAGTCGCGGCGCGCCTGGCTCTTCAGATCGAAGAGCTTCGCGACACAATCCGAACTTCCCGCCAGCAGAGCGCCGCCGGAATCGCCAAACGCCATGTCAGCAACGTGCGTTTGCGTTAAGCGATGTCCGGCGATGCTGCGTTGCCCGGGCGACAGCAGAGGCAACGTCGCCGCGAGTTCCACCGGCGCCGGCCGCCACAACTCGATGCGATCGGTCGATTTGGCGCTAACCGCCAGCAAGTCGCCGCCGGGCGAGAACACGAGCCCCGTCACGACGGGCTGCTGCACGCAGAAGGTTGCGACTTGTGCAAGGGTGCGGCGGTCCAGGATTTTGACGATACCCGGTTGGCGAATATGCCCTCCAGCCGCGGCCAACAGCGATCCGTCGGGAGACAAGGCGACGACATGAAACGGTTCATCGCCGTCGCTGAGCGCAACGGATTCGACGAGCTTCAGTTCAGATGTTGACATAGGTTTGGCCGATCACTTGCGCTGGCACGCGGGCAGACGAGCCCCTGCGTTGAGTCAGCTTCCGACGCTCGCAACTTATCGTCATCGTTGGCCTCCGCCGCTGACTTTGCCTGGCGAAGAGGCTCGTCGCACCAATAGTCGGTGAAACTCCGCATCAGATGGAATGCTGCGTGACACTGCTGTAACAGACGCCTAGAATTCGACTTAAGACATTTTCGTTCTCGCGTTTTTGCAGGCAAACCTGCAAACGTGCGGACTACTGGTAATCGAAAAACAACTCCTGGATCGAGTTCGGCGAAGACAAAGTCATGGCCAATAGCGAACACGAGCAACGTCTGCGGAATGCGGTCCAGGCGAAGGACCCCGCAGCCGATTTAAACGGGTGTGACCTATCGGGGATTCGGTTTTCTTCGATTCGCATTGCGGGCGCTATGTTGCGCGGCGCCGACATGCGAGGCGCGGATCTTTCAGGCGGCTACTTTCTCGGGTGCGATTTGCGGGAGGCAATTTGCAGCAAGGCGAGGTACACTTCCGGCGATTTTCGAGACGCCAATCTGGCTGGCGCCGACTTGTCGACGGCTGACTTGACAGGGGCAGTTCTCGCGCGTGCGAACCTGGCGGGAGCTAATCTAAGCCGCGCCAAACTGGTCAAGGTCCGTCTCGACGCGGCCGACTTGACCGGGGCCAACTTGAACGGAGCCGACTTGCGAGGCGTCCAAGGTTTCACCGCCGAGCAATTTGCGTTGGCCAAGAACGGCGACAAGGCGATCCTGGATGAAAGGATGCTAAAAAGCCTGGGCCGAACCAGCGACCAGAAAATCGCCCGCCACGGAAAGCCTTCTCGGAAGAACGCGGCTAAACACCAAGTTGATCTCCTATTCACGACTGTGAAGCCCTGCTTCGGCGATGTTTTTCTGCTGTGCGGGTTCGAACATCCTGACTTCCCGCCATCCGGAAATTACGGATTCAGCGAACTGGCCGACCTCGGCATCGAGCAAGTGGACGACTACTTTGCGCTGTGTGTCGATGGCGACCCTGCGGTCTGGATTTTTCCGCTCGTCCAGGGGAAAGCAGTGCAACATCACAAAGGGCCTTATGACGGACTACGGCTGGAAGCTGAGGGCCGACAGTACAAGGGACTCTGGTCCAAATGTGTCGCGAAGTTCGAGAAGCGTCTGGGAATTCCAGTGAGCAGATAGCACTTGCGGCGCCACACGCCATATCGGAGTGTTTTTGCCGAGCCAAGCGCTGAACTTGCCCGGCCGGCATTTTCTACTCTACTAGCGTCTTGATCAGATGATCATAAAGTTCGTTCGTCAATTATCTCAAGCAAAGCACTCGCACTCGATCCGCATTCGGTACTACTTCTCAAAGAACATCTCTTTTTCCCCTTGGCCGGCAATGCGCTGAAAACGATAGTAGACTTCGAGCGTGAGCACCGCCAGCGCGGTGGAATAGATGCGGCCGCCCCGACCACTATACTGATCGCTCGGCGGCCAGCTTCCACGATCGCATCCCGCGCCCTGCACCTGCAAGGCGGTCACGCGGTCCCGCACGACGGCGTTCCAACGCTGCCACGGCTCGCCGCCGACCTGAAACATGGCCATCGTGCAATTGTACCAGAGGTAATAGTTGATGCTGGGATCAAAGGAGGCGGGCATGGCGGCGATTGGGGGCAAAGATTGAAATTGCTTGAGTATTTGGTCGCGTGCGGGCCCGACAAGTGGCTGGGTAAGGGCGTCGGCCTTGCCGGCCAGATAGGCAGCGCCCTCTTTCACAATCGGCGAGTCGAGCTTGTGCTCGAAGAACTCGACCGCCATCATGCCCACGCCGGTCATGGCGTCGCTCGGGTGGTTTGGCGGGGCGCCATAGTTGGTCCGACCATCCGCGTAATTGGCGGCAAAGAAGCCCATCATCCTGGTAATGGTTTGGGGTGAAATACTGATGTTCGCCTCACGGGCAGTTTTCAAAGCGAGCATTACCCAGCCCGAAACCGAGCAATCGCTCGTCTCGCTAGCGTTAACCCAATAGCGCCAACCGCCGTCATCGTGTTGAATTTTTTCGATGAAAGCCACCGCGCGCTCAGCGGCCGTCTGATATCGTGGGTCGGGCTGCTTTCCTTCGGCGATGGCCACGGCGCAGGCCTCACACAAGGCGAACGTTCCCATGGCGTGTTCGTACATAAAGTGTTGCTGGAACAAAGCGCCACCGGCGATTTGCTCCGCGGTCGGGTTTTGGGAACCGACGATTGAACCATCAGCCGCTTGTTCCTGGATGAAATACTCTATACCTTTCTTCACCTGGTCGGAGTATTTCTGGCCGTTGAAGTAATAGTTCCCGGCCGCCTGAAAGGCGAGCAGGGCCAGGCCGGTTTGCGCTATTTCGTAGGCTTGTCCGGTCTCCTGGCAGGGAGCGCTGCGATCGCAGCGCGAGTTGGGAGCCGTGCCCAGGCAATCGGCGCCCCAGTGGCCGTCTTCGCCTTGGTGGCGGGCCAGCCAATTCAGGCCATCTTCGACCGCCTTCTGTGACTCCATCGTTCCGCCGCGCTCGCCGAGCCATTCGGCTGTCTTGGGTTTGGTCCGCTCCTCGTAGAGCGTCTTGGGACCATCGGCAATGAGGCCCAGCTTAGGCTCCTTTGGAACGCCGAGCGGCTCGGGCTGGCGTGGTGCGTCGGCCACCAGCCCGGTAGGCTCGTTGGCAACCATCCTCTTTTGCTCATCTGGGCCCGGTTGATTCGGGCCCGGTTGTTTGGGCGGATCGGCGACGCCTCCCCGTGGTTTATCGGACTTGGCGGCCGGAGGCGCCGCAGACTTGTTGTCCGTTGCAGCGGCGGACTTATCAGAAGGCTTGGGCTTCTCGTCGGGTAATTCTGCAGGCGGAGCCTTGCTCGAGGGCCGCTTGGAAGGCGGCAGAACGGTGCTAGTGATTAAAGGACGTTGCTGCTCAGTCGGCTGGGCGGGCGCATTGATTGCTACCGACTCGTTGGCGTCACGGTGCAACGGGAAGAAGGCGAGTAAGCCGGCGGCCACCAGACCCGATCCAATGAGGACGGCGGCAGTCCAAACGAGCATCGACCATCGCGAGAGCATGCGACCGCCCGCCGCTTGAGAAGCACCCGGCTGCGGCGAAGTTGCGCGCACATCTTTACGCGCGACTTGCACATGAGCGGGCGGAGGCGGCGGACGCTTGACGCTCGTATGCGAAGCTCCGAGAGAATGTCCGCAACCCGGGTGCGGGCATGTGACGGCGGCGTCGGGAACCACCCGATGGCAGACAGGGCACGTTCTCAAGGGCCGCACTCCTCCCGAAAAAGCAGACTTACTTCATTTCTCAAAGAACTTCGCCTTTTCCGGCTCACCAGCAATGCGCTGAAAGCGGTAGTAGACTTCGAGCGTGAGCACCGCCAGCGCGGTGGAATAGATGCGGCCGCCCCGACCACTATACTGATCGTTCGGCGGCCAGCTTCCACGATCGCATCCTTCGCCCTGCACCTGCAAGGCGGTTACGCGGTCGCGAACGGCGGCGTTCCAACGCTGCCATGGCTCGCCGCCGACCTGAAACATTGCCATCGTGCAATTATACCAGAGGTAATAGTTGATGCCGGGATCAAACGAGGCGGGGATGGCGGCGGCTGCGGGCAAAGCTTGAAAGTCCTTGAGCATTTGGTCGCGTGCGGGCCCGACAAGTGGCTGGGTAAGGGCGTCAGCCTTGCCGGCCAGATAGGCAGCGCCCTCTTTCACAATCGGCGAGTCGAGCTTGTGCTCGAAGAACTCGACCGCCATCATGCTCACGCCCGTCATAGCGTCGCTCGGCCATGAGCGTGCCGGTAATTGGTAGTAGGTCCGACCGTTTGCGTAATGCGCGGCAAAGAAGTCCATCATGCGGGAAATAGTTTGCGGTGAAACGGTGAGTTTCGCCTCGCGGGCCGTTTTCAGAGCGAGCATCACCCAGCCCGAAACGGAGCAATCGCTCTCGTCGCGAGGGTTCGTCGTATAGCGCCAGCCGCCGTCGTCGTGTTGCATCTTTTCGATGAAGGACACCGCGCGTTGGGCGGCTGCTTGATATCGTGGGTCGGGCATCCTTCCTTCCGCGAGGGCCACGGCGCAGGCCTCGCACAAAGCGAAGGTTCCTATGCCGTGCTCGTACATAAAGTATTCGTTGAACCAAGCGCCACCGGCAATTTGCTCCGCGCTCGGGTTTTGGGAACCGACGATTGAACCATCAGCCGCTTGTTCCTGGATGAAATACTCTATACCTTTCTTCACCTGGTCAGAGTATTTCTGGCCGTTGAAGTAATAGTTCCCGGCCGCCTGAAAGGCGAGCAGGGCCAGGCCGGTTTGCGCTATTTCGTAGGCTTGTCCGGTCTCCTGGCAAGGAGCGCTGCGATCGCAGCGCGAGTTGGGAGCCGTGCCCAGGCAATCGGCGCCCCAGTGGCCGTCTTCACCTTGGTGGCGGGCCAGCCAGTTCAGGCCGTCTTCGACCGCCTTCTGCGACTCGAGCGTTCCGCCGCGCTCGCCGAGCCATTCGGCTGTCTTGGGTTTGGTCCGCTCCTCGTAGAGCGCCTTGGGACCATCGGCGATCAGGCCTAGCTTAGGCCCCTTAGCAATGCCGAGCGACTCGGACTTGCGTGGCGCGTCGGCCACCAGCCCGGTAGGCTCATTGGCAACCATCCTCTTTTGCTCATCTGGGTGCAGTTCTTTGGGCGGATCGGCGACGCCCCTCCGTAGTTCGTCGGACTTGGCGGCCGACGCCGGCAACTTATTGTCCGTTGCAGCGGCGGACTTGTCAGAAGGCTTGGGCTTCTCGTCGGGTAATTCTGCAGGCGGAGCCTTGCTCGCGGGCCGCTTGGAAGGCGGCAGAACGGTGCTAGTGATTAAAGGACGTTTCTGCTTTGTGGGCTGGACCGGCGCGTTGACCGCCACAGGTCCTTCGGCGTCACGGTGCAACGGAAAAAAGACGAGCAAGCCAGCGGCCACCAGACCCGATCCAAGCAGAATGGCAGCAATCCAAACGAGCATCGACCATCGCGAGAGCATGCGACCGACCGCCGCTTGAGAAGCGCTCGGCTGCGGCGTAGCTGTGCGCACATCTTTGCGCGTGACTTGCACATGAGCCGGTGGAGGCGGCGGACGCTTGATGCTCGTGTGCGAACCCCCGAGAGCATGCCCGCAACCCGGGTGCGGACACTTCTGAGCGTCGTCTGGAACCGCCCGATGGCAGGCAGGGCACGTTTTCAAAGCCGGCACTCCCTCACGGAGAGACACGTCTGGGGAGCACCTAGTATCGTGCGTCTGACAGGCGCTCGCAAGATCGGAAGCTCGCTTGTAAACGATCACGAACTCACACAGTGCACCGTCTCATGCGGCAGGGCAATCGGCGGCGCAGCGACATGTGTAACTTCAGGCGACATCTGATATCACTGCCCCGAGTATTGCTTGCAGGCGCTGACCGCCGGAAGCAATAATCTACAGACGGTCGGACGATGCATAACATTTACAGTGTTTGGTGCCTTTTCCTTTGACTGGTTAGAAAGGAACACGGGGAGCAACCGCATGAAGAAGTCGATTACATTTCGAAAATCGGCCCAGCCCAATTTTCGCCCATCGCTAGAACTCCTGGAAAAAAGGCTCACGCCAAGCGCCTACACCGTCTCAAGCCTGGCCGATTCGGGCCCGGGTTCGCTGCGTGCTGCGATCACTAGCGTCAACGGCGATAGTACCCCTGACGTGATCGACTTCTCGGTTGCGGGCATCATCCAATTGACGTCAGGCCCTCTGCCTGCCATTACGAACGCCGTGAACATCGATGGCAGGAGCGCCCCGGGATTCGTCAGCGCACCAGTCGTCGAAATCGACAACAATGGATTTGCGGGCCTGACTATCAATGCGCCAGCTTCTCGTCTCGCTTCGCTGAGCATCGTGAACGCCAACGGTCCCGGCGTAACGCTTGTCGGTTACGTCACGCACCTGTCATCCGGCGGCGCTGAAGAGGCCATTGTCGTCGGCAACTACATAGGCCTCGCTCTGGATGGATCGGCGGCCCCAAACACCGGCGTCGGTTTGTTCATCGACGGCGCAACTCGCGACACGATCGGCGGCACGGACCCGCTCGATCGCAACGTCATCAGCGGCAACGGCGCGGGCGGCATTCAGGTGGGATCGAGCGGGGGCGCTAATGACGGGATGAGCGAAAACATCGTGGGCAACTACATCGGCACGGACCCCACCGGACACACGGCCGCGGCCAACCATGGCAATGGCATCACTCTATTCAGCGGCCTGAACAGTTTCCTCGCCGGCGGCACAACCGTCGGCGGCACGGACCACGGCGATGGCAACACCATCGCCTTCAACACTCAATACGGCGTCGTCGTTGACACGGGCAACGGTAACATCATTAGTGAAAACTCCATCTTCAACAATGGGGCGGGTGGCATCCATTTGACGAACAACGGCAACGGCAATCAGACGGCGCCCGTTTTGACGGCGGCCTTTCAGCCTACGCCTGACACGATCGAGGTGAGCGGCGCCCTCCACGGCGCGCCGGAGAAGACCTATACGCTTGAATTCTTCGCCACCCCGACCGGTACGCCCGCCGGCCAAGGCCAGAATTTCATTGGATCGATGACCGTCACAACCAATGATTCTGGCATCGCTCAGTTCGTCTTCCACTCGAGCTTTGCTGCAGCCAGCGGAAACTCCATTACGGCGACAGCCACCGTGCCTACCAATTTCACTTCAGGCAATACCTCGCCTTTTTCTGCGGCCGTCGCGCTAGGCGGCAACGCCAACACGGCATTCGTGGGAAGCGCCTACGAGCTTTTGCTCAACCGAGCTCCCGATGCAGGAGCCGCCTTCTGGGTCAATGGATTGAACACCGGAGCGTTGACTCCTGTCAGTGCGGTGCTGGGGATCGAAGCCAGCACCGAGTACTTGAACGACCAGGTTAACGCTATGTATCACCTGTACCTGCAGCGCTCGCCGGACGCCAGCGGCGGGCAGCACTGGGTGAGCTTTTTGCTGGCGGGCGGAACATTGGAGCAAGTCGCGGAAGGGCTGACCAGTTCTCAAGAGTATTTCGTGTTACAAGGAGGCACGAATCAAGGCTTCATCACCGGCCTCTACCGGGATGTCCTCAACCGCAGCGCCAGCACAGCCGAGATCGCCAGTTGGGAGACGGCCCTCGATTCGGGCGCGTCGCGAGCCAGCGTGGCGGCGGATTTCCTCACCTCTCAGGAATACCGCACAGATTTGGTGCAAAACGATTACAGGACCTTCCTGCATCGCGCCGCTGATGCGGCCGGGCTCGCGCATTGGGTCGGCGCTCTGAGCGCCGGCGCCACCGACCAGCAAGTGCTCGCCGCAATCTTCGGTTCGCCCGAAGGATTCAAGCTCTGGTCTTGATTCTGGCGGAGTCCTTACAGAGCTTTAGCAAGTGGTCGCCTGCTCATCTGCTAGACCCGACGAGTTCCGCTCATTGCCGGATGTGGAGGAAAATCGGCGACTCGCCGACATCGATCTGAACGTCGCCATTGTCGAGAGTCTTCCAGGCGACAGGGTCGCCGCCGCCCGCCTTCAAAGGCATGCGCTCGGCTCGTTCGATAGCGCCGCGCGGCAAATCCAGCCGTGCCGTAGACTGCTTTCCGACGCCGGTCGGCGACCAGACAACCCAGACGAGCCGCGCTGGGTCCGTACCGTGGCGAAACTCGTTGACGGCGAGTTCCCCTTTTTTCTTGGTGATTACGCGCTCGAAGCGATAATCGCCGAGCACGGAGAAAAGATGAGCCACCGCGTAGAAGGCCGGCTTGGGGTGAAAGTTCCGCGTCAAGCCGGACGAGCCATGGACTTGCGGCTGGTCCTCGTCGTTAAAGAAAAAGATGTAGGCGCGGTCAAGGTCTAACTCCGCCAGCACGAGAAAAGCTCGCACCAGGTACTGCGCCTGCTGCGCGTCGGTCACGCCGACCCACTGCTTGAAATCGCCTTCCGTCGCCTGCGGTTTGGTGGTGGCGTCCCAGCCTAACTCTGTCAGCCAGATCTGCTTGTCCGGCGCGTTGGCGTTGCGCCATTCGATGACCTCTTGAATGCGTTTCAGGAACTCAAGTCGCGAATCCTCGGGGAAGCTGCGGCGCCACGTCGGATACCCTTCCAGGTCGGGATACGAATGGACGCTGATGACGTCATACAGCGGTTCGAGCCCCTTCACCGTCGCCAGGTCTTTATGGTAGGCGCCGCTCGGCCGCGCAAACATGGCGCACGTCGAAATCAACAACTTCGGATCGGCTCGGCGCATGCCTCGCGCGGCGCTTTCAAACAACTTGCGATATTGATCGTCCTCGTACTTTCCCGGTTCATTGCCGATCTCGACTGCTTCGACAAGCTTATGCTCGCCCGATGGGCCGAAGTACCGGGCGACTGCGTCGCCATAGGCCTCGGCATCGCGGCTCAGATCGTTCCAGGTCCCCGGCGCCGTCCCGTCAAACATCCAGCAGACGTCGATGGCGTAGCCAGCGCGATTCCAGCTTCCATAAAGTCCTTGCCAGTCGACGCAGTTTCTTGCCAACGGAAACCGCGGAGCATAGTTCGTCTCGCTTCCGACATCCCAATCGAACGGATGGTAATCGCGCAGGAGTCGCGTGACGGGACGATAAAGATCGACCTTGAACAGCACCGTGTGAACATTCAGACCCATAAAATCCCGAAACAGCGGCTTCGTCTTCTCGCCGCGCTCCGCGCCCCATGCGGCGCAGTTCGACAACATGACCAACAACACCAACCATGACATTTTGGCAAGGTTCATTAACTCACGTCTCATTGGAAACAGCCCGATTTTCCAGGCCTTTATACCACCGGGCTAAACCTGCCAGTACATGAATTCCTGCAGTGGCCCGAGGACCCCTTCAAGTTCTTTGCGGACGCAACGATCCCGGGGAGCTCATACGGCAGTCGCAGCATGCACCAATCTAAGAGGTAAATGACCTTAACACAGTATAGACGAACGCCCCATCGCACCCGCCGCAACGTGCGCGAGGGTTCTAAAGGGCTGGTGAGTGCAAGGCACTTGAACTTTCGTTTGCTCTCTTGTGCGCGAGGCGCCTTGATCTGGTTGCCGGTGAGCGACGATCCGCGATCGCCCTTGACCTCAAATACCATGACCGCCTATGCTTCATGCCTAGACGGACAATGTATCGCCTTTGAGGACCGCTAATC
>JAICIG010000149.1 GCA_025924495.1 Pirellulales bacterium | reverse complement strand
GCGGATCGTGCGAATGATCATGTCGCTTTCTTCGTAGATGTCGATCGGCGCGGGGAATTTCTTGATCCGCCGCACGATGACCTTCCACAATCGCAACAGATAAGCCAGATCGCGAGACAATTCCTTCTTCGTCCGATCGACGCCGGCCGTGCGCACGATGAATCCAAGGCCTTTGGGCGGATTGAGCTCCAGCATGATGTCGCGCAGCTTGCGACGAGCGTCTTCGTCTTCGATCTTGCGCGACACGCCCACGCGGCCGAGCGCCGGCATCAGCACCAGATAACGGCCGGGAATGCTGATATACGTGGAGAGAGTCGGCCCCTTGGTGCCGATGCCTTCCTTGATGACCTGCACCAGCACTTCGTCGCCGCGGCGCAGAATGTCTTGAATGGGCGGCTTGACTCGCGGCCGAGCTCCGGGCCGCATTCGGCGTTGACGGCGCCCTTTATCGTTTGAACCCTCTTGTTCTTCGCCAGACTCGTCGCCGCCGTTGCTGTCGCCGAAGTCGTAGTCGCGGGCCGAACGTCCGCCGCCTGATTCAATCGGTTTGCCGGGATCGTAGCCGCCCTGGCGGAAGTACTGGGGCTCGATATCGCTGATGTGAAGGAAGCCGTTGCGGCCGACGCCAAAATCGACGAACGCCGCCTGGATGCTAGGCTCGAGATTGACGACTCGCCCTTTGTAGATATTGCCTACGTAATTGTCCTGACTGCTGCGTTCAATGTAGAGTTCTTCGAGCAGGCCGTCCTCGACAATCGCAATCCGGCACTCCTCCGGCTGCGATACATTGATCAACATCTCTTGCTTCATGATCTCGCTTTCTTGTTCGGCAAGGCGAATAAGTACGCCGCCGCAAGGCGACTCGCCGTCTGCGAGCCGGAAGATCGACGTCAGGGATCATGCTTCCAACTCCACGACGGTGCGCGTCAGATGGATCCCGCGTTGTTCCAGATCTTCCAGCCCCAGTGATTCGAGCAATTCTCGCGGCCGGGCAGTTCCTTGTCGGGTCACCCGGATTTGCATTCGCAGCACCCCTGCTGCCAGTTCGAGCTGTTCCACGAAGTCGCCCAGTTCGACCGGCTTGCGGCCATTGCCGCGGTCCACGGCGTGCGAAGCCTGGGTTTGCCAGTCGGTCAGACGCGCGGCCAGATCGGCGCGGCGTTCTGGAGGAACAGGAACTTCGAACGTGACTCGCCGCGCCTGAGCGGGCGGTTCGCCCGGCGGCCTCAATTCGGCCGCCGTGATCTCCAGCCCTTCCGGAGCGTACCGCTGGAGCGCAGTCGCCAGGTTGTCGGCGTCCGACTCGTTGACGAGTTCGACCTCCAGCACCTCGTCGGCGCCGGAAACGCCCATGGCTAAAGCCGAGGGAAAACTCATCCGCGGTTTGGGGTGAAAGCCTTCGCTCATGCGCAAAGCGATCCCGGCGCGCCGAAACAGCCGCTCCCACGCGCGAACGAGATCGCGGTGGCCGATCAGCCGCAGGTCGCCTTGCTTGCGAAAACGAATGCGTACTCGTCGTCGAACCATCGGTTCGTTTGTTCCGCATCGCTGCCGTCGCAATGCGGAAACTCAAATTGATCCTGCCTTGGTAAGGCCCGCGAACCCATTCGCCGGCCAGGCAGGCTTGAAGTCTGTCGCTCTCCGGCTAGAGAACGCCCTGCGTGGCGCCGCCGTTGTCACGCGAGACGAGCTCGCGAAATCGCACGGGCGGCACGAAGGCCATCCCCTAGCTTCCTCCTGCTAACCCGCCCTGTCGGGCAGAATCCTCTTTAACTCTTCCTTCAGGTAGCTCTTGATGTCGCGAGCATTCTCCAGCGTTAAGGCGCGGGATGCAACCGCTTCGCACTGGGAAATCGTCACCGTGCGAATGATCCGCTTGATTTCCGGGATCGCGCTGGGCGTAACGCTGAGCTGCCGCAGCCCCAGTCCCAGCAGCAACATGGTATAGGTCGGACTGCCGCTCATCTGCCCGCACAAGTTAACGGGCGTCTGCCGCCTGCGGGCGCTGCTGACGGCCATGTCGATCAGCTTCAGTACGGCGGGATCGCTGGCGGTGTACAACCCAGAGACGTCCTTATTGCTGCGATCGACCACCAAGGCGTACTGGATCAGGTCATTCGTGCCGATACTCAGGAAATCGACCTCTTCCAGAAAGTGGTCGATCATGATCACGACCGAAGGCACTTCCACCATAATTCCCACCTTAATATCGCGGCGGAACGGCAGCCCGTGCTCTTCCAGATCCTCCATCACGTCGGTAAGCACCATCTTGGCTTGCCGCAGTTCGAGCATGGTGGAGATCAAGGGAAACATGATCTGCACTTCGCCCAGCACGCTGGCCCTCAAGATGGCTCGCAGTTGCGTACGAAAAATCGGCAAATTGCGAAGGGAAAGGCGGATGCTGCGCAGCCCAAGAAACGGATTACGTTCGGTATCGGCCTGCGCCGCCGTGAGCTTGTCGGCCCCGAGATCGAGGGTGCGAATCACCACGGGGCGGTCGCCCATGGCTTTGACGACGCCCGCATAGGCCTGGTACTGGGCTTCCTCATCAGGCTCGGTCTCGGCGCCCAGATATAAGAACTCGGTGCGATACAGGCCAATGCCGTCGGCGCCCCGTTCCAGGCAGTGCTGCACCTCGTGCGGAAATTCGATGTTCCCGTGCAGATTAATGCGGACGCTGTCGGCGGTTTCCGCCGGAAGTTCGCGCAGCGTTTCCAGCTGCAGCGCGTTGGACCGATGGCGCTCCACCATCCGTACGTAATAGTGGAGCGTTTCTTCATCGGGCTGCAAAATGACCAGCCCCTGGTCGCCATCGATGATTACCCGCTCGCCGCCCGATACATCAGCCAGGAAGGGCCCCGTGCCGACCACGGCGGGGATTTCGAGCGCCTCGGCCACGATCGCGGTGTGGCTGCCGGCGCCTCCGGTTTCAGTGACGAACCCGCGCACGAATTTGCGGTCGAGATTGGCCGTCTCGCTCGGAGTGAGATTATGGGCCAGGATCAAGACCGGCGAAGTCAGATGGGCAACCGCCTCGCGCCGCCGGCCAAGCAGGTGCCGCAGCAGCCGCTTTTCAATGTCGAAAATATCGGTGGCGCGCTCAGCCATCGGCCCCGACTCCAGCGACTGAAACACCTTGGCGTACCGCCGCAAGGTGCGACAGACCGCGTACTCGGGGCTGTAATACCGATCGCGAATGGTCTGCTCGACTTCCGCGCGAAGCTGAGCGTCTCGCAGCATCTGCAGATGCGCCTCGAAAATGGCGCCATACTGCTTGCCCAACTCGCGCGCCACGGCGTCGCGATGCCCTTCGATCTCGAGAGCGGCGCCGAGGAACGCCCGCTCGAGCCGCTGCAATTCTTCATCGACGGCGTCGCGTGCCAGGAACCGGCGAGGGATGCGATATCCCTCGGTGTCCATGACGAACGCCTCGCCGATGACCACGCCTGGCGAAACGGCGATTCCCTGCAGCTTCTGCATCGATTAGTGAATGTTCTCGTTTTCGGCGAAATCGTGTTCGACGAGCGAGACCAAGGCTTCGAGGGCCTGCTCGGCGTCGGGACCGACCGTCTCAATGGAGAGTCGGGTTCCTTCCGCCGCGGCCAACGTCAAAATCCCCAGAATGCTCTTGCCGTCGACGCGTTCGCGGTCTTTGACAATTTCGACCTTCGACGCAAAGCGCGTCGCCAATTTGACGAACATGTCGGCCGGGCGCGCGTGCAAACCCTGCGGATTGGTAACCACAACGGTTTTGACGGCCCTAGGCTCGCTCATCATGTTCGATCTTCGTCGGCGAACCGCTGCCCGCATCGGCAGGCGGCTTCGCCGCTGGGAAATGCGCCGCGCTCGACGGCCAAGCCGGCAAGCGAGACGGTTGTTGGAACGAAATTGTCTTTAGGAAACGAACTGGTTGTTGTCGGCCTCGTCGAGCAACGTCACGATGTCTTCGGCGTTCTTGGCCTGCTTCAAAAAACGACAGAATGTCTCATCGCGGAGTTGTCGCGAAACGTTTTCAAGCGCTCGCAAGTGATCTCCCGGACGATCGGGCGGCGAAATCAGCAGGAAGAACAGGTGGACCTTCTCCCCGTCGAGGCTATTGAAGTCGACCCCCTCCGCGCTGACGGCGACGGTCCCGACCAGCCGCTCGACGCTAGGGTGCTTGGTATGCGGCACGGCCACCCCCCGGCCAATGCCCGTACTTCCCAGTTCCTCGCGCTTCAAAATCGCTTTAACAATGCTTTCAAACTCGTCCGAGGCGATCCGCTGGGCGGCCAACAAGGCCTGTACCATTTCGCGAATCACCCCTTCCTTGTCATCTGCGGCTAAGTCCGCTTTGATTGCTTCACGGCTCACGAAGTCGGCGAACTTCATGCACCAAACTCCTTTCTGCTTCGTCGCGAGCATTACGGCAGCAATTCCCGCAAATGCAACGCCCGCTACGGCTCAGTTCTCTGTCAAGATGCTGTTAATTTGATTTAACTACTTTTGCGGGCCTTTGCATAGCGATGAGCCAGGGGCCAAGAGAGCCCGGAATTCAGACCGCAGCCGCTAGGAGCACCCATTCATTGCTTGCGCAACTATTGATTATTACGCGATTTAGTCGCCTGCGGGTTCGCGTTGTTCCGCCAACCCCTGCTGACGAAGCCCGGGACTCTTGTGGTGGTCTTGCACCTTTTGCTTGTATTTCCGCAATTGCTGCTCGACCTTGTGAATGCAACCGTCGATGGAGGCCATCAACTCGCCGGCTTGCTCGGTGGCGACAAAGTCATGCTTGTGTTCGGCAGAAATCTGTAAGTCCACAACCGGCGAGTCTTTATGTTCAAGGTCGACGGTGATTTCGATGGCCGTCAAGCGCTCGAAAAGCCGAGTCAGACGCTCGAGCTTGGTGGTGATCTTCGCCTGGGTGGCCTCGCTCAAATGACCGTGTCGCGTCGAGATGTTTATCTGCACCGAGAAGACTCCTTAACGGCGAGCACTTGGCGTACTATCCGCTTTTGCACAAAAAGGTTTCGGCAATGAAACCGCACATTTTAGCGAGACGTTCGCTTACCGACAAACGGAAACCGAACAACTCATTGCCCGGACGACGAGGCAGAGAGTTCATTCTGGCTCTTCCTTGCGATCTGCACCGAAGCCCCGAAGCATCCGGATGACGCGGCTTTCCACGGCCGATCATCGTCGACTCGTTTCCAGGCTCTCTGTATCTGACAGTGTACCCCGCGTTGCCGAGAACGTAAAAGCCGGGACGGAACTAGCACGCGCAAACCACTGCACATTAACACCTTACGCATGCTGCGCGATGACGCCGATTGCCTCCCAGCACACGGGGATCCATGTGGTTGGCCGGCGCCGACGCAAGCGGCGTCTGGGCGCGAGCACCCTCGATTCGCCGCGGCCGGCGATGCAGCTCGATTGATTCGCTTGGCGCCCGCCTGGAGAGTACAAGCCCAACCAGTCAGTCATTGAGCCGGCAATTATTCGGCGCCTTCAGCGGGAACGATCTGGCCGCTGGACAACTTTCGCTGCCAAGCGGCGACGCCGCTGCGACGCTTCGCCTCGGGGTATTCCGGCCGGTAGGGAAATTGCCAGCCGGTAAGATGATGTAGGTTCCAGAAACTCAATACGCGGAAATCCAGGTCTTTGTGACTCAGATAATCGACCAGCTCTCGGTCGGCGCCATCTTGCAGTTGCTGGCGGTCGTACCCCCAAAGCATGCGGTATAAAGCGGCGCCCTGCTCTTCCCCGCGCTGTGCCTGGAACGCTTCGCGTACTTTGGCCGCCGTCGCGGGCCCGCGCATCATGGCGGCGCGCAAGCTTTCGATCAGCGGCGTCCAGGCGTTTTTCTGGTTCGGCCCGTCTTCGTTGAACACCAGGACCAACGGTTCAAAGTCGTCCATGAGCGCCAGACTCCGGAGCGCCAATAGGCTGTTCTCCATGCGTTTGCCGGTCAGCAGATCGCGCAGCGTTTGACTGACGGGTTCCCCCGGCGCAAGATGCTCGTCGACCGCGATCTTCGCGCGCTTCTCAATCGGGCTTAGCTCATTGGATTTTATCCAGGCCGGAAGTTCGGAATCGCGCACGGCGCGCGGACCGCTGTTCAAATTCCGATGGCCAGGCGCCTTGATCTTTTCCGGCCCGCCATCCGGCGTGACGATCGTCATCTCCCCCGCCGCCACGTAAAGGTTCACGAGCGCGGCGGCGGTCTGCTTTTCGGGATCAGCGCCTTCGGGCAAATCGCGAGTGACTTCAATCGCCAGCGTCGCGTCGTCACGACCAAAAGCAGCCGTCGATTGGCTATCTCCGGCTTGCAGCCTGACGAACACGTCGGGTTTCGCCACGGTCATCAGGATCACTCGGCCATCGTCGACGCGAATTCCCGGGGCGCCATCGCTGTCTGGGGCCTCGAGTTCGACTAGTGCTCCGCCCACTAATTGCACGGTGACTCCCGCCCCCAAGGCAATGCTCGGTTGGTAGGAGGGCAAAGCCAATAGCCGATCGCCAGCATGGATGCTTTCTCTTCCGGGGACGCGCACCCAGGCCTCTTGCTCGCCGTTCCACCGCAGCAGCACGTCATGGTCGGAAATCAAGCGGCCAATGACCTCGCCGCTGGTCGCCGCGTGTTTGACGCGGGCGCTCTTGGCAGAGGATCGATCCTCTTTGTCGGTCGCATCGTTACGCGCCTTCGGCGACGATTGCTCCGCTGGCGCCTCGTCGGGCAGCGGCGGAACGGGAGCATCGGAATCTTCACCCTGTTCCGTTGCGGGCGGTTGCGTTGGCTTACTCGCCTTCGCAGCAGAGGCCTCGTCTTCTCCTTCCGTAGCCGCCGACGGCTCCGTCAAATCTTCGGACGGCAGTGCCTTACGGCCTTTGGCGATTGAGCCTTCCGCGGGAGTTTGACTTTCCGCCTCGACGTTCGTCGTGGCCGCGACGTCGGCGCCTGAATCGGCAGCGTCGTTCACGGCCACTTGCTGCCCCGTCAGCCGTCGCCAGGTGTCGGGCGCCAGGGCCTTCAATGCCAGGATTCCGCCCGCTGTCAGCACAAGCACGGCCAGCGCGGCGGCAATCCAGAGGCGATTTCGACGGGGCTCCGAGCTTTCGCGAAGATAGTCGGGCACCTCGGGCTGCCGGCGTTTCTTGCGTTTCTTCGAGCGTGCAGGACGCTCGCCTTTTGTTGCCGCGACGGCCGGCGGCGCCGCTTTGCCATTCTCCGCCGGCGCGGTCGGTTTTTCTCCGACGGAAGCGAGCGCATACATCCGCTCTCGGCTGCGCGATTCGAACTCGGCAGGCTCGCCCAACACCAGGGCCAGGATTTGATGGGCAGAAGCGACTTCCGCCAGATGCACGTCCGATTCCAGGCAGACTTTTTCAAAGTCGGGAACGCGCTCGGCCGGGAGCGTGTTGTCGAGATACTCGGCCACGGTGTTCGGATCGAGTCCCATGCCGCGGCCTTCGATTTTAGGCGCCCCCAGACGCAAGCGGCGAGTCACATCGCGGGTGCGATGCATCAACGTGGTGGCAAACTCGCTTTCTTCAATCTTCTTCCCCAGCGCCGCCGCATCGGCCGGCTCCAGAATCTCGTCCAAGTAAGCCAACAACGTTCGTAAAGTCAGTCGCATCTTCCGTCCTTTCGAAGGCGCCGCAGGCCAGTTGCGGCCGGCGGAGAACCCCGACTCGGCCGAAGGCTTTTGCGTCTACCTTAATAGTGCGACCGGCCGCCCGATTCCGTACAAGAAAAAGGGCGCGAGCGACCTGAATTCATCTGGCAGCTTTACTCAAGGCCTGCCCGAGACGGGGCTTAGCGACTTGCGGCGGAGCGCAGATTTTGCAAGAAAGCCAGCGTTGGTGGACGGCGGCGCGGGGGATGGAATGGGCAATTCGAGGCTCTGCTCAGCGCCGCTGGCGAGCCGCCACATGCGGTGGAACCGGCCTCCCGCTTTCGATGTGCCAAGGCGGCGGCGAAACGCGAGCCACGCGCCGCTGCATGGCCGGCGCCAATGCGTACGAGCCCGCCAGGGACACGATCGCGGAAAACGACAGGACCGCAATTGGATGCAGTTGCGGCTCGAACGCGAGCTGTTCAGGGCCCCAAGCGGCCCGCCGTTCCCAACCGTCAGCCGTTCGACGCCAACCCTCCAGATTCGCGACGGGCGGACTGCTCGGCTTTCCCGGCAGTTGCCAGGCCGCATATGCGGCGGCGAATAACGTCAACGTAAGCCAGCCGCACGTTCTCAACGCTCGTTCTCCGTTGCCAATCTCGTGTCGAACGGTTGTCGCTTGCGGCAACCGCGTGCCCCGAGAGGAGAGCAAGAGGCGCGCCGATTTCAATCGCGAGTCGATCGCAAGCGACTCGCCGGCATCGCCGCTCGGGCGACATAACCGCCGTCCTCGAAAGCGCAAGGCGCTGGTCGGCTTTCAGCGGAGCGGCCTTTGAAATGAGGGTCTGGGCCCCGCGCGACAGCCGGCTAAGAAGGACGCGGCGTTGCGGATTTGCATCCAATCACCGCAAGCCGTGTCGTGAAAAAGCGACGCTTTGGCAGAATATCAACGCGCTCTCGGCGCGCAAAAAAGGGCGCCGGCCGAAGCTAGTCGACCGGCGCCGAGATCGTGCAATGGAAGGCAGAATGAACCTGCCGGGCTGAGAACGATTAAAAGCCCCCGGCGCCGCCAGCCGCAGTGGCTTGCTTGGCGGCCGATCCGAGCAACTTAATTACGCCCTCTTCTCCTTCTAATTGATACTTCACGCCGTTCTCGATCGGCTGAACGGTAATGTTCACGTGATCCAGGCCGCCTTCGCTGAGCGATTCGGCCAGATCCTGAAGGTTCGGGTTGGCGCCTTCCTGTTTCATTGCCAGCTTTAGCACGGGCGCCAAAGCCAATGTCAGCTGCATCGGCGGCAACTCTTTCGATGCATCTTCCGACGATTGATCGATCACTTTCTTGATCGTTTCCATGCCGGCATCGCCCAGGCCGATATAGACCGATTCGGATCCGAAACCGAGCGTAACCAGCAGCGTCTCGCCAAACAGTTCCTTGGCCTTCTCAGAATCTTCATCGTCGGGAAGCGGCAGGGAGACGGTGTGAAAGTTCACCTCTTTGTAGTCGCCAGCATCAAGCTCGATTTCCAATTCGGTGTCGCTCTCGTTCTCAGCCAGCTTGGCGAGCTTCTTGGCCACTTCTTCCAACTTCTCGCCATCGGCCACCAGGCCGCCCGCCACAATGGTCAACGGCCCCTCGCCGACGATGGAGAGTCCCGCATTGATGCGGCCCTCTTTCAACGTCTCCTCCGCCACATCGAGCACCTCGCCGACAAGGTCCTTGACGACTTGCTTGGCGTCTTCGTCGGCAAGATCTTCGTCCTCGTCGATTTCCTGCATGACGTGCGTGCGCAAGTTGGCCAGCATGCCTAAGGATTGCTCGATGTCCGTTTCGGCGGCCACCGAGTTGATGTGCATGTTCAGCATGGCATCGGGCAGGAGGAATCCAGCGAACTTCGATGCGCTATTCGTCACCAGCGCCAACTGCTTGGCAGTCTCGCTCCCCTCCAACGCCGTCAGGTTGAGGTCGAGCAATGTGCGTTTGCCTTCGCTGTCGATCGCCCAGCCCAGGGTGATCTGGTCCAGCTCATTGATCGCTTTGGCGAGCATTTCCAACTGGGCGCGGGCGACTTTGGCTTGCAATTCGGCCTGCGTTTCATCGTCGCTATTTTCGGTCGCCTGCTGCAAGCCAGCTTCGACCTGGCGCTTGAGCAGATCGGCCCCCATATCGCGCAGCGCCTGGGGAATGTTTTGAATGTTCAATTGCACCGCCAGGTCGTACTTCTTTTCCAGTCCGCCTAGCAAAGCAAGCGGATCGGCGGGCAGTTTGCCGAGGCCTTCGGCCGTTTGCGAGAGAAACGCCCAGCCATCGCTCTCCTTGACGTACACCGAGTTAGCATCTTTCTTGATTTCCCACACCCCGTCGCCTTTATCCTCCGGCTCGCCCGTGAGGGCCGCCAGCGACCCAAGCAGCTTCTGCAGGTCGCTCACCGGCAAGAAGACCAGGCCCGCAGGCGGAGCGATGCCGCCGTCGCCAAGGCTCAGAGCCAGGCCCCAAGGTCGGTCCTGATCAAGTCCCGCCAATCCTTGATTCTGGGTGAACAGCATCAACAACCCTTCCAGGTTGTTGGCCATATCGGGGTTGCCGGACACCGTACCCAGATATTCAAGATCGCGTTTCAGCTCGGCGTAGCCGGCGAACGAAACCACGACGACGGGCTTCATCTCGGCCTTTTCGGCATCCTGCGCTTTGGCAAAAACCGACGTGCCAAGCACGAGGGCCAGCGCCAAAACAGACAACACGGTTTTCTTCACGGTCAGCTCTCCTTGACAGCATTCCGAAATTGGTAGGTGGTTCTGGTGCGGGCGCAGCGGACTGCCCGTCGCGGCAGGCGCCGCGGAGATACTACCCCGCGGCTCGCGCCTAAGTTTTACGTAAAATCTCCGGCCTCCACCACTGCGAAGCCCGAAAAACGATACGATCGTTTCAGACCAAGTGTAGGTCCGTAAATTGCCGCGTGCGCATGGGAAGCCCATTGGAAATAAGAGGGCCAAGCGTGAAAAGGCCGCCGAATTGCGAGGGATCGCGGCAGGACGACTAGATCGCGGCTTGATTAGCGTTCGCGGAACGTGATCCGACCTTTGGTCAGATCATAGGGAGAAAGTTCGACGCGAACTTTGTCGCCCGGCACGATGCGGATAAAATTCTTGCGCATCCGGCCGGCAACGTGAGCAATCACGGTGTGACCGCCCTCGACGGTCACGCGGAAGCGCGTATTCGCCAGCGCCTGCGTAACCACGCCTTCAACTTCTAATGCTTCTTCTTTTTCTGCCATACGCGGCTCCCAGACGCCAATCCAGCTCGGACGACCCTGCTGGTCCTAAGATCCTGTAATCCTATCATTTAGGATCGCGGCGTCCAGTCCCGTCTGCCTTCGGCTAAACAAAGCTCTGGCTCGCCTGCAACCGACGGTCATCGCCGCAGTCGGGCCGACATGCCCGCGAGCGCCTCGGCCAGCGCTTGCTCGACCGCTTCACGCGACTCGATGCCAACCGACAGCCGAATGGTCGATTCGTGGATGCCCTGAGCCTCGCGATGCTCCGGCGGCACAAGTCGATGGCTGGTCGACGCCGGGTGGCTGAGGGTCGTGCTCAAGTCTCCCAGCGAAGGACAAAACGGAATCCGAGTCGACGCCGCAATGAATGCCTCAGCGGCGGATCGGCCGCCCCGCAAAGAAAACGTCACGACGGTGCCGAAGCGACTCCCGAATTGCCGCACCGCCAGGGCATGGTCCGGATGCTCGGCCAATCCGGGAAAGCAAACGGTCTCTACCTCGTCGCGCTGCGAAAGAAAACGTGCCGCCGCTAAAGCATTGGCGGCGGCGCGCTCTACGCGCAAACCCATGGTTCCTAACCCGCGCGAGGCCATCCAGCAATCGAACGGACTGCTCGATAAGCCCCAGGCCGAGAGCACCAGCGGAACGCGCTGCCAACATGCCTCTCGGCCACAGAGCAAACCGAGCAGCACGTCGCTATGCCCGCTCATGATTTTCGTCAAACTCTCCAACACCAGGTCGGCGCCAAACTCGAGCGGCCTGCAAATGGCAGGGCTGGCGAAGGTGTTATCCACCAACAGCCGCGCGCCGCGGGACGACGCCAATTGGGCAAGCTTCGCCAGGTCGGCGACGCGCAACAGCGGATTGCTGATCGTTTCCACCACGATCAGTTTCGTCTCGCCGCGCAAGGCGGCTTGCACCGCCGACAGGTCACACGAATCGACGACCGTGCTGGCAATGCCGACGCGCGCCGCCTCGGAAGTGAGCAGTTGCGTGCTGCGGCCATACAGTTGATTGCTAACGACCACATGGTCGCCTTGGGCCGCCTGTGATAATAAGGCGGCGGTCAGCGCGCCCATTCCCGAGCCGCAAATGGCGGCCTTCTCGGCGCCGTGCAGCTCGCGGCACTTTTCGGCCAACAGGTCTGCGTTCGGGTGACCGTCTCGACTGTAGATGTAGCCACGCAACTCTCCGGCCAACAGGCGGGCCGCCTGGTCGGGCGTTTCGCAGCGATAGACCGAAGCGGTATACAGCGGCGTCGCAGCGGGCTGCGTCGGCAGCGGCGGCAGCACATCGGGTCGCGGGCAGATGTCGTCCGGTTTTGGCTTCATGACGCTCCTTGGCGAATCGAAGAAACTCGTGGGCGCCATGCCTGCCAACTCAGCGCGTCTGCAGGGCGCAAATGAGGATGCCTGCCCTCGCAGCTACCCCTCGGGCACGGCCCCGAAGCGCTCCGTGATCACCTTGCGATACAAATCGCTCAGCCACTGAATATCCGCAAGCCCAGCGGCTGCGCCGGTCGGCGCAGTCACCACGCGCCCGTCGAGCTCGCCAAATAATTGCTCGACTCCGCGGCGCAACGCTTCGTCCCCGGCGATGATTCGGCCGGCGTTTTCGGCCGCCTCTTCGGCATAGCGTTGAAACTGAGGACTCAGCCGACAAGCGGCGAACTCTCGCCCCGCGGTCGAAAGCACGTAGGGGGCCCCCGCCTCGAGCGCCAAGTGTCCCAGAATCCAGATGTCTTGCGCATGAATAACGTGCGGATTGAACGATTCGACTTCGGCATCCATCGCCTGTCGCAAGGCATCTCGATAGACGCCCAACTGCTGCGCATCGATACGGGCAAAGGTCTGGCCGCTGAGCGGATACGGCTCGAAAACTGGAAAATCAAACGGCAAATCGGCGGTTGCATCGTGCTGGCGGCAGACGACCCGACGCGTCGGCACGGCATCATCGTGTCGGACCTGCGAATCGACGATCAAACAGCGCACTTCATGCCCCGCGGCCAGCAGCGACTGCGCGAGAGCGTCGGTCTGTCGCCCGCTTTCGGAGCCCTGGAAAGGCACTTGATTGGCTAACAGAATCCGCATGGTTGTCAGTGTACCGTGTCGCAGATGGCTCCGGCAAACTGCCGGGAACCTAGGCAAGCTGTAGCTCGGGCCGCAAAGAATTTGCCGGATTTTGAGTCAAAAACCAAAAGCGTCAGCCGAATAACGATGCGGATCGTAGTAACGGTAACGAACATGCCGTAGCGATTTCGCCGACGAGGAGGAATGACCGCCTAAGTAGCAGCCTTGAGCTAGGTTTGAGCGTTCCCAAGTTCTGGACCGAAGTGTTGATCGCGGCTACCCTGATATGTTCGGGGCGCTCGCTTGATACTGTCTCTTCTTCTTTCAGCTCGTGGCGCCCGAGCTCTGGCCAAACCGGTTTTCGCATGAGTACAGAACAGTCGGTTGACCCGCATTTGATTGAGCAAACCAAGCAGCAAATCCGCAACTTGGTCGTGGAAATTGCGCAGCTTTCCAAGCAGGACATGGGCGTCCGCGAGTTCTATGGCGCATTCCTCGATCGGGTGGTTTCCGCTTTAGCTGCCATCGGCGGGGCGGTCTGGGCCCTGAGCGAAAGTGGCGGCCTGGAACTGCAGTATCAGAGCAATCTGCGCGAAACGCGCCTGGCAGATAACCAAGAGAGCCTGGCCAGCCACGGCCAGTTGCTGCAAAAGGTGATGACCAGCGGCGAGGGCGGCCTGGTGCAACCGCACTCAGGCGACGGACAGAACGGCCAGGCCTCCAATCCGAGCGACTTTCTTCTGATTCTGGGACCGATCAAGGTCGACCAGGAGACGAAGGGAGTTATTGAGATCTTCCAGCGGCCCGGCGCCCCGCCGACCACGCAGCGCGGCTATCTGAAGTTCCTGCTGCAGATGTGCGATCTGGCGAGCGATTATCTCAAGACGCGTCAGTTGCGGCACTTCACCGACCGCCAGACGCTATGGAACCAACTCGAAAATTTCACGCGCACCGCGCACACCAGCCTCGACCCGCGAGAAACCGCTTACACCATCGCCAACGAAGGACGCCGCCTGATCGAATGCGATCGAGTCAGCGTCGCCGTCCGCAAAGGCAAGAAGTGCACCATTGAGGCGGTCAGCGGACAAGACACCTTCGATAAGCGCTCGAACACGGTCATGCTGCTCAATCGTCTAGCCAGCGCCGTGGTCGCCACGGGCGAGCCGCTGTGGTACTCGGGCGACACGAGCAACCTGGCGCCGCAGGTCGAAGATGCTGTGCAAGAATACGTCGACGAGTCGCACTCTAAACACGTGGCCGTGCTGCCGCTCAAACGGCCCGCCGATCCGACCGACGAAAAAGACCAGCCCGAACCGATTGGCGCGCTGATCGTCGAGCAGATCGAAGACGCGCGTCCGCGCGAAGGCATGGTGCAGCGCGTCAACGTGGTCTGCGAGCACAGTTCGTTGGCCATGGCCAACGCATTGGAACACAACAATCTGTTCTTGCTGCCGCTGTGGCGCACGCTGGGCAAAGCAAGCTGGATCGTCAGCGCGCGAACGTTGCCGAAGACGATCGCCATTGTCGTCGCCGTGTTGGCGCTGATTACTGCTTTAGTCGTGGTGCCCGTCGACTTCACCTTGACCGGCGACGGCACGCTGCAACCCATCCGTCGCCGCGACGTGTTCGCCGCGGTCGAAGGGCAGGTGGAACAAGTGCTGGTAAAGCACGGCGATCAGGTCAAAGCCGGCGATGTACTGCTCGTGCTGCGGAACCCCGACCTGGACGTCGCCATCAGCGAAGTGACCGGCAAGCTGGGCCAGGCGGAAAAAGGGCTGGCGTCGGCACGGCGAAAGATGACAACCAAGGGCTCGGGCAAGCCCGAAGACGAAGAAGAAAAGGAACGCGCTCGTTCCGAAGAGATTCAATATTTCCAGCAAGCCGAAAGCCTGCGCAACCAGTTGCTGTTGCTGTTGGACAAAAAGGCCAAACTGCAGGTCGCCAGCCCGATCGACGGCGAGATCACCACCTGGGATCCGGAGAAGGAACTGCTGACGCGTCCGGTGAAGCCGGGCGAGGTGCTCTTGAGCGTGGCCGACCCTACGGGCGATTGGCAACTTGAGCTGCACATGTCCGAAGACCGGATGGGCCACATTACCAAGGCGCAGCACGATCTGGGCAGCGAACTCGAAGTGACTTATCACCTGGCCACCGAGCCGGGGGCCAATTACACGGGCAAAGTCGAAGAAGTTCACGAATCGGCCGAGGTCCGCGGCGAAGAAGGCAATACCGTATTGATCAAGGTCGCCATCGACAAGCAAAGCCATGAGGAATTGCTACGTCCTGGGGCCAACGTCAAGGCGCGCTTGTACTGCGGCCGCAGTTCGGTCGGTTACTGGCTGTTCCACGACGCAATCGACTTCGT
Organism: Pirellulales bacterium; assembly: GCA_025924495.1. The sequence continues at coordinate 846 of JAICIG010000149.1, read as the reverse complement.
CGAATCTCGAATTCTGTTCCCGATGAACCTGTAAGGGGAGTTTCATGTCTGCCAGTTTGTGGTTGTTGACGGCAGCGCTTGCTTTGACCGGTCCCGACGGAGACCGTGCTGCTCCAGGCGCCCGCGCCCCCAGATCGACCACCGCTCCGCGCACTGCGGAAGACCGGCGCCGCGCGGCTGGCGCCCGTCCGAACGTGAGCGCGCCGGGCAAAACCACGATTGCCGCGCGCGGACCCGATGGAACTCCCGCCCCGCTCACGATTCCTAACTGCCAGGTCACTCTGATTGACGTTGTCGATGTCGCCGCGCAGGAAGCGGGCGTGCTGACCGAGGTCGAAGTCCGCGAAGGGAGCGAAATCAAGGAAGGACATTTGCTCGCGCAGGTCAACGACAGCAAGGTGCAAATGGCGAAGAAGGTGGCCGAGGCGGAGCACAAAGTGGCCTTGGCCGAGGCGGAGAGCGACATCGCCGTGCGCTATTCCGAAAGCGCCGCCAGGGTGGCCAGACAAGACTATGTCGTCCACCTGGAGGCCAATAAGAAGGTTCCGGGCTCGACGCCCGATACTGAAATGCAAAAGCTGCGGCTGCAGTGGGAAAAAGGCGAACTGGAAATAGAGAAGGCCGAATTGGAACGCAAGGTCGCTGCACTGACCGCCGAATCGAAAGCGGCCAGCGTCGAGGCGGCCGACGACGACATCCATCGCCGCAAGGTGTTAGCGCCGCTCGACGGGGTCGTCGCCGAAGTCTTCAAGCATCGCGGCGAGTGGGTCAATCCGGGTGATCGAGTCGTGCAATTGCTGCGTATGGACAAACTGCGCGTCGAAGGCAACCTGAGCATCGCCGACG
>JAICIG010000148.1 GCA_025924495.1 Pirellulales bacterium | reverse complement strand
CCGGCGACGACGACGGTCGCAATTTGGTCGGCGCCATAGTCGGCAATCATTCTCGCAAGCGGGTCGGTAGGCGGCGCGCCGAAGGGAGGCCTCATGATCGCCAACAGAGGCGGTTGAGCTTCAATGTTTTGGCTAGCGCCAGCGGCTGTTTTCTCGGCAGCGCGGAGCCCCATCGCTTGGAACAACAGCGAGCTGCGTAGTGCATCAACGGCGCCGGGAAGCTGCTCGACGCGAGCGACTTCCGCCTTCAATCGTTTGCCGGCGTCAGCAAGCCGTTGCGCCCAGCGCCGCGCGAGCTTTTGTTCGGCCTCGACGCTCATCGTGTTGCGCAGGCGCCGCAGGCGTCGATCGACGTCGGCCTGTCTTCGCGAAAGTTCGACGAGCTGCTCTGCTGCAATCGCCGCCGAGCGGGCATCGCGAACGGTCGACAGCGCCCGCGCAAGGTCCTCGGTTACCGCCAGGGCGTCTCCAAACAGGCTCTCGTCGCCGGATGCCACGTGCGGCGCGTTCGCGAAGCTTTCGGGATTGGACCGTGCTGCCTCTGGCGCCACCCTACCCCACGCCCATGCGCCGCCGCCGACGAGCGGCACGGCGACCGCCAGGACACCCGCCAGCCAGCCGCCCACGACGTCGCTTGCGCGCCTGTGGCCGGCAATTCGCCGGATCCGGCTCAGCAAGCTGCCGCCGCCATTGAGGGCTAGCGCCAGTCGGCTCGGGGCGCGCATCTCTTCCAGTCCGGTTAATGCTCGTGCGTAGGTTGCTGCGTCGCCGCAGGCGGCGATCGCCAATTCGTCGCAGCAGCACTCGCGTTCGGCGCGAATGCGAGCGGAGACCCACCACATGCAAGGATGATAAAAGAGCAGCGTCTCAATCAGGCACTGCACGGCATTGAATAAAAAGTCGCAGCGGCGGACGTGAGCTAATTCATGTGCGAGGACCGCTTCGACCTGCGAAAGCGGCAGTTGCAAGACAAGCCCGATCGGCAGCAAGATGACGGGGCGAAGACAGCCGATAACGACCGGCACGTCGACGCGAGCCGATTGCAGCAGCTCGACGGGAACGCCGATCGCCATGCGTTCGATCAGGAGCAGAGCGCAACGCTGCCATGACTCATCCAAGGGCGCGATCATGCGGCGCGTGAGCCGTGCCGCCAGCAAATAGCCGCCCGCCACTCTGCATGAAAGCACCAGCACACCGCCGCACCAGGCAGCGACCATCGCAAGCAACAAAGTTTCGGCGCGGGGCGAAAGCCAGCGACGGACGACGGCCGTTGGATGCTGCGGCGTTTCCTGCTGAGTTGTGCCGACGAGATCTTTATGACCCTCATGATCTTCTGCAGCAACAGGCAAGACACCCAACATCCTTTGTCCGGGCAGTTCCGCGGGCAGAAGCGTGGCGGCTGCTTCCAATGCGGTGGCGGCGCTGGCGGCTAAGGCCGATTCGCGCAGCGGCGGTTCGGCTTGGTCATTTCTGCCGACGCGGGCCGCGAGAAACGTCGCGATCGGCAACGCTAACATCAACATCAGCGCCGCCCAGCAGACGAGATAGCGGACCTGGGCCTTGGCGCCTTTTAACGCGGGCAACACGCCTAAGAGAATGCATCCGACAATCGCTCCTTGCCACAGCGAGTGCAAAAGGGCGATGCCCAGCCGCTCGGCCAATGCGATCATGGCGGCATTCATTTTGCGCCCCTGTCCAGTTCGTCGAGCGCTTTGCGGATCTCGGCCAGATCCTTTCGCGAAGCCTTCTGAGCCGTCAGAGCGTGCATCACCAATCGGCGCATCGATCCGCCGAAGGCTCGTTCGAGCAGATCGGCGACGAGCTGCTGCTGCGTATGCCGCTCGCTGATTGCAGCTTCATAACAGTGCGAACGGCGGCTTGCGTCGCGACGCACCAGCCCCTTTTCCAGCATGATCTGCAGCAGCTTCAGGACCGTGGTATAGCCGGTGCTCCGCTCGGCATTGAGCACCTCGTGCACTTCGCGCACCGTGCTTGGGCCCTGCTGCCAGAGCACTTGCAGGATCGCGGTTTCTGCCTGCGTGGGTCGCGGAATGGATTCGTTGTGCGACATAAAACGACCACGGAATGGGCGAACCGCTCTAATATACGAAGGCTTACGTAGATTGCAACAAATCATGTTAGATTGGCCTGCCGCCGCGAGAATCAGTCACAGCGAATCGCAAAAGCCGCTTTTTGCTTGACAGAAAACGAACGGCTTGCAAAACTACGAATCGCTTCGTAGTTTGAGGCGGCCGGCGACTGCAGGTCAAAAGAGCGACCTGCTCTAGCCGTTCGCGTATCTGTGGTCGCAATCTTATTCTGTGAGGTTATCGCCATGAACGCTCTTCGTCGCGGAGTTCTGATCTGTGGCGTCGCCCTGGCCTGGTGCATGCTTGTTTTTCCGGCGCGTACAGGCGCCGCGGAGGTGCGCACGTGGACCGACAGCACAGGCAAGCACAAGATCAAGGCCGAGTTCGTTTCTTTGGAAGACGGGAAAGTTACGCTCGAGAAATCCGACGGCAGCACCTTGGAGATTCCCCTCGCCAAGCTCTCGAAGGCCGATCAGAAATTTGTCGCCGAGGCCATGAAATCATCCAGCGGCAATCCCTTCGAAAGCAAGAGCGACAGCCCCTTCCAGAATAAGCCGAAAAGCAAAAAGCCCGCGCGTGAGACGCCGCCGGCCGATGAGGATTCGGCAGGCGAAGGGCCGCGCACGGTGCAGGTCGATTGGACGAGCGCCGAGCAGGTCACGCTCGCGACGACCGAAAAGTGGGAAGTCGAGGCGCCTGCGTCGGTCGAGGGCTTTGCCTCGAAGCCAAAAACCGCTCCGCTGCCGAGCAAGTCGAATTTTTTCGATGGCATTAAGGGCGTCGCCGTGAGCCGCGCCGCCGGCAAGGCCGCCGTCAGCTTTGTGCTGGGCGAACCGAAGCCGGCGGGGACCACGCGCGTGGTGCTCTGCGACTTGACCACGGGCAAAACGAGCGCTGCGGCGTCGGCGCCGGCGCAGATGGCGCCGTTGGCCGTTCACGACGATGGGCGGCAGATCGTCATGCGGCGCGACGAATTCGGCTTCGGGAATCAAGATCGCCTGGAAGTCTGGCTGCTGAAGGGGAAGAACGTGGTGCGCAGCGTCGTCTGGACTCCCTATGACGACGTGCAGGGCGCCGCGCGCGACGTGCTGTGGGGCGAGTTCATTGATTCAACGCATCTTGCCACTTCGAGTCGCGCCGGAAAGGTGGTGATTTGGTCGTACCCCGAGTTGGAACCTTTGACCACGTTCAGTCTGGTCGACGGCGCCGTGCCGGCCCTTAGCCCTGATCGGAAACGGATCGCGTATTGCAATGGCAAGGAAGTCGGCATCTACGATATCGTCCGCGGCGAAGTGATTGCCCAGCAGGCGACGCCGCAACCGTTGCAGTGGCCTTACCTGGCGTTTAGCCCATCGGGCAAGAAGCTTGGCTGCGTCGCGTCCGATAAAGTGTTGGTCTGGGACGTCGCCAGCGGCAATCTGGAGCGCACGATCCCTTGCACGGGCATTCATGTCCATGGCAGCATCGACTACCCCGATGACAACTTCGTGCTGGCGGGCGGGAAGTTCCTGATCGATCTGGAGAATCAACTCAAGCTGTGGACCTATGAAGGCCAGGAAAAAGTCGTTTCGGCGGCAGGTTGGACCTTTTTCGCCGTGACCGACGGCGAACAGAAGCCCGGCGCGCTGGTGGCGGCCCAAATTCCACAGCCGGCAGTCAAGGATCTGTTGAAAAAGGCGCTTACCGATCCGAACTTGTTCGTGCTTCGCGCCGGCACGACCGTCCGCTTGAATCTGGCCGGCATTCCTGACGCCGCCCAGCGAGAGCATGTCCGCAGCGCGCTTACCGCTCGATTGCAAGCGATTGGTTGCCAGGCCGGCGACAATGGAACTATCGAACTTGCCGCCTCCATGGAAGGCCCGAAGGTGCGGCAGATCTCGTACCACGGTTCGGGCGATTACAAAGTGCAGGAGTACCTTGGCCGCGTGAAGTTCGTATATCAGGGAGATACGGCATGGGAAACGACGGGCACAAACGTGCCTTTCGTCATCTCGCTGAAAAGAGGCGAGAATGTGGGCGATCATCTGCGGCAGCGCGAGAAGCCCGACTATACGTTCTTCGACCGCGTCGAGCTGCCCAAGTTTTTGCAAAAGCCGACGAAGGGCCAAGGCCCCGGCAATTCGCTCACGCTGGGCCAGTCCCGGGTGACGACCACGGGCATCGTGTCGCAATGAGGTTTGCCAGGCTGCCGCAAGTCGGCGAGATTGCTTGCGCCACATTAATCATGGCGCAAGTCTTGCCGGGATTAAGCGTGCTCGCTTGCGGGACCTTGATTAATGGGCTCGAATGCCGTGTTGCTTGAAGAGCAAGCGAGATGCTTGCTCTACGGCCGAGAGCGCCGGCCTTTCTGACGACTTCAATGACCGCATCGCCGAGCATGCTTTTATTGATTGAAAAGGTTTCGTTGGTGGTAAGCCGAATCTTGGAATCGATCGCGAGCGTTACCAGCGCGCTTTTGCCGTCGTCTGCGAAACCGATCTCGGTCACCTGGCCAATGCGAATGCCAAACTTTGTGACGGGAGTGCCCGGCGAAATTCCGGAAGCGTCCTTGAACTTCACATAGATCGGGTAGGAGCTTTTGAAGATCGCGGGGACGCGGCCAAACAGCAGGACCAGCGTCACGGCGACCAAAGCCGTGGCCACGACGACGATGCCGAGGCGAAACTTCATGAGTCGTTCATCTGCCATAGGAATTCCGTCGCCAGTGCGGTGCAGGAAACTTGCCTGACGACCTTATTCTATGCGCGACGAGGCCCCGGGAGCTGCGGCCCCTGCAACCAGACGTGGAATAAGCGACGCGAAACAGTTGTATTTGCCGGCTGAGCCGGACGAGACGCGAGCCTGCGGCGGCGAAACGAGTGTCCGCGAACGTGCCATGCGTTGAATTGCAGGCGGAATCGGCCCTAGCGACGTTTGAACTGCCGATTATCGCTAGTTAAGATGGCCTAGGCGAAATCACGGGCCGCAATGGTCGAGGCGGGCGAGACCCCGAACCATCTCTGTCGCAAGTCGCCCCCTGAAAAGCGGGTGTCTGACGCGGGCTCAAACGCCGCCCCTTCGCCAGGATCAACAGGCGGCACGTAGTCCATCAGCGACAAAGAAGGCGCCCGGTGTCGGACGATCAGTCATCCCCGCAAGCATTCGGCCACATTCCGGAGGAGTACTTCTCCGAGTGTGACGAGCATTTGGCTGAGGCGCATCGCGGCGTTCTCGAACTGCGCGGCTCGCTGGGCCAACCGAGCATCGATCGCTCCGTGTTGGATGATCTATTCCGCAGCTTTCATTCCATCAAAGGCTTGTCGGCGATGGTCGGAGTGCGCGAGGCGGAGCAACTTGCGCACGTTTTAGAATCGTTTCTAGGGTCGTTGCGGAAGGGCGCTACGACACTGCAAGCCGAGGGTTATGACGCCTTGATCAGCGGCGTCAAGGCGATCGAAGAGATCGTTGAGGCTCGACGGCAGGCATCGAGATCGCCCGATATCTCGCAGCTCGCTGCCAGACTGGCCGCGTTGACGCCGAAAGCGGCGGTCAGCTCGCTAGAGCGCGCCAGCCACCTTCCGATTGATCCTGCGGCAATTAGCTTATCGCCGAGCGAGCGCGAGGCGATTACTCGGGCGTTGGCTGCCGGTTCGGCCGTATGCTGCTTCGGTTTCGCGCCGACCCCCGCCTTGGCGAACCAGGGGATTGACGTCAATGCCGTGCGAAAAGCGCTGGAGTCGCTGGGAAGAATCGTACACGCGTCTCCCCAGGTCAATCGCTCAGGACAGGTCGCCTTCGCGTTTATCGTCATCACGGATGCCGCGGACGAAGACTTGCAGAGAGGGTTGCACGAAGGAATCGTTGAGATTCGCTTTGAGTTGCCGACGAGCGTCGCTGCCGAAGACATCGGCAGCCGGCCGACCGCAGCGGGCGGCAAATCAAGATCACGCTCCAACCTCGTGCGAGTCGATCTGGGCAAGCTCGACGACTTGATGCGCATGGTCGGCGAGTTGGTTATTACGCGCGGACGATTTGAGCAGGACTTGCGCCAGTTCAGCCGGGAGACGCCCCAGCGCGCTTACCGCACGTTCGCCGAGACCAACGGCAAGTTCGAGCGGCAAATCCGCGACTTGCGCGAGGCGGTCATGCGCGTGCGCATGGTCCCCATTCGCGAAGTCTTCTCGCGAATGCATTTCATCGTTCACGATCTGGCCCGCGGCACCGACAAGTCCGTCATTATCGAATTGAGCGGCGAAGAGACCGAGGTCGACAAGTTGATCGTCGAGCGAATCATGGACCCACTGCTGCACCTGGTCCGCAATGCAGTGAGCCATGGGTTGGAAACAGCCGCGGAGCGGACGGCGCGCGGCAAGGAAGCCTCGGGCAGGCTTTCTCTGCGGGCCAGGGCCGCGGGCGAATCGGTCGTCATCGAGGTCGAGGACGATGGGCGGGGAATTGATCTGCAAGGGGTGCAGGCACGAGCATTGTCGGCAGGACTGCTAACGCCTGGCGCCGAACTGGATAACGCGACGTTGCTCGACATCATCTGTACGCCCGAGTTCTCGACGCAAGACGAGGCCGACCGCGTGAGCGGGCGCGGCGTGGGCATGGCCGCTGTGCGAGCCGCCGTTTCAGAGTTTGGCGGCGCGCTCGAGGTGCATACCTCCCCGGGCCGAGGAACCTGCTTTACGATTCGCCTGCCGCTTACCATGGCCATCACCGACGCGCTCATCGTTTCGGCGGGGGGCGAAAAATATGCCATCGCGCAAGCGTCCGTGCGCGAAATACTGCGACTGGAACGAAGCGACGTCACCGCCATCGAGGGGAACGAACTCGCGGTGAACCGCGGAAAGTCGCTGCCGTTGGTCCGCCTCGCGCGATTTTTCGACCTGCCGGAAGCCAACCGCGACGTCTTGTATGTGCTCGTTGTCGGCGACGAGCGATCATCGGCCGGGCTGGTTGTCGACGCGGTGCTCCGCATCCACGAAATCGTGATCCGGCCGCTTACCGATCGTCTGGTGCGAAGGCCCGGAATTTCGGGCGCCACGGAACTGGGCGATCGCAAAGCCGTATTGATCCTGGACGCCAAGGAACTCCTCTCCGAGGTTACCGGAAAGTTTCGCGCGACGTCGCGAGCCGGTTCCGAGACTGTCTCGGCTGGATCGCCGCGAGGCGGCGGGGAGACGATGCGATGAATACTGCGGCCAAAACATCAAGCTTCGTGTTGTTCGAAGTCGCTGGCGCCGAATATGCCCTGGCAAGCGATCTCGTCCGTCACATGGAAATGATCGAGCACGTCACGCCGGTCCCCAACGCCCCGCCGTTTGTCGAAGGGGTTGTTTTTTCACGCGGCCAGGTGGTGCCGGCGGTGAATCTGCGGCTGCGGTTTGGCGTCGAGACGAAACCACACGATCTGCGCACGCGCTTGATTGTGGTCTCTCATGCCGGGCGAACGGTTGGCCTCATCGTCGATAGCGCGCGGCAATTTCTGCAGATTCCACAAGACGCAATCCAGCCGCCGCCCGATGCGCTCGTCGGGCCCGCCGCGAACTATCTGCAAGGCATTGCGCTGCTCGGCAGCCGGATGGCGTTTGTCGTGGACATCGAGCGGCTGCTCAATCATGAATCTTCGAATACACCTGGGATTGGCGACTAAGCGAGAGGAATCAACCATGGCGACGAATCCGAGACAGACTGCTTTGCAACGCGGATCGGAGCTTACAAACTTGCGAGAGGAAGCGGAATCGATCGCCTCGCGTTCCGCGATGTTGACGGGGGTCGCCGCGCGAGTGGAGTCCGGCGTCGAATCGCAGCGGCATTCGCTGGATGATATGGTCCGCCGCACCGAGCAAACTGCCGCGTCGCTTCGGGAGACGACGACGCAGGCAGAGTCGGTCGCCGCTTCTACGGAACAGGTCGTCTCGGGAATCAATGAGATCGCTTCGTCGATCGAGCAGATCAACGGCAACACGTCGGAGCTGGTCGGCGCCATCCATCAAACCGCCGGTTCCATCAAGGCGACGACCACTTCGATTCAATCCGTGGTCGTCGTCGGGCAGGACGTGGCAAAGTCCGCGGCGCAGGTCACCAACGTGATGCAAGAGATGGCGTCTTCCATTCGCGACGTGAACGCCGATACCGAGGCGCTGGCAAGCTCGATGGAAGAATCGGCGGCCGCCATTGAGGAAATGACTCGCTCGATCGAGATTGTCGCGAACGGCGCCGTCGACCTGACCGCGGCGACCGAACAAACGTCTTCGTCGATCAACGAAATGGCGGCTTCCATCGAAGAGGTCGCGGCCACCGCCGAAAGCCTGGCGGCCACCGTCGATCAGGTTTCCAACTCGCTCGATCAGATGTCGCACTCGATTGCCGGCGTCGCCCAGAACGCCGAGAGAATCACCGAAGTCGCCGGCGGGACGGCGGCCTCGGTCACCGAACTCGACCGTTCGATTCATTCGATCGCCAGCCTCGCCAAACAGGCAGACGATACCACCCGCCGCATCGCGCGAGAGGCGGAAGAGGGGGGAGCGGCCGTACAAAAGACGATTCAGGGCTTGGGCCGCGTCCGCGATTCGATGAGCCAGAGTGCGGGCGTGATGCGCGAGATGGGCAAGCGGACCAGCGAAATCAGCAGTATCGTCAATACGATCAACCTGATCGCCGAGCGAACAAACCTGCTCTCGCTGAACGCTTCGATTGAGGCGGCGCGCGCCGGCGAGGCGGGTCGGGGCTTTGCCGTGGTCGCCGAGGAGATTCGCAATCTTGCCGATCGCGCGGCCCAGGCTACCTCCGACATCGCCGCGATTATCCGATCGCTCCAGGAAGTCGCCCAAGAAGCCGTCACAGCCGGCAACGATGGCCTGAGAATTGCAGATGAGAGCGGCCAGTTGGCGGAAGGGGGGATGAACGGCCTGAAGAAAATCCTTGCCGGTGTTGAGCAGACTGCCGACCTGGTGGGCCAGATTGCCCGCGCCTCGCACGAACAGCTTAGCGCCGGTCAGGACGTGGTCGCGGCCGTGAACACGACGGCCGCGCAGGCCCGACAGACGGCCGCCTCCACCGCCGAGCAGACCAAGAGTTCGCAGGCCATCGCCCAGGCGGCGTCGCAGATGCGGCGCAGCGCCCAACAGGTTACGATTGCCATGGCCGAGCAAGGCCGCGCGGCGCGTGAGATTATCAAAGCCAGCCAGAGCACCAACACGCTGGCCATACAATTTAAAAAGGCTTCTTCGGAACAGGCGGCCGGCGCTAAGGAAATCAACGAGGCGCTTCGTTCTATCCGGCGCGGCGTGGCCTCGACGGTTCAGGCGATCGCCAGGCAGAGGCTAGTCAGCGAACAAGTGCTGCACGAGGCGCAGGCCCTGACGCAGCAGTCCGAACAAGTTACGAAGGCCATGACCGACCAAGGAGTCTCGGCCGCCGAGATCAATGCCGCCGTCGATTCCATGCGACGCCAATCCGAACAACTGGCCAAAGCGATGCAGGAACAAACGAGAGCTTCCCAAGACATGCTCGACGCCGCTCAACAATCCTCGAAACAGCTTAAGTTAATTGCCCGCTCCAACCGCGAGCACCTGACCGCCACGTCGGAAATCCTCAGCGGACTGGCAGACATTCGCCAGATCGCCGACCAAAACCTGCGCGGCGCCGAGGAAACGCGCCGCGGCGCGGCCGACCTGCAGGGGCACGCCGAAGCCGTCGCCTCCATCGCCGCCCGACTCGATCAGAACGGACAACGCCGCAAACGCAAATGACGGATCAGCATGCCGACGCGCAAGAACTCTCGCCCGCCGTGTTTCAGATACTTCGCGACTTGATTCACGAGCGGACGGGCCTGTTTTTCCAGGACGACCGTCGATCGCTGTTCGCGGACAAACTCAGCGAGCGCGTTCGCGCCGTCGGCGGGGGGACCTTCCTGGACTACTATTATAAATTGAAATACGACTCCGACGTCGACGACGAGTGGCGGCAGGTGATGGATGCCTTGTCGACCCAGGAAACCTATTTCTGGCGTGAGTCGGAACAGTTCCGGACCTTGGCGGACGAGGTCGTTCCTCGGCTTTTCTCGCTGAGGCCCGAAAAGCCGTTGAAGATCTGGAGCGCGGCGTGCGCCAGCGGCGAAGAACCGTTGTCGATCGCCATGGCGCTCGACGAGGCGAATTGGTTCGCGCGTGCGCCGATCGAAATCTACGCCAGCGACGCCAGTCCGGCCGCGCTCGAGCGGGCTCGTCGCGGATTGTATCGCGACCGCGCCTTTCGCCATTTGCCGGTGCGACTTCGCGACAAATATTTTCAACAAGCCGCCGGCGGCGGCTGGGCGATTGCGCCGGAATTGCACGCCCGCGTGCGCTGGTCGCTGGTAAACCTGGCAAGTCCCGCGGAAATAGGCGATTTAGCGGAGGCCGACGTCATTTTTTGCCGCAACGTGTTCATTTATTTTTCTGCCGCGGCAATCAAGAGAACGATCGACTATTTCGCCACTCGCATGCCGACTCCCGGTTATCTGTTCTTGGGAGCGTCGGAGTCGATCAACCAGATCACCGACCGCTTCGAACTCAGTCAACTCGCGGACTCGTTCGTCTACATCAAGCAGCCGAAAGACTCTGCGGCGTCGATTTGCCCTGCGTCCGAGTCGGTTTGGCGCATCGAAGGCCGTTCGGGCGCCTGAAGGCGAGGGTCACATGGAGAAAGTTTCACGAGTGCTGGTGGTGGACGACTCGGCCTACGTGCGCAAAGTACTCAGGGAGATCCTTTCGCGGAGCCCGTTCCTGGAGGTCGTCGGTGCGGCGCGCGATGGGGAAGAAGCGCTCGAACTCGTGGAAGAACTGAAGCCGGATGTGGTGACGGTCGATTTGACGATGCCGCGCCTGGATGGCGTGGGATTTGTGAAACGCCAGATGCAGCGGCGACCCCTGCCGATGGTCATCGTCAGCGTGATCGGCGAGGACGGCGAACTGGCGATCGAGGCGCTCAGCGCGGGCGCGGTCGATCTCGTGCAGAAGCCGACCGCGTTGGCTACCGAGAAGGTCTTTGAAATCGGCGACGAACTGATGGCGCGGATCAAAGCGGCGGCGATGGTTGATGTCGGCGCCTTGCGTACGGCGTCTCAACAGCCGCCACGGCGGGCGCCGATTCGCTTGCAGCGCCGCGGAGAAATCGATATCGTCGTATTGGGAATCTCTACTGGGGGGCCGCAGGCGTTGCGATACCTGATCCCCCAGTTGCCGGCGGAGTTTCCCGCCCCCATTGTCATCGTTTTGCACATGCCGGTCGGGTACACGGAGCTGTTCGCCGCCAAGTTGGCAGAGAGCGCCAAGCTGCGCGTCGTGCATGCGGCCGAAGGCGATCGACTGAGCGCCGGCACGGTTTATCTTGCCCCGGCAGGAAAGCATATCACGTGCCGTCGCGAAGCCGCGGGGGACTGCGTCGTGCATTTGGACCTGCGTCCGGTAGATACGTTGCATCGCCCCGCCGTCGACGTGCTGTTTCAATCGGCCGCCGAAGTCTTCGGCGGTCGGGTATTGGGAGTGGTCATGACCGGTATGGGAAGCGATGGTCTCAAGGGAGCCGCCTGGATCAAGGCGAAAGGGGGTAAGATCATCACCGAGGCGGAAAGTTCATGCGTCGTATACGGCATGCCTCGTTCGGTCGTCGAGGCTGGACTCAGTGACCGAGCGGCCGCGCTCAACGAGATGGCGGAAGCCATTCTGGAGGCGATCTGATGGCGAGAATACTGGTGGTGGACGATTCGGGCCTGTCTCGACAGATCTCTCGCAAGATCCTGGAAGAGGCCGGGCACGAAGTGGTCGAAGCGCAAGATGGCATGACGGCCCTGGAGCGCTATTTTCTCGACAAGCCTGATCTCGTGCTGCTCGACATTACGATGAAAGGCATGACCGGTTTCGAGGTATTGGAGAAGCTTCGCGAGTTGGATGGCAACGCGCGCGTGGTCATCGCCACCGCCGACGTGCAAGCATCGACTCGCGAGATGACCCGGCAAGGCGGCGCTTTAGGCTTCGTCACGAAGCCGCTGCAAGGACCGCAGGTGTTGCGATCGGTCGAGGCGGTCCTGCAAGGAGAGACTCTGTGGAACTGACCGCGCAGCAGAAAGACGCTTTGACCGAGCTGATCAATATCGCCTTTTCGCGCACGGCGGCATCGCTCTCGGAACTGACCCACAATCGGGTCGATCTGGAAGTTCCCGAGGTCGAGATTCAGCCGATGGACCGCATGTCCGAATCGCTGGGCAAGTTCGTCCAGGGAGATGTCGCCACGGTTCACCAGATCTTCTATGGGGCCGTGGGCGGCGATGCCTTGCTCGTGCTCGATCATGCCGGCGCCGTGAAGCTGGTCGAACTGCTGACTGGGCTCGAAGAGTCGAACCACCGCCTCGGCGCCGCGGCCAAGGAGGTGCTCGGTGAAGTGGGCAACATCTTGTTAAATGCATGCCTGGGCATCTTTGGCGATCTGTTGCAGGTGCGGCTGGGTTTTACCGTCCCCCGGCTGACGTTGGAAGATCTCGGCGGCTTTCTGCATTCGCTCGTGATTGGCAAAGAGGATCTGCAATACGCCTTGATCGTGGGAGCGCAATTTAGAATCCGCGGCACCGAAGTGTCCGGCTGCCTGGTGATTGTGCTGGGCATCGCCTCCTTGAGTTTACTGACCCAGGCGATCGAAAATTGGGCCCAGTCGGCGCTTGGAGAACCTGGGAAGGAAACATGAGAATGGCTGATGGGGCCCGTGGGTTGGCCTTCCATTGCGATCTTCGTTTGAACTGCGGGAGCAGTTGCCATGTCGATGAATGACACGATCTTGGAGAGCATGTTGCAGCTCGCCGAGTGCGGGGTCATGACGACCGATGCCAATCTCGTCGTGAACGGGTGGAACAATTGGCTGGCGGAGAAAACCGGCTTTTCCAGCGAACAAGTGCTCGGCAAGCGCCTGGTCGACATCTTTCCCGATTTGGTGAGGCGTCGACTGGATCTCGCGTACCAAAGAGCGCTCAACGGGCAGGTCGTCGTGTTGGCGCAGCGGCTGCACGAATATCTGCTGAAAGCGCACTCTGGAACGAACGAAGACTGGTCGGGGACGATGAAGCAGAGCGCGCGGATCGCTCCTTTGGTGGAAGGCGAGCGGATTCTCGGCACGTTGACTGTCATCGACGACGTCACCGATCGCGTGGAGCACGATAATGAGCTGGCGACGCGAGCCCGCCAACAGGCGACGATCGCGTCCATTTCGCAGCAAGCGCTGGCGGGCCGCGAACTCGATGTGCTCATGCGTCTTGCTACCGAAGCCGTCGCCGCCACGCTGAGGGCCGATCGATGCGCCGTGTGGGAGCTTGACGTTGCTGCGCAGACGCTTGAGTTACGCGCGGGAGCGGGTTGGAAAGAAGAAGCGATCGGCGCCGTCGCTCTCGAACTCTCGGAAGAGAGCAAAGCCATTGCCGGCCAGGCCCGTCTTGCCGGCGATATTAGATTGTTGCCGGCGCTCGGTCGCTCCGGCCTCTTCGACGAGCGCCAAACCGTCAGCGAAACGAACGCGGCGATTTCGGCAGGCGACCGGCAGTTCGGATTGTTGTCCGCGTATGCCGCCGGATCGGGTAGTTTTTCCGGCGAAGACTTTCAGTTCATGCAGACCGTGGCCGACGTGATCGGCATGGCCATCGATCGCAAGCGATTGGAGACGGAACTTCAGGAGCGCGTTGAGGATCTTGCCGCCGCCGATCGGCGCAAAGACGAGTTCCTGGCGATGCTGGCGCACGAATTGCGAAACCCGTTGGCGCCGATCATGCACGCCGTCGAGTTCCTCGAGCGGCATCCGAGCGGCGACCCGAACGTCGAGGCCGCCCGCGGCATTATCGATCAGCAGGTCCGCCAAATGTCGCGGCTCGTCGATGATCTGCTCGATGTTTCTCGCATCACTCGCGGCCAGATCAGCCTGCAGATGGAAGAGTTGGCGCTGACGCCGATCATCAACCAGGCGATTGAGAACGCTCGGCCGATGATCGAATCTCATGAGCACGCGCTTTCGGCGGTTCTCCCTGCCGAGCCGCTGACGGTTCGCGGCGATGCAACGAGATTGACGCAGGTCGTCACGAACTTGCTCAATAACGCGGCAAAGTACACGGACAAAGGGGGGCGAATCGTCGTCACGCTGGCCCGCGACGATGATCATGCCGCGATTTCCGTGCGCGACAACGGCATTGGAATTGCGCCGGAGGTGCTGCCGCACGTTTTCGATCTGTTCATGCAGGTTGACAATTCTCTGGCGCGGTCTCGCGGCGGTTTAGGCATCGGCCTGACGCTCGTGCGCAATATGGCGGTTTTGCATGGCGGATCGGTCGCCGCCCGCAGCGCTGGATTGGGCCAGGGCAGCGAGTTTATCTTGCGGCTGCCGCTGGCGGTTGCGAAACCGAAAGCCGCCGATGCAACGATGGGCCGACGGAAGCCGCTCGACTTGCCCTCGCGTCGACTATTAGTGGTTGACGACAACCAGGATGCCGCCAATACGCTCGCCATGTTGCTCAAGGCGGTAGGTCACAACGTCACCGTGGCTTACGATGGAGCGCAAGCACTCGAGTCGGCGGAGATCGTCGAGCCGGAAATCATCTTTCTCGACATCGGATTGCCGGGCATGGACGGTTATGAAGTCGCCAGGCGGGTGCGCATGTCGCCGCTGGGCGACCGGGTCAAGCTTGTCGCCTTGACCGGCTATGGGCAAGAGGAAGACCGGAAAATGGCACACGATGCCGGGTTCGATCATCATCTCGTCAAGCCGGTCGCCTGGGATCGCTTGCAAGAAGTGCTGCACGAAGCGCTCCAACGCGACGCTGGCTAATCGGCCAGCACGGCCACGGGGGGCTCTTCGATCACTTCCGGCTGAGGAGGATGGCGCTCAGGACCGCCGGCAAAGAGATCGGAAAGTCCCTTCAGCGCGACATAAAACACCGGCGTCAAAAAGATGCCGCAGATCGTCACGCCCAGCATGCCGCTGAACACGGCCGTACCTAATTGCTGCCGCATTTCGTGGCCGGCGCCTTTTGCGATCACCAACGGCACGACGCCGAGGATGAAGGCGAACGAGGTCATTAGAATCGGGCGCAGCCTCAATTTCGCCGCGCTGACGGACGCGTTGCGCCGCGTCATGCCATGGTGCTCTTGCTGCTGCTTGGCGAATTCGACGATGAGCACGGCGTTTTTCGCCGCCAGGCCGATCAGCACCACGAACCCGATCTGAGCGAAGATATTGTTGTCCATACCGCGTGCGTTCAAACCGACCAGTGCGAAAAGTACGCTGAGCGGCACGATCAGAATGATGGCCAGCGGCAAGGTCCAGCTTTCGTATTCGGCGGAGTGTGTCAGGAAGACGAACAATACGCAGAGCGGAAAGATGAAGATCGCCGTGTTGCCGGCCAGAATCTGCTGATAGGTCAGGTCGGTCCATTGATAGCCCATCGTCGGGGGCAGATCCTTCTTGGCGATCTGGTCGACCATGCCGATCACTTGTCCCGAGCTGACGTCCGGCGCCGTGACGATATTCACCTCGGCGGCGGGAAACATGTTGTAGCGGTTGTAAACGGCCGGCCCGCCCACCTCTTTGATCGTCAGCATCGTGCCGAGCGGAACCATGTCGCCTTTTTGGTTGCGCACCTTCAGCCTGGCGATGTCCTCCGGCCGGCGGCGGAAACGCGCATCGGCCTGTGCGTAAACCTGCCAGTTGCGGCCCAGGAATGTAATGTCGTTGACGTAGGCGGAGCCGAGATAGATCTGCAACGTATCGAACAGGTCGCTCAGGGCGACGTTCATGTTCTTGACCTTGGTGCGATCGACGTCGACGAATAGTTGCGGCGTGTTCGAGCGGAAGCTGGTGATGGCGCCTGTCACGCCCGGCTGACCGCGAACGGCGTCGATCATGTTGAGCGTGGCGCCTTCCAGCGAGGCCAGCCCCGCGCTGCTGCGATCTTGCATTTCGAACTTGTAACCGCCCGTCGTGCCGAGCCCTTGGATCGGGGGAGCGCCGAATACGCCGACGAGCGCTTCCTGCGTGTCGCGAGTCTGTCGCTGCAAGCTGGCGATGATCGACTCGGCGCTTTGCTCCTCGTCTTCTTCTCGAT
>JAICIG010000147.1 GCA_025924495.1 Pirellulales bacterium | reverse complement strand
TGCACGCTGGAGAACGGCCCAGGGCGCACGAGCCACTTCTGGTTGCCGTCGTTGTCGTAGGCGGCGACGGCGATCTTGGCGCCTTTGGCTTCGCCTTGCTTCGTGCCTTCAAGGAACGTCACGTAAACGAGATCGCCGTCGGTCGCCGGCGTGCTGGAAGCATAGCTATTCAGCGCATGCTTCTTTTCCAGCGGCGACTTGAGCACCGAGCGTTGCCATAACGTCTTGCCGGTCGCGCGGTCGAGGCAGATCAAGATACGGTCCTGCTCTTGCTCCAGGCAACTTACCAGGAAGATGCGATCTTGCCAGACGATCGGCGAAGCGTGGCCCGTGCCAGGGATTTCGACCTTCCACGCGACGTTCTCTCCCTTGGCGCCGTCCCAATGCGTCGGCACGCCGCGATCTTCGCTGGAGCCGTCGCCGCGCGGACCACGCCAGCACGGCCAGTTCTCCGCCGACACAAACGTCGCGGAGAAGCAACCTGCAACCACAGACAGGAAAGCCAGGACGCAGAATCGGGCCAGCGGCGAGCGGGTCATGGGGCAAACTCGTGCGGGGTTGGCAAGGGCGAGGATGAAGGCAGGAAAGACTGCTATAGCTAACACTACGTTGGGGCGGCCGGTCAAGTAGATTGGCGTGGAGAGAAAGGTCGGCACGGGAGCAAAGTCTTTCGGACGCCGATAGGTGGGCGCAAGCCAAACGCGTATACTTGCCCGCATGGGGACCGCCGCCATTTCAGTCCGATTGTTGTCGGTCAGCGTCCTGCTGCCCGCCGTGGCCATTGCGCTCGATGCATTCTTGCTCGATCGCGCCACACAACTCGGTTGGTCGACGTCCGCCACGCTTGCCGCCTTCGTGCTGCTATGGGCACAGACGGCGCTTCTCAGCTGGTCGGCAGGGCGTTGGCTGCCCAATTGGCCTTGGCGGCTGCTGGTCCTCGGCTGGTCGACCGTAGTGGTAAACCTGCTGTTATACAGCGTGGCGATTGTCGGACGCTCGGGCTGGCAAAACATGGCGCTCTTGCTTGCAATCTCGTTTCTTGCGAGCCAGGCGGGCGCGGCGACTGTGTGGGCGGTTCTGGGCAGTCAGCGCTGGCAGCAACGGTGGCGCCTGGCCGCGGTAGCGATCGCGCCCGCCGCTTGGGTCGCATGGCGTTTGAATGACGCTTTTCCTTGGGCGGCGAACACCTGGATGATTGTGGCTCTCGTCCAAACCGTCGGAGCGGGTCTGATTGCCACGTTGTTACGAATCTTGGGCTACTGCATCGAGCAAGCCAACGCCACCGCTCCAGCAGAGCAAAAGCGCGCGCCTGTGCAGTTCTCCCTCCAGCAAATGCTTGTCTGGACGACGTGCGTTGCGGTGCTTGTATTTTCGCTTCAGTTGTTGATCCCCATTGCCTCGCAAGACAAAGCCTGGCCGGAGTGGATCCAAATCGGCATTGAAGGAATCGTGCTGGCGCTGCTCGCGCTGATTGCGGCGTGGGCCGCATTAGGCGCCGGACCTGCCTGGCTGCGGATGCCGCTGGCGATTGGACTGGCGGCGGGGACGGCTTGGGTGCTCGAATTCTTGGAGGCCAGATATCAAGCCGGGCGCCCGGCGCGCGGCTACTACTACTGGATGCCCAGCGCCGAGTGGCTCTGGTACGTCTGGACCACTCTGGCTGGCGCCTTCTTGGCAGGCCTGCTGCTCGTCTTCCGCGCGACAGGTTATCGACTGGTTCGTTCGCGGCGAACAGCGACGTAGTCCATTGCGCGCAACAAAAAACCGCGGCAGACCCTTGCGAGTTTGCCGCGGCTTTTGTTTCAAACCTTCCGCCGATTGCGACGGTGGAGTCGCTGCGAGAAGAGCGCGAATCGGACTGCGCTAAGCGCTAGTCGTAGTTGATCCGGGCTCACGCTAAATGGTTTGGCACCTCCGACGGAATACAAGGCAGAAGGCTTGGTTTACTAGAGATCGTGCTCGCGGCAGCATTATCCATCGACAGTTTTGCCCGGCGGGTTCGGCGGAAATCGGATGCCGGGGCATCATTTTTCCGCCGCCCCCCGGGGACCGGTCTGCAACCCGATAAGTACATTCTACTCTACGCACGAAGGGGAGGCGGGGATCGCGCCAAAATTCCCCGGCAAACAGGCCAACTCGCCGCAACGGAGAACCTGTGCGGGTCGGGGCAAGCTTGCCCGCGACGGAAGCCTTATTTGGGCCGCCGGGGAGGACCGATGGGAGCGAGGTCCGGCGGCGGAAGCCGGTCGAGAAACGCCTCGATCGCCTGCTCCAGCTTCTCGGGCGTCTCGTACGTGCCCGCGGCGATCTGGCGGCGAATTTCGGCCACGCGCGCTTGGCGAGCGGCGGCGTCGAGTTCAGGAAGTCGGGTCATCGTTGAAGGATTCCAGAATTCAAACCAGCATGATCATCGACCGGCGCCGCCTCGGGGGAGAGAAACGCCCGCCGTTTTTTATTTGACCCGATGTTGTCGCCTGATGCTAGCGCGACGAGGCGGTCTCAAGCGACCGCCCCGCGACAAGAAGGGAAAAACTTGCT
Source organism: Pirellulales bacterium (assembly GCA_025924495.1). Next base: position 13,709 of record JAICIG010000147.1, on the reverse strand, counting down.
GCCCCGGAAAAGCGCGAAAAAAAGCTCAATTGCCGAACCGCTTCAACCGCACGCGGCGCGGCATGGCCCAGCGGATTGCTACTTCCGCTCGACGAGCCAGATGTTGCGATAGTTCACAGGATTGCCGTGATTTTGCAACTGGATCGGGCCGGTAGCGCCTTCTTTGCCTCGTCCGCCGGGCGTGAGAGTGGGCAGCTCCAGGTCATCATAAATCTTCACGCCGTTGTGCAGCAGCGTGACGCGCGCGTTGGTGGTCTTCTTGCCGTCGGCGTCGAACTTTGGCGCGGTGAAATCGAAGTCGTACGTCTGCCAGGAAAGGGGCGGATAGCACATGTTCAGCCGCGGCGCCTTGATTGAGTACAGCCCGCCGCACTCGTTGTCTTTGCCTTCCAAACCAAACGAATCAAGCACCTGAAACTCATACGTATCCTGCATGTAAACGCCACTATTACCGCGGGCCTGGCCGCTGGCGGTCGGCATGAACGGGGTGCGGAACTCAAGGTGCAGGCGGCAACTGCCAAACGATTGCTTGGTCTTCGTGCCGACTTCCAACAGCCCGTCTTTGGTCATTTTTCCGCCCTCCCAGGCGTCGACATTCGCACCATCGAACAGCACGACCGCGCCCCCGGGCGGCTTTTCGCCCAGCGTTGGACTCTTTCGCTCGATCTTCTTCAGCTCGCCCAGCTTTTCGCCCCCCGCGTTCATGATGGTCAACACGCCGTCTTTGATTTCGCCGCGTCCCTTCTCGCCTGGAAAGACAGTCACGCCATCTTTCGTCTGTCCGTCGTAGCTCGTCGGTTTGTTGTCGTCCTTCTTTTCCCAGCCATCGCCCGGCAGCCCGCCGTGATAAGCCACCGCACGGAACTTGCCATTACCCAGGGCGATGACCTGCACGCCTAGCTTGACCTGACCGTCATTGGTGCTGATGTCGCCCGAGTATTCGCCCTGGACAGCAAAGTCGGGGCCAGCCTCCTTGGCATCCGTGAACGTGGGCAAGCCCTGATCGGCCGCCTGAACCGTGGCGGCCAGTGAAACGGCGGTAAATAGACTAAGGAGACGCAAAAAGCGAAGCTGCGACATGGCGGGATTACCTCAGAAGAAACAGCAAAGTCCAATGGCTTAACGAATTCGTCGTATTTTGAACCGCGGCCGCCGCCGCTGCAAGTATTCGATCGCCAGGAGATAGTCGGCAGCTCATAAAAGGCCGACAGAACGAAGACATAGACAGGGAACGGAGAAGGGATCGAAGGCAAGCAAGAAACGCTGCGACGGACCTCAAAACCCTGCGGCCGCGGCAAGCGTTCGCCCGATCACTGAAACGCGCTGGCCAACGCAAGCTCGAAAGTCCTTCTTCGTACTGCCTTCGTGCTTCCGTCGGTTCGTGGTTTCGTGATCTGCTTCCGGGCGCAAAAAAAGCGGCCCCAGCTTTACGCCAGGGCCGCATGAATGCGATCGAGATCATGGCCGGCTTAACCAAACAACGCGCCGACGACGTTTCCCTTAACCAGTTCGCGCGGCTGGTTGAGATGGTTGTAGACAATGGTGCCGGGGTCGATGCCGACGGCGTGGTACAGGGTGGCCAGAATGTCGGTCGGATGGACGGGGTTTTCGAGCGGGGCCGAGCCGGTTGCGTCCGACTTGCCGTAGACAAACCCGCGCTTGATGCCGGCGCCCGCCACGACTGCCGTATAGCAGTACGGCCAGTGATCGCGCCCGTCGTCGGTGTTGCTGTTGCCCGATGTGCTCACGCCGCGCCGGGGGCTGCGGCCGAACTCGCCAATGGCGACGACCAACGTTTCGTCGAGCAATCCGCGCTGATCCAGGTCGGCGATCAGGCCCGACAAGCCGGCGTCGAGCATTGGCGCCGACTGATTCTTCATGCGGGCCGAAAGCCCCGCGTGAACGTCGAACGAGTGATTGTCGGAATTGGCGACCTTGGGCCAGTTGATTTCGACGAAGCGCGTGCCCGCCTCGACCAGCCGGCGCGCCAAGAGACAGCTCTGGCCGAATGTATTTGTGCCATACAGCGCCTTGGTCTCCGGCGTTTCCTTACTGAGGTTGAACGCCTCGCGGGCGCGGCCTGAGATGATCAAGCTCAACGCCTTGTCGTAGTATTCATCGAGATCATACTTGGCCGTGGCCTTCTCGATGGCGGGCATGCCGTCCTTAATCACGTCGCGCAGTTTGGCGCGACGTTCGAGACGGGCCGACGACACTTCCGGACGCAGTTGCAGATCATCGACCTTGATCCGCGACATCTTGTCCATGTCCATGTCGTCGCCGGCCGGGAACAGATAGTACGGATCGTAGGCACGCCCTAGGAAGCCGGCCGTCCCCGCCTTGCCCACTACGTTGCTCTCTTGCGTCGGACGCGGCATCATCACGTACGGCAGCATCGGCACCGTCGGCGGCTTGAGCCGGATCACGTTCGAGCCAACGTTGGGATAATCCTTCGGGCTCGGCGGTTCGAGTTGTCCCGACGGGCTGACCTTGTCGGCCGTGTAGCCCGTGAGCAGTTGATAGTAGGCAGCCGTATGGTTGAACAACCCGACCGGCGTGTAGCTGACCGACCGGATCAGCGTGAGCTTGTCGGTGACCTGGGCCAGTTTCGGCAGGAGTTCTGTAACCTGGGCGCCCGGCGTCTTCGTGTCGATCGGCTTAAAGATGCTGCGGACATTGTCGGGAACGTTTTCCTTGGGGTCCCACAGGTCGAGATGGCTGGGTCCGCCTTGCAGGAAAACCAAGATCACGCTCTTGGCCTTGCCCCAGCCCGGCCCGCCGGCGGCGCCCTCGGCTGCGGCTTGCTTAAGTTGGAGCAGGTTCGCCAGCGAAATGCCCATCGCGGCCGACCCGCCCACGCGCAACAGCTCTCGGCGCGTCACGCCATCGCAGGTGTCTTTGCTCGTACGTCCGGGAATCACAAGCATGGCAGATCTCCCGAGTCATTATTTAAGCTGGCAGCGCGTCGGAGACGGCAAACGTGCCACAACATTCAGGCTGGCGGCCTATCCCGCAAATCCGGTGCGGCGCGGCATTAGGCCTTGGTTGAAAGGCAGACGCCTATCACTATAGTGCCGCAGGAAAGCGAAAGTCAACGTTTCATCAACATCGGTTGATAAATCTTTCTTCGGCCTTTCGGCCCTCAGACCTTCGCTTCGTTGCGCAGAGGTTGCCAGCGATGCGGAGCGCGCCGGGAGGTGATTATCAAGGAACGGATGCGGCCGCTTGGGCAACCGGCGGTTTCTGGTTGGCCCACCAGCGCAGCACTTTTTGCCGCATTTCGGCTGCAACAAACCGATAGCCAGGGGCGCCGGACTCGGCCAGCATTCGATCTTCGGCCGACTCCAGGCCAAATCTGCCCAGCGGCACGTGGTGTCGCATCAGCAGAATCGCCGCCGCGGTGGCGCCAAGTTCAGGCGGTCGGTCCCCCTCTAACCGCAACGGGTCGGTGCGCTCGATCAAGCTGGCCAGCCAGGGATCATCCTTCGGATCGGGATGGCGCTCGGCGATCGCCAGCGCGGCGATCCACGGCCAGTTTTCCGGCAGCTCGGGAGTCGGTTCATTGAAGCGCTTCTCCTTGATTGCAGTCTGCAGCCCTTCGAGCGCTTCGCGCGTGCCAATCTCCGCCAGCACCTGGCACAGGTTGACACAGGCGCTGGCCCGCCCCGCACGATGCTCGGCCTCGCGATCGGGCGGAATCGGATCGCCCACGGCCATGAAATAGGGACCGGCAAAACGCGATACGGCGCCTTCGTCAAGTTGCTGCACCATGCAGAATTCCGCTTCGCTCAGAGGACGTCTTTCCGCCAGAATTCTCGCCAGAGTTCGCTCGCTCAACTCGCGCAGCCGCGTCGCCTCGTCCGTTTTCACGAAATATTCGTAAGCCATCCGGCGACGAGGCGTCGGCAAATTCACCAGGTGAAACTGCGAGTTCGCGCGAATCGGCTCCGGATGCGGAAACAGGACGCCTACCGGATAATCGCCCGCCGAAAGCGAATTGCCGCTGACGCAGTGCGCCGTCTGATCGTCAATTCGATCGAAGTGGCTGGGGCGCCTGGCGCCGGCTGATTGGCTGGGGACGCCCACCAGCAGATGTTGGATGCCGAGATGATGCTTCTCTTCCCAATACTCGGCGACCATCGCCGGACGAGTAAGATTGAACAAGGTTTCCAAGCGTACCCGAGCCGCATCGTCCATCTCGATGCGAGCCAGGCGTTGTTCCAGCGCGGCTTTGATTCGCGGGAGATAATCATCGCGGGCCAGCAGGTCGTACAGTTCCTGCTGCGCAGCTTCTTGTCGCGCGGCGACAGCTTTCCGTTCCGCAGGCGATGCGTCTTCACCCGGCGGTTCGGCAGTCAGATCATCGAGCCAGCCTTGGATTTCGCCGTCCGAAACAACGGGTAGTCGCCAGTCCTTCGGATCGCTGGTGAGCCAGACCTGGCGCGCCGCATCGGCAATGGCCTGCAATTGCTTTCTCGCTTCGGGCGAAAGGGAAGCGTCGGCTTGTACGTGTTTCAGCAAGGTCATCGTCTCACAGGCCAACTCCGGCCTGGTGATAAACCATCTTAATCGCGCCGCAGCGCCCAGCCGCTCGGAGTACTTGCCCGCATCGAGTTGCTGGACGAGCTGGCGGATTTGCTCCGGCGTGACGTTATCGGGCGGGACCGGCAGGGCCGTTGCCGGGAGCTTCTTTAGCAGCAGCTCGAGCTGGCTGCGCACCTCGAACGAAGTCTCCGACTTCAACAGAATCTCTTGAATCGCCTGGGCCAGCGGCCGCTGATTCTCCTTCCGTTCAGCGAGTTGCTCTAGGTGCGCTGCAGCTCGTTGGCGAACCTCGAATCGAGCGTCGTCGAGTTGCTCGATCAACTGCGCCGCTTGGTGCAGCGCTTCCTCAGCCGCCAGGGAAGGGGCGACCACAAAACATGCCAGACATAAGGCCGTGCCGGTCGCCACAAGAAATCGGCGCACAAGCAGCCAGTCGATTGGCGACAAGCGGTGACAGATTGTGTTGGTCATAATCGCTCCTCGGCCTGCATGCGAAAGGCCGTCATCCATAATAAGCCCCGCCGGCAAGTGCGGCCAAGTGCTTGGGCCTCGCCCAAGGGAACCGCCCGAGCCGGATCCTCCGATAGCAATCAGGGGGACTTTCGTTCGAACTTGTCACCGTTGATCTTCGCGACTTCGCCCGCCATCCGGCCGCTGACGATGAATGCCCACATTTTGAAGTCCGCTAGCAGCGACCAAAGTGGATAGCAAAACGTCGCCGGGCGGTTTTTTTCAATGAGCCCATGGCTGAGCCAGGCAAACGCATAACCAGCCACAGGAACCGCCGCCAATAACCACCAGAGTTGCAGTGCGACGGCCGCCACAAGCATCCCCAGCGCCAACGTGGTGCCGCAGAAATGCCAGAATCGGGTGGCGGGTCGCCGATGCTCGCGCACGTAAAAGGGCCAGAACTCGGCAAAGGTTTGAATTCGATCTGTTGGCATGGCTTCAAGTTACAGTTAGAAGTTGCGACGGACCATCCCAGTTCCGCTCGTTCAATTGACCAGCTATGCGCCTAGACGAAGGACGCTCAGCTTGACTCGCATTCCGGCTCGGATAGGCTCAATTTTAGAGATTCTTTCGCTCCCCCATGAGTAAGTCGTTCCATGTCGCGACGCAGATCCGTAGGCTGGCCGATCACGCTGGGCGTGGTGATGATCGTGCTCCTGGTCTTGCTGCTCGTCGGCTGGATCGTGCTCTCGGTCGGCTCCTGGAGCCTGCTCGCGGTCGGGACGACATTCCTCGTGCTGGTGCTCGTCGGCGTCGTGCTGTATCTCACGATTGCCGTCCAACAGATCAGTCTTAACCAGCGGCAATCGAATTTCATCGACAGCGTCACGCACGAGCTGAAAAGCCCGATCGCTTCGCTCAAACTGTACCTGCAAACGCTCAGCCGCCGCAGCGTCACCGAGGAACAGCAGGCCGATTTTTATCGCTTCATGCTCGATGATCTGAATCGGCTGGACACTTTGATCAACCACCTGCTCGACGCGGCGAGACTCGACCAGGCGCCGCTCGACCAGGAGGCGACCGACGTGCGATTGGATCAGGTGCTGGAAACGTGCGTGCGAACCGTCTGCCTGCGGCATCAGTTGCCCGCCGAAACGGTTACGCTCGAAGCCGTGCCTTGCGTGGTCCGAGCGCGGCCCGTTGATGTCGAAATCGTTTTTCGCAACCTGATCGACAATGCGGTGAAATACTCGGGACCGCAGGCGCAGGTGGCCGTCGAGTCATGGACGAACGGCCGCGGCGCTGTAACCACCCGCGTCAGCGACAACGGGCCGGGCATTCCGGCCAAATTGCGGCGCAAGATCTTCGGCCGATTCGTACGCCTAGGCAACGAACTGGAACGCTCGCAAAGCGGCACCGGCCTGGGTTTATATATTGTGCGCACGCTGGTGAGCCGAATGAAAGGCAAGGTCAGCGTGCGCGGGCGCGGTTCGCAGCCAGGTACGATCTTTGAAGTGGAGTTGCCGGGCCGCGCCGTCGAGCGATTCGCCGACGACCAGCGCACCGCGTTGGCTGAGCGAAGCTAGCGGCCGTGACGATTCCAATTTTCAGCTCGGGCGGGCGAAGACAGGCTACCGGAGATCATTGCGGAATGAACCTGCGGCGATCGTTTGCGCCTGGCAATACATGACAGAACCCGCTAAACACATCTTGGTCGTCGAGGACGAAGGCCATCTGGCCATCGGCATCAAGTACAACCTGGAGGCCGAAGGCTACCGCGTCAGCGTCGTCGGCGAGGGCCCCGCTGCTTTGAAGTTGCTTGAGTCCGACCCGAACGGAGTCGATCTGGTCATTCTCGATTTGATGTTGCCGGGCATGAGCGGCTATGCCGTCTGCGAAGCGCTGCGCAACGCACAGAACAATGTGCCGGTGTTGATGCTCAGCGCTCGCAGCCTGTCGGAAGATCGAATCCGCGGGTACGACGTCGGCGCCAATCAGTACCTGCAAAAGCCGTTTGAACTGGAAGAGTTGTTAGCCATGGTCCGTAACCTGCTTCGCAGGCGGGAGCCCGCGGCAACCAACAACAAGCCGGTCGGCAGTTACGAGTTCGGCCGCGTGAAAATCAAGTTCGACACATACGAGGCCAGCGTCGATGGGCAGGAATTGCGATTGACGCCGATCGAGATGAACCTCGTGCGGTATTTCATTGATAACGAAGGACGCGTCATCAGCCGCGCGGAATTGCTCGAACGAGTGTGGCGGCAACCGAATATCGAAAACACGCGCACCGTCGACAACTTCGTCATGCGGCTGCGCAAGTACTTCGAAGCAGACCCGGCGGATCCGCAACACTTCCTCAGCGTGCGCGGCGCAGGCTACCGCTTCATCAGCGTCGGGGGCAAGGAAGATAAGGGAGAAGAGGCGTGACTGGCGCGCTCATTTTTCCTGACGCCACGCCCGAGGGGGCGCCTCGCTGCGATTCACACAATCCGCAGTCGTGCGCCAATCTGCGAAAGCTCGGCGGCAGTTCGCGAATCCGTAAACTTTTCCTGCAAGCGGGAACTCGTCCGCGCCCGATAACTTGTAGGCGGGCGGCAAGTAGGAGAGACTTGCCGGCTACGCAACCTAAGCGCTTGGGTGGCTGGAGAGACTCGGGGTGAGTCGCGACAGGCCTATGGCGCGCTCCAGCATCGATGTCGGGACCGTCCGCGGGCGAAGTTTCAGCCGACGCCCGCGGCGGCCCCGCACGATGTTCATTGGCCGAACGACATTCACGGCGTTCCGCTCGGCTCCACGTTCCGACCCAGCGACTGCTTGAGCGACGCGAGTTCCTCTTCCAGCTTCTGAATGCGCTGCTCCAAGGCGGCGATGCGAGGATCGGCCGAGAAGGCGTGATTATATAGAATCGCGCCGTCCCACGTGCCCTGAACGCCAATTTGGGCGTTGTCTGCGAACGTGCTGCTCGCCTTGGCCGCGGTAGCCCAATGTGTCTGGCCTTGAATATCGAGCAGGCCCACCGCGTCGATTTCATTCCAACCACCGACGTCGGGCGACTTCAAATACAATCGCACCTTGTTTACCTTCAGCTTCTTGACGTTCAATTTGACGAGCGATATGCCGTGCTCGCTGCCCGGCCGCGTGGGATCTTCGCCGCTGAAGGCCTGGATCTCGTTGCCGTTTTCATCGTAGACGATGATTTTGTAGAGCGCGCCGGGATTGAACGATTCATAAACCATTAAGGCCACGGCTTCAACCGGCTTCTCATAAGTCAGTTCAAGCCATTCTTCCTGGCCGTCGGGAGTGGCAGAGGCCCAGGCCGTGGCAAAGTCGCCCGGTTCCGGCGTGTTGGGCGGCCCCACGGCTTGCTCCGGCGCCCAGTGGCGAGGCGTCTCGACGGAGAATTCGAGGTTTGTGATCTCGCCGCTATCGCGAAGAAATACCTGAACGCGATCCGCCAGTGCAGCAGCGCCGGCGGGCGGAGAAGGTTCAGCCGCTGCTTCCAGGTTTTGCGAGACTTTTTTTGGCGGCTCCGCCTCGGCGTCTGCCGACACGGAGGGCTTGGCGCCGCCGGCCGCCAGCGATCGGTCATCCGCCTGCTGAGCGTAGGAGACAACGATCCAGCCACAAGTAATCGCCAGCGCGATCAAACCCGACAGCGTTTTGCGAGAAACTCCCATCGAACGATCCTCCAGGTTCAAGATGTGACGTATCCGAGTAACAAGATGATGATCGGCCATGGCGGCCGCGGCGTGTTGCGGTCGGATGCCGGGCAGCGCCAGAGCAGCCAGCATTTCGGCATACGCTTGCGGCTGACTGGTGCGCTCAAGCACCGCGCGGTCGCAGCAGTGCTCTCGCTCCAACCGCACCCAGTTCGATAACCACCAGACGAAGGGGTGAAAGAACAACACGGCCTCGATCAGCCGTTGTCCAAGATTAACGAGATTATCCCAGCGCCGAACGTGAGCCAGTTCATGCAGCAGAATCATCTCGCACTGTTCCGGCGTGCAGCAGATCAGCGCCGCCCCGGGCAATACAATCATCGGCCTTACGATACCGACCAGCAGCGGCGAGGCGATCCGGTCTGAAACGGCGACTGCTACGTTACTGGCGATCTTGAGCGACGATTTAACTCGCTGGCAAGCCGCATAAAGTTCTCCATCGCCCAGCACCCGGCTCTGGCTTCTGATCCACTCGGCGCCGATCATTCCCATCGCCAGACGAGCCAGAGTCGCCGGAGCGCCTACGAGCCATAGCCAAGGCAGCCAGCGACAGATCTGCTCCAACAAGCTGCGTACTCGCCAGGCCAAAAGAGCGGCCAACGCTTGCTGCTGCGCGGGCGTGGCGGGCGCTTTATCAGCCGGCGGCGCCTCAGCCAAAAGGGGCGAGGGGACGGCAACGTAGACTCGCGGCGTAATGTCCGTCGTCGGCGCGGCGGGCGGCGCCGGACCGGCTCGAGGCAAAGCCGATGCGGCTGATCTCGCGCCGCTGTCCAGCATGCGAATGAACAAGGCCGCGGGAGCGGCCGCGACGGCAAGCAAACAAGCGAGCGCCAGCAAGTATCTTGCTTGCGGCGCCGCGCGACGCGTGAGGGCGCGGAACAGAGCTGCCAGCACGCCCAAGGCGACGCCGACCCAGAGAAAATGCAAAATCGTCCAACCAGCAGCCAGCCACCAGCGCGATTCGGGAAAGGACAAGACCTGCATGACGATTGACTCCCCAGAACATCACATAGCTTCGCTTGATTCATCGCTGGAATCAGCACGCCGACTTTCCGCCGGAGCCTTGCCAGCGGCAGAGGACTCTCCCGCCAACATGGAAAGAATCTGGCGGCGATCTTCTTCGGACAGTTTCTGGCCTTCGACCAGATGGGCGACGAGCGATTGGGCTGACCCGTCGAAAGCGCGATCGATCAACTGCTTGACCAGTCCGCGAGTGGCATGCTGGCGGCTGACTTTGGCCGACCAGAGATAACGCCGCTTGCTGGGCGTGCGTTTCACGAGTTGCTTGTCGAGCATCACCTTGAGCATGGTGGCCACGGTGGTGGTCGCCACGGGGCGCTGACGGCGGAGTTCGGCGCAGATGGCGCCCAGCTCTGAAGGGCCGTGTTCCCAGAGTACTTTGAGCAGCTCCAATTCGCCGTCCGTAGGCTGATTACTGGCCGGCCGCGCCATCTTGCACCTCCTGTTGTCGCCCCGAGATACTAATTCTAACGAATTAGAATGTCCTGTCAAGACGCGGCATCCGCGCGTGGGGCCTGATGACGGATCGCGAGGCCGCGCGCCTGGCCATTCGCCAGAAATCGTGCGCCAACTGCTTGCCGCCGGGAGCCGGTGCAGCACAGAATGGAGCTTGCCGTTTCTCCGATCGATTTCGCCCTGCGAGTGGGACGCCGCAATGCCCGAATCGAGCAGTCATTTGCCCGATCAAGCCGTCATGCGTCGCGTCCAGGCGGGCGAAGCGGCCTTGTTTGCCGAACTAGTGCGACGCTACCAGCCGGCGCTGTTGCGGGTAGCTCGTAGTCGACTGGGCCGAACCGACTGGGCCGAGGACGCCGTTCAAGAGACGTTCCTGGCGGCGTTCAAAGGCCGCCATACCTACCGCGAAGCTTATAGTTTTCGCACCTGGCTCTGGACGATCTTGCTCAATCAATGTCGCCGTTCATGGAGCGGCCAATCGCGCGAACCGCGCGTGTTGTGCTGGACTGACGAAGCGCGGGACGGCGCCCAGACTCCACTCGACTTGGCGCGAGCCGCCAACCCGGCGGAGCAGCCGCTGGAGCGCCTGCTGGCGCGCGAGCGCGTCGATTTGCTGGAAGCGTCGCTCGCCGCATTGCCAACCGTGCAGGCGGACGCTTTGCGACTGCGATTTTTCGGCGGGCTCAAGTTCGAAGAAATCGCCGACGCCATGCAGTGCAGTCTGGGCACTGCCAAGAACCGGGTCCGCTGGGGACTGATGCGGCTGGCCGACCATGTGCATGCGCTGCGGAACGAAACCGAGGTCGCATCGCAGACGTCGGCGCGGCGCGGCGAAATATCGTCGTCTGTTTTTCCTTCGTCTGATTTCAATCCAGAACCTCTGCACCGGCCAGAACGAGATTAAGGCGCCGTATGATCCAATGCGATGAAGTTTTCGATATCCTCACGCGCGGTCCATTTCCAACCGGCGCCCCTTCTGACGGCGTGGTCGAATCGCATCTGACCCACTGCCGAGGCTGCCGCGAATTGGCCGAAGCGCTCCGCCCCGCCATCGAATTGTTCCAGGAGGCGGTGACTCCCGAAGAAAGCCGCAATTTGCCCAGTTATTGGGGAGAGTCGGGCTCAAACCTGGCGCCGTGGTTGACGGTGAAAGAAAACCCGCCCAGCCGCATCGCGCAGCGGCGTTCGCGATCGCTGCGTCGGCAACTTTGTCCTCCCATTCCAATGGCTCTGCCGCGGTGGTCCTTGCGACCGTCTGTGAGAATTGCCGCGGCGATCTTCCTTGGCATGGCTTTGGCAGGACTGTTGCGCCGGCTCGGCTCCGACGATCGAGCTTCCGGCGAGCGGACAGCATTGGCGACTGCAGGAACTGCGCACTGGCGACTGCCCGACGATCCACGTGCCTGGTCGGCCCAAATGAAGCTTGGGCGAACTTGTTCTAGCGAAGTCCGCGGCGCGATGCTGGTAGCATCCTTGGATGGCGGCAAAGCTGCTCAAGAATCCTTCCGGCAGGCGTGCTGCACTGCCTGTCATGCGGTCGGATCGGAAGGACCAAAAACGGCTCCTCAGACCGCCTTGCAAATCGTCAAGGCGTGCACCGCCTGCCATGGCGAAAACGCGTCAACCGAATAGACTTCACGAAGGCTTGATACCGGCCGATCTCGATCGATCCGCATGTCGCGGAATGTGGCGATGCATGCGCCAGACGCCCAGCAAGCCGGCGTTAAATCCGTCACAAACCTACCTTGTCTGACCCGGCGCCGCCGGCTGACAAAAAACCCAGCTTTCGGGGCGCCGGCCGATGTCAGAAAAAGTTGCCCGATCATGCGAGATTTTCATTTACAGGCCGGCTGCCTCTCATCAGACTAGATGAAAGTTACCGCCGTCCGACGAGGCGATTGCTCGGTAGTTTCCAGGGCCGATCGCCGGTCCGCTTTGGTCGCGCGTCGGCTGATCGACGCGAAATCTTTTGCTCGCAGGGCGCGGGCTTCCGACGACCATTCCTCAGAGAGAAGAACTTGCAGCTGGGAGTTGCTAAATCGATGAACAAAGCGTGCGAACTGGTCGCGGCATGCGCCGTCTTAGCGGTTTGTGGTTCGGCGTTTGTCGCGGGTCCGGTCCATGCGGCAGACGACGGCTGGATCTCGCTGTTTGACGGCAAGACGCTGACAGGCTGGAAAGCGACGGAGCGCCCCGAAAACTGGACGGTAGAAGACGGGGTCATTTGCGGGCAGGGCGATCGCAGCCACTTGTTCTATGCCGACCGTGAATTCAAAAACTTCGAGTTCAAAGCCGACGTGATGATCAATGAGGGGGGCAATTCCGGCATCTTCTTCCATAGCCAGCCGGAAGAGGGTTGGCCGACCAAGGGCTACGAGTCGCAGGTCAACAATACGCACAAAGACCCGGTCAAGACCGGCAGCATCTACTATACGGTCAAGGTCTTTGAGTCGGCCGCCAAAGACAATACCTGGTGGACTCAGCACATTATCGTGCAAGGCAACCGCATCACCGTGAAGATCAACGACAAGACTTTGTTTGAGTACGATGAACCCGAAGGGGTGACCGGCCCCCACAAGCTGTCGCAGGGAAAATTCGGTCTCCAGCAGCACGATCCCGGCAGCAAAGTCCGTTACAAGAACATCCTGGTCAAACCGTTGCCGTAAGCTGCAAAAGTCGCCCTGCGGCGGCAGTTTGCTTGAAATCGGCGCGAGGCCAGATTACGATTTTAGCTTTCGGGGCCTCGTCCAAAACTCTATCGCCCGACTCTCCAAATTCTTGGGAGCCCAAATCCATGCTTCGCAATAAGCCCCTCATGACGTGGGGATTTGTGTTCGCGCTGTGTTTGCCCGTCGTCGCCCAGAGCGACGCGCTCAATGAGCTGTATGGCAACGGCGTGCACGCATTCAACGGCGGCGACTACGTCGAGGCCTACAACCAGTTGACGCGGGCCGTGCAAAACGGCAGTCAGGATCCTCGCGTCCACTATTATCGCGGCCTGAGCTACCTCAAGCTGGGACGCCCGCAAGAGGCGGAAGCAGACTTCGCCGAAGCGGCCCGTCTGGAAATGAGCGACACCGACCGGTTCTACAATGTCAGCAAGGCGCTCGAACGCGTTCAAGGCCGCCCGCGAATGCTGATCGAAAAGTACCGCTCCGACGCACGACTGCTGGCATTCCACGAGCGCGAGCGAGCCCGCTTCGAACGTTATGAGCGCATTCGCCGCAACGAGCCGAACGTGCTGTTGCAGCCCGATCGCGAGCCGGCCGAGGACAAAGCCGCGCCCGCCGAAAAACCCGAGGCGGACGCAGAAATGCCGGCCGAGGAACCGCCTGCGCCGGAAGACGAGAAGCCAGCCGAGGACAATGCGAAACCCGCCGAAGAAAAAGATCCCTTTGCCGAACCGAGCGAAGAAAAGCCCGGCGAGGAAATGCCCGCTGAGGAAGGCAACGCCAAGGAGGCCGACGCGGAGGCCGATCCGTTCGGTGACGCGAAAGAAGAAAAACCCGGCGAAGAGAT